>CAYUFY010000301.1:0-6583 GCA_964443795.1 uncultured Anaerolineales bacterium | reverse complement strand
CTCGTTCCCCTCTACCTCCCCCACACCTCCCCCACCCCCTCCCCGGTTTGCCAAATCAAGGTTTTGCCATCCGGCGTGAAAGCCAAATGTGCGGCGCGGCCACCGGTTTGCGATAACGTGGTGAGGAGCGCCCCGCTCGCCGTGTCCCACACCGCGCCATCGTCGCCAACTAACACCTGGCCGTTGGGGCTGAGCGCGATTTGCGTTGCCTGACTATCGAAAGACGCGACGACGGACAGACTAGCAATCTCGGCGAGGTCGCCGCCTGCGGTATAGAGCCGTTGCCCATCCGGCGAGAAAACCAGCGCCCCCACGGTCTTGCGCGTGGACGCGATGACCCCAACCCGCGCGCGGGTCTGTGTATTCCACAACTCGATATTTTTGCCGTTCACGATGGCCAGCAGAGCGCCATCGGGCGAGAAGGCAAATGCCTCGGCTTTGGTGAATGAGCCAAAAGTGTGCGCGGGTTGCGCAAGGTCGTAGCCAAAGACGTTGAGGAAATTGCGCGGGCGCGCGGTCTGCCACAAGGCAAACAACTGGTGGTCGGGGGTCGCCGCGAAGAAACCGGGAATGCGGAATAAATCGCCGGAGGCGTCTTCAGCGGCGCGGCCCGTGTCCCAATCGAGATAAGTCAGTTGCCCATCGCCGTGCATGAGCAGAATAAGGCGCTCGCTCATAAACGCCATCCGCGCCGGGAACCAGTTGCCGCGCTGGGTCTCGACTCCGCCCGAGGCCAGGTCCAACCGCGCGAGGCCGCCGAGCGCGTCGGGGAGCAAGGCCGTCTTCCCGTCGAGCGCGAGGGTGAAGTCGTTCACGTAATCGGGCGCGGTGGTCGCCTGGGTTTGGCCCGAGGCCACGTCCCACACCCGGGCCGCGCCATCTTCGGTGAGGGTGAAAAATTTCTTGCCCGCCGGGCTGAGGCCCAACGCCGGGACGCGGGCGAGGCGGTCGGCCAGATAAGTCGCGGAATACAGGCCGCTCATCTCATCGAAGTCGCCAAAACTGTTGAGCAGGAGTTGTTGACTCACGGAACTACCGAGACCGCTCCATTTGACAAGCGCCAGGTCGCGCCCGCGCACGCGTTGGTAAAACACCAGCAATTCATCATCCGAAAGCAGGGCATAGGTGAGCGGACGGAACGGGTCAATATCCACGCCCGAGGCGAAGTACGGCGTGCCATCGGCGTTGATCTCGCGCAGGACCCCACCCTCGACCAGACTCTCGACCACAAATTTATTGGTGAAGTAGGCGATGTACTTGCCGCTGGGCGAAACGCTCGGCGGCCGGGTGACATTGGGGATGGTGGCGCGCACTTTCTTGCCCGTCGCCACATCCCACAGGGTGAGCGCGCCTTGCAGGGTCTCAAGCAAAATTTTGCCATCGGGCGAGTAGCTGAGTTCGGTAAGGCCTTTGTAAAAACCTTTCGGTTCTTCGAGCATTTGGAGCGCGCCCGTGCTGAGGGTGAGCAACCCCACGCCATCAAGATTTTTTGTCTGCCCGAAGCCGCCGCCCACCGCAAGCGTTTTGCCATCCCGCTGAAAGACGGCGACGGTGATGCCGGTGATGGGGAATGTGGCCTGCACCTGGCCCGAGGCCACTTCGATGAGTTGCAACCCGGCGGTGGTAGTGATGACCGCGCGGCCCTGCCCGTCCAACGCGAGCACGGCGGATTGCCAATAAGTCTGCACCGGCGCGAGGTCGTCGCCGGAATAGATGATGGTGTTCTGCGGGGTGTTGACCGCCAAATATTTTTCATCCGGCGACCAGTGGGCGTTGAGCAAGCGGCCTTTGCCCCACCACTTTTGCAGGGCGAGGTCTTTGGCATTGGCGGCGGTGATGGCCGACGAGGCCACGCTGACCGGCGGCGTGAATTTCTCCTCGGTAAGCCGCCACGCGTAAATCACATTGGCGGCGGTGTGCCAGAGCAGTTGCTGGCCGTCGGGGGAGAAGGCCAGGTGGAGCGCCCTACCCCGCGCCTCGGTGAGCGTCGCGACGATTTCCCCGGTCGCCACCGAACGGATCAAGCCATCATCGCCCGCGAGGAGGTGGGCTTCGACAAGCTCAGCCTGCGGGCTGAGGGCGATTTGTGACGCGGTGCTGGTGTATTTGACGAGGAGCGTGCCGCTGGCGAAATCCCACACATCGCCGCTGGCCGCGAGGAGTTGCGTGCCCCCGGCGTTGAACACCAGCCCGCCGGTTTTGCCGGTATGCCCGCGCATTGTGCGCGCCCGTTTGCCGGTGGCGAGGTCGTACACCGTGACCGTCTCGGCATTGGCGATGACGATGAATTGACTATCGGGCGTGAAGGCAAAGGCGTGTTGCGCGGTAGCGGGTGAGAGGGAATAAACGATTGCGCCAGAAGCCGCATCAAGCACTTGCACGGCGCGGTCAAGTTGCACGGCCAACCACTGGCCATCGGGGCTGGCGGTGAGGGAGTGGCCGAAGACGTTATAGCGTTGGGTGAGCGTTTGGTCGGTCAAATCCCAGCGCTCCACGCCGCCATAAGTTTTCAACACCAGCAATGAATCATGGGTGAAGGCGATTTCGGCAATTTGGTCGGGGTCGAGGAAATCACGGAAGCGCCCGGTGAGGTCGCCCGAGGTGAGGTCGAGCATATCCACGCCCGCGCGGCTCACGGCCCCGAAAGTTTGGCCGTCCGGCGCGAGGGCGAAGGTGGCGTAACTCTCGCCGCTATAAATTTCCACGGGCAAGTTGGCCGAGTCGCGGACGAGGCGGGACTGGAGAAACGCATCGGTCCCCCACCACCCGGCGAGCGCGAGGTTCGTGACGCTCGGGGACACGATAACGCCCGAGTTGAGTGACGCGTCGGGCGCGTCACTCCAGGTGGAAGTCATCTTTCGCAAAGCCCACGCCTGAAGCGCGCCGCCGCTGGTGAGCCAAAAAACTTGCTGGCTATCGGGCGTGAAGAGCGCTGAAGCAATGGCGCTGTCTACACCCGCCAGCGTGCCGACAAATTGGCCGGTCTCGCCATCCCAGGCCGAGCCGTCGTAGCCGAGAATGAGTGTGGCGTCGGGGCTGACGGCCAGGCCGGGGGTGTTGCTGGTGAACGCGGCCAGCGGGTCGGTGGTGGTCAGGTCCCACACATCGCCGGAGGCCGCGGCCATTTTGCCGTTGGCGAAGGCGAGGCCAGTGGTTTGAATGCCGTGCCCGCCCGCCGTGCCAGTGTTTTGGCCGGTGGTCACATCCCACAAGCCCACGGCGGTGCCGCTGGTGATGGCGAGATATTTGGAGTCGGGCGTGAAGAGGAACGAGTGGGGCGCGTCCGCCGACCCGAGGCTGTGCAGAATTTTGCCCGAGGCCACTTCGATCACTTGAATATATTTATCCTGCAACGCAAACAGTTTACCATCGGGCGAGAGGGTGAGGCCATGCCCGATGTAGTTGTAACTTTGCTTGGCGGTTTTCGTGGCCAGGTCCCAACGCTCCACCGTGCCACTGGCTTTGACCACGAGCATGAAATCGTTGCCCAGGTAGCCGATCTCGGTGAGGCGGCCCAGCCCGGTGAGCGAATCTTTTTGTTGGCGCGTGGCGGTATCGAAGAAATCAATGCCGGCCACACTGAGCGCGGCGAGGGTGTACCCATCCGGGCTGAGAGCCAGGTGAACATAGTTGCCCGTCCCCAGCCGCTCTTGATTGATGAGCCGCGAGACATTGAGGCGGGCGATGGCCTCGCGCGTGGGGGCGGCGGCGACGGCGGTAGGCGTGGCCCCGCTCGCAATATCTGCGCCCGCGCGGGAACCGTAATAAGCCACTTGGTTGCCAGCCTGCACGATGAGTTGTTTCTGGTCGGGCGTGAAAATCATGCGGCTGGGGGCGGGCAAATTAACCGTGGCGAGTTGCTTACCGTTGGAGGTCGTCCACACCGAGCCATCCGCGCCGAAGATGAGTTGCGCGTCGGGGCTGACGGCCACGAGGTCGGTGGAGCTGTCGAAGGTGGCGAACAGCGCCCCGGTGGCGAGGTCCCACACATCGCCAGAGGCCGCCACGAGCAAACTGCCATCCGCGCTAAAGACCAATTGCCGAATCGGTTCGCCATGACCGTTGAGGCGCACGGCGAGCGCGCCGGTGGCCGTGTCCCACAATTCAAGCGCCGTCCCGCCATCGGCGAGGGCAATGCGCGTATGGTCGGGCGAGAAGGCGTAAAAGTAATTCACATCCGGCGAGCCGATGTTGGCAAGGCCGCGCCCGGTTTCGATTTCAAAGATGTTGATGACCCGGTCGCCGGTGAGGGCCATGAGCGCGAGATCGGGGCTGAGGACGAGGCCGCTCCCGGCAATACTGAACCGCTCGCCAAAAATGCCGCGCGTCAGGCTCCAGCGCAGAATCTCGTCGGGCATTTGCACAAAGACCTCGTCGCCGCGAAAGGCCAGGGCCTGAATGCGGCGACTGCGGAGAAAGCCTTGCGCGCTGGAAATTTTTTCGCCGGTGACAATCTTGTAAACATCAAAGCCCTCGGTGGAGGGGATGGCGATCAATTCACCGTCGGGGCTGAGGGCGAAGGGCGCGGTCCCGGCGGTGGTGGCCGGGAGTGTCCCCAAAGAGGCCAAACCCCGCGCGTTGGCGACCGTGAGCAGTTCGGGGGGGCCGGAGGCGCCGGGGTTAGGAGCGGTGGTCGCGTGGGCCACAAGGGTTGGGGCGAGGGTGATGTTCGGGGTGGCCAGCGCTTCGGTCGGAGAGGCCGTCGCGGGGGCCGGGGTAGCGAAGGCGCGCGCGGTCGCCAGGGGCGCGGTCACTTGCGCTTCTTGGGAGGCGGTCAGCCAATCGCTCACCCAAAATGGCAAGAGGGTCATCAGAAAATAGTAGCCCCCGAGGATGAGTGTGGCAAGAAGCAAAAAATTGAAGCCGGCGCGCAAACCCAACAGGACGGGGCTGGGAGGTCGAGGTGTTGGTTCGGGTTGCAGTGTCGGCGCGGGTTCGACTTGCGCGGTGTCGGGCAACAGGCGCGGGCGGCGCGGGGCGGCGGTGACGACCGGGGGCGGGAGGGGAATTTCGCCGCTGAGGGCGGCGCGGAAAGTTTCGAGGTCGGGGAGGCGCTCAATGGGGCGCAGGCCAAACGCGCGCTCGATGGTGGCGGCGACGTGCGGCGGGAGGTCGGGGCGGAGCTCGGTGATGGGTGTCAGCCGCGAGGTGCCGACAAGCCGATCCATTGAATCTGGTGGGAGTTGGCCGGTGAGCAGGTTATAGAGGGTGGCGGTGAGCGCGTATTCGTCGGTGCGGGCGTCGGTGGAGCCGGTGCCGTACTGCTCGGGCGGCGCAAAGCCGGGGGTCACACCGAGCGCGCCGGTCGTGGTCTTTTGCCCCATCTGCGTGGCTTTGGCCAGACCGAAGTCCACGAGCATGGCCTCGCCGGAAGTGGTGAGTTTGATGTTGGAGGGTTTGATGTCGCGATGGATGACGGGCGGATCCTGCGTGTGCAGGTAGGTGAGCGCCCCCGCGATTTGCGTGGCCCAGGCGATGACCTCGGCCTCGGGCAGTGGGCCGAGGCGTTTGAGGCGCGCCTGCAAGTCCTCGCCCTCGACGTAATCCATGATGAGGTATTGGTGGTCGGCGAGGACGAAGTGGTCGGTGACGCGCGGGAGATGATTGTGACGCAGGCCTGCCAGCAGGGTGGCCTCGCGTTTGAATTGTCTTTCGGACTCGGGGGAGAGGTTGAGGTTTTCCTTGACGGCCACCTCCACTCCCAGCGACTCATCCGTGGCGAGGTAGACCGCGCCCATGCCGCCCCGCCCCAGCGTGCGGAGGATGCGATAGCGATGATTGAGGAGGTCGGAGGAAGTGAGAGGCATTATCTGCAACCACGGATTACACTGATGACACAGATTTTCGGCTGTGGCAATCAGGGCAAGCCGAGCTTACAAGGGGCGTGATGAGCAATCGAAAATTTAGGGCAAGCAGGTGACAGTCACTGGGCGCACCTAAGTTTGGTTATTGCATCACCCATTAATGCCCAGTGACTGTCACCTGGAATTGAAAGGAAACGGCGGGAAGCGCATAAAGTACGTTGAGCCAACCAACGCCATCGTCTGGAACAAAACAAACAGCCCCCCGTTGCTATAGAGCGTGAGATAGGTCAGGGTGACGATGAGATTGGGGATGTGGGCGAACAAAACTTTTTTGGCGTTCCATTCGGGAATATTGTGATCGGGGGCGACGTAAATATCCCAATAGAACTGATGCCACACGCCAATGAAGGCGGAGATGAGCGTGAAGGCCGCCAATGTTGCCCACACCGGAGACAGGATGAGCCGCTGGCAAAGCGCGAAGATGGAGAGAAAAAGTTGCCCCTCACTCAGTCCCCACAGCAAGCCAAAGCCGATGACCGTGGGCCAGTGGAGCGCGCGCCCGTGCGTGAGCGTACCTTTGGGCCAAATGATGTAGTAGCCGACAAAAATCACGCTGAGGCAGAGCGCGGTGAAAGCCAGCCAGCTGGGGTCGGCGAGTTGGGCCGGGGTGACCAGCGGCTCACGCACAAGCGCGGGGAGCACGCCGACGAGCGCGCTCAGGCCGAAGCACGCGGCGAAATAAGCGAGGGCGCGGAGCCAAGCGTGGCGGAGGTTATACG
>CAYUFY010000300.1:0-6586 GCA_964443795.1 uncultured Anaerolineales bacterium | reverse complement strand
GAGTAAAAAGTAATTCCTCGCAGTGGTCTCACTTTTCACTCATCACTTTTTAAAGCCTGTGCCCTTCGTCTACATCGTCCGCTGTTCCGACAACACCCTGTACACCGGCTGGGCGGTGGATGTTGATAAGCGCGTCCGAGTCCACAATGCCGGGCGCGGCGCCAAATACACCCAAACCCGCCGCCCCGTTAAACTCCTTTACTCCGAAGAATTCCCCACCCGCGCCGACGCCATGCGCCGCGAACGCGCTATAAAAAAACTACCCCGCGCGAAGAAGCTGGCACTCACCAGCCAACGCAAGACCAAAGCCGAAGGCCGCAAGAAACCCCGCCGCCAATAGCGTAATAGCCTTTAGTTTATCGTCCGTCGTCTTCCGTCCTTCGTCTCCATCCATCTTCCGTCATATAATGGGGCGTGGAGGACACTATGTCTAAACTCGATTGGATTTCTCAGGAACTCGATTCGCTCCGTCAGCAGGGCCTCTATAACACCATCCGCACGCTCAGTTCGCCACAGGGCGCGTGGCTCACCGTGGATGGCAAGTCCGTTCTCAACTTTTGCTCCAACAATTACCTGGGCCTCGCCAATCATCCCCGGCTGGTGCAGGCCGTGCAAGATTCGGTCAAGCAATACGGCGTGGGTCCAGCCGCAGTACGCTCAATTGCCGGCACCATGAACCTGCATCTCGAACTCGAACAGCGGCTCGCCGAGTTTAAAGGCGTGGAAGCCGCGATTACTTTTCAATCCGGGTTCACCGCCAATCTCGCCACCATCCCGGCGCTGGTCGGCAAGGACGATGTCATTTTCTCCGACCGCCTCAATCACGCTTCCATTATTGATGGGTGCCGCCTCTCGGGCGCGAAGATTGTGGCCTACGACCACAACTCCCCCGAGAATCTCAAGGCGGTCATCGCCGCCGAGAAGGACGGGCATTCAGTTGAACGCCCTTACCGGCGCGCGCTCATCATCACCGATGGCGTCTTTAGCATGGATGGCGACATCGCCCCCCTCCCCGCCATCGCCGCCATCGCTAAAGAAGAAGATATTCTGCTGATGGTGGACGACGCCCACGGCGAGGGCGTGCTGGGGCGCGGCGGGCGCGGCATCGTGGACCATTTTGGGTTGCACGGCCAGGTGGATGTCGAAGTCGGCACGCTCTCGAAAGCCTTTGGCGTGGTCGGCGGCGTGGTCGCGGGGAACAAGACCATCATCGAGTGGCTCCGTCAGCGGGGGCGGCCGTTCCTCTTCTCGTCCGCGGTCACCGTGCCCGACGCCGCCGCGTGTCTCGCCGCGCTCGATTTGCTCGAAGCCTCCACCGAATTGGTGGATCGGCTGTGGGCCAACGCCAATTACTTCAAGACCGAGATGAAAGGTCTGGGCTTCGACACCGGGGTGAGCGCCACACCCATCACGCCTGTCATGCTCGGCGAAGCGCAACTCGCTCAACAGTTCAGCCGCGCGCTCTTTGAAAACGGTGTGTTCGCCATGGCGATTGGCTTCCCGACGGTGGCCAAAGGCAAAGCCCGCATCCGTGTGATGATCTCCGCCGCCCATAGCCGCGAGGATTTAGATAAGGGGTTGGACGTATTCGCAAAGGTGGGCAGAGAACTTAAGGTAGTGTCGTAACCACAGATTTCACTGATGCCACGGATTTTTATGGTTGAAAAATCCGCGGCATCTGTGTAATCCGTGGTTTAATTTTGCCAGTTGGAAAAACTCCCATGCCCACCCTCTCTCCCTCCGACCTCCTCAAATGGCGCGACCGCACCCTCGCGGTGATGCGCGCCATTGACCGCATCCGCGACACCGCCGACGACGAGCGCGAGATGACCTCCGCTATCGTCACCACGCTGGCCGACGCGGTAGATGCTGAACTGTGTCTGCTCTGTCTGCGCGATGACGACACCCACGAACTCCAACTCCGCGCGGTGACCGACCGCGCCGCCGTATTCGAGGCCGAAACCGAAGCCGACTTGCGCGCCCTCGCTGAAAAAGCCGCCGCCCTCACCGAAGCGACTTTCCTCAACGCCGACTTCACCCTGCGGAACCGGCGGCATACCCACTGTCTCGCCGCGCCCCTCACAGTGGAAGGGAACAACCTCGGCGCGGTCATCCTGCTCAACGCCGATACCCCGTTCAATGGCGAAGAGCACACCCTCGTCACCGCCGCGCTCTCGCAAGTGGACTCGGCCATGCACCACGCGCGCACCCTGCGCGAACTGCGCCGCCGCCAGGTGGAACTCGAAACCATTTACCGCATTGATCATATCCGCGACGAAGACCTGGGCTTTCAAGCCATGCTCGACGCGGTGCTGGCCGAAGTCTGCCAAAGCCTCACCGCCGAGACCGGGTTCCTCATGCTCTACGACCGCGCCGGTAACGAACTCGAACTGCGCGCCGCCACCGACGCCAACCTGTTCGCCAACGATGATGTGGCCCATATCATCCGCGCGCTCTCCGACGAAGCCATTCGCGCGGCCACGCTGGTCAGCCGCGCCCCGGTGGGGTCAGCCATCCGTGCGATCGTGGGCGTCCCCCTCATCCTCGAAAGCCGTCTCATCGGGGTGCTGGGCGTGGTCAATCGCAAAGGCCGTGAGGCGTTCACGCGCAATGATCTCGACATTTTGCGCGCCATCGGCAGTCAGATGGA
Source organism: uncultured Anaerolineales bacterium (assembly GCA_964443795.1). Taxonomy (GTDB): domain Bacteria; phylum Chloroflexota; class Anaerolineae; order Anaerolineales; family UBA6663; genus DATDRS01. The sequence continues at coordinate 3,936 of CAYUFY010000300.1, read as the reverse complement.
CACCGCCATCTTCGAAAGTCTCGAAACCGAAAAACTGCGCGGCGCGTTTGGGCAATGCGTCGGCCCGCAAGTGATGAAGCGCCTGCTCGCCACCGCCGACCGCGACCTGCTCACCAGCGAGCGGCTCACCATCACCACGCTCTTCTCCGACATTCGCGGCTTCACCGCCATGTCCGAAAAACTGGCGCCGGAGATTTTGCAAGCCATCCTCAACGACCACCTCTCCGCGCTCACCGACCTCGTGCTGTCTTATGAGGGGATGCTCGATAAATACGTGGGTGACTGTGTGATGGCGATTTTCAACGCCCCCGAGCGCCAACCCGACCACGCCACCCGCGCGGTGCGCCTGGCCCTCGACATGCACCGCGCCCATCACGTGGTCATGGACAAATGGCGCGACCGCGTCCCCCTGCCCCCCATCGGCATTGGCATCAGCACCGGCGAGACCATGATGGGCAACTTCGGCTCGGTGCGGCGGCTGGAATACACCGCCATTGGCCGCGACGTGAATCTGGCTTCGCGCCTCTGCGGCGCGGCCCTCGGCGACCAGACTTTGATTAGCGACTCGACCTATGCGCTGGTCAAAGATTTCATCGTCGCCGAAGAAGTGACGGGCCTGTATTTGAAAGGCATTGATGAAGGGGTGAAAGCGTGGAGTGTGACCGGATTGAAATAGTCAGTCATCAGTAACCAGTTATCAGTCATCAGTCACAGTAAACACTGCTTACTGTTCACTGTTCACTTCTTATCATCCCCTTACCCTCTCAGAAACGGAGCCTCTCATGTCCCTCACTTACACCTGGTACGGTCACGGCACGGGCCTACTCACCGTGGGCCAACACAAACTATTGATTGACCCGTTCTTTACGGGCAACCCGGCGGCGGCCATCGCCGCCGAGCAGGCGCAAGCCGATTTCATCCTCGTCTCGCACGGACACGGCGACCATGTGGGGGATGCGGTGACCATTGCCAAGCGCACCAACGCCACGCTGATTAGCGTTTTCGAGATTGCTAACTGGGCTGAGGCGCAAGGCGTAAAGGCGCACCCGCAACATTTGGGCGGGGGGCATCAGCACCCCTTCGGCTACCTCAAGTTGACTTTGGCCCTGCACGGCTCGGCCCTGCCCGACGGCTCGTATGGCGGTAACCCGTGCGGGTTCCTGCTCACCGCCGAGGGCAAGAAAATCTATCTCGCCTGCGACACGGGCTTGTTTGGCGATATGAAGTTGATTGGTGAAGAGGGGCTGGACTTAGCCGTCATCCCCATTGGCGACAATTTCACCATGGGGCCGGACGACGCGGTGCGCGCGGCGAAACTGCTACAAGCCAAACACGTCATCCCCGTGCATTACAACACCTGGGATTTGATTGCGGTGGATGCGGGTGCGTGGGCCAAGCGGGTGGAGGCGGAAGCTGGATCGAAGGTGACGGTGCTGAAGCCGGGGGAAAGTTTGGCGGTGTAAGTTGAAAAGCTCTACCGTTTTTGACAGGATTGGCGTAGGTCGCGCTTGTAGCGCGACGGTTTTTGCCGCGCCACGTGTCGGGCTACAAGCCCGACCTACATCAGTTTCTCGTTAAAGCCGATAGAGCCAGTTGAAATAAAAGGTGCGACGCACTTTAGAAGTGCGTCGCACCTGAATTGTCTCAGGTTTGAGCCACGCTCCACACCCGCACCGTGCCATCCACACTGCCCGAGGCCAGCAAGTGACCGTCGGGGCTGAAGGCCACGCTGTTGACTTCGGCGGCGTGCTTGTGCCACATGTGCAAGAGTTGCCCCGTCTGCATTTCCCACAGGCACATCTTTTCATCATTCCCCCCCGACAAGAGCAGTTGCCCATCTGGGCTGAACGCCACACTGCTCACGGTATTCTCATGCCCCTCGCCGGTGACCAGTAAACGCCCGGTGGCCAGGTCCCACACGCGCACCGTTTTGTCCGCGCCGCCCGCCACATAACGCCCGTCGCGGCTCACCGCCACACCCCACACTGAGGCCGCGTGGCCTTCGAGATTGGGGTGCGGGGGGCCGAAAACATTTTTCACATTCCACACGCGCACCGTGCCATCGAGCGCGCCCGAGATAAGCAGAGTCCCATCGGGCGCAAAGGCCACGCCACTCACGCGGCTGGTATGCCCGCGCAGGGTGCGGATCAATTTTCCGGTGGTGGTATCCCACAAGTTAATGGTCGAGTCGTGACTACCGGAAGCCAGCCACTTGCCATCCGGGCTAAACGCCAAACTGGTCACGCCATTCGATTGTTGCAGAGTCCGCACCAACTGCCCCGAGGCCACTTCCCACAGGCAAATGGTTTTATCGCGTCCGCCCGAGGCCAGCCACCGCCCGTCGGGGCTAAAGGCCGCGCCCCACAAAACATCGGTGTGGCCTTCAAACGCGCGGGCCAGCATGCCCACACTCGCCAACCACACTTGCACGGTATGGTCATTGCTCACCGAGGCCACCATCCCGCCATCGGGGTTAAAAGTGACATGCCAAATCATCCCTTTGTGACCACGCAAAACGTGCAACTGCGTCACCTTGGCGGCGCTTTGCGCGGTGATGAGGCGGGGATCAATCGTGGGGGGCGGGGTCACCTGGGCGGTGGGCACCGCCGTGGGCGCGAGCCGCCGCCGATCTACTTCCGAGAGTGCGGCGTCCGGCGTTTCGACCACTTTCTTCAACGCCTGCGCCAGTTCACCCGCCGTGGCGTAGCGGTCGTTAGGATTCTTGGCCATAGCCCATTGGATGATGGCCTCGCACGCGGGCGGCAAGTCCGGGCGGATTTTGAGGATGCTCGGCACGGGTTCGGTGATGTGGGCCACCGCCGCGCCCATGGGGGTGTCGGCCTCATACGGCAACCGCGCGGTGAGCGCTTCGAAGATGACCACCCCCAGCGAATAGATGTCGCTCCGCCCGTCGAGTTCCTTAAGCCCGCGCGCTTGTTCGGGGCTCATGTATTCCGGCGTACCCAGCACCCCGGTGCCGGTGAACGCGCCGGATTCGGAAACTTTGGCGATGCCGAAGTCGGAGAGATAGGCTTCCTCACGCGCGTCGAAGAGAATGTTGGCGGGTTTAAGATCGCGGTGAATGATGTGGCGCAAGTGGGCCTCATCCAACGCTTCCGCCACGCGGCTGATAATGCGGGTCAGGCGCGATAAATCCATGGTGCGGGCGGTGAGCCGCTCGAGCAACGTGCCGCCGGGCATATAGCGCACCACGAGGTAGGGTTGCTCGCTTTCCTCGCCAATATCGTAAATGGGGACGATGTAGGGGTGTTCGAGCGTGGCGATAATTTCGGCTTCGCGCTGAAAGCGTTTGCGAAATTGATCGTCAAAGGTGAATTGGCGCGGCAAGACCTTAATGGCAACCTGCCGCTTCATGGCCGGGTCCCGGGCGAGGTATACCACCCCCATCCCGCCCCGGCCCAGTTCGCGCTCTATTTCGTATCGGCCAATTTTAGTGACAGCCATAGTGGTCAAATAGTCGAGTGGTCGCGTGGTTGAATAGTCGGGTAGTCGCGTGGTCTAAGAAGCGTCCCGAACCAGCCCAGGCTACAGGCTATTGTACCTTGTCCACGCTTACTGCCAAATGCTTGACTGGGCTTTCCCGAGAGGCCTATAATGAATGAAAGTAGACACTGGAGGTGTCCCATGGCCGAGCCGAACACACCCAAGCATCAACCGTTGAAAGATTTCCTACCCACCGAGACGTTGGAACATTTGAAGGCCGCGCATGCGGAAATACACAAGAGCATGGAAGCGCTTCTGCCACCGGGGTTTGTGGAACACCGCCGCGCCGCCCGCCGCGAAATGCTTTTAGCCGCGCGAAGCGTGCTGGAGGCGGCGCTGAAGAAGATGGATGAGAAGGACCAGAAACCATCATAAACTCAAGCCTGACAGGTCTTGAAGACCTGTCAGGCTTTTTTCATACAATCTTATTCA
>CAYUFY010000299.1:0-6592 GCA_964443795.1 uncultured Anaerolineales bacterium | reverse complement strand
CGAGCCGCGGGGGGGGGGGGGGGGAGGGGCAGGGGGGGGGGGGCGGGGGGGTTGGGGGGGGTGGGTGATTCGTTGGGCGTGACCACTGGTTTGGTCGTGGCCGCATCGGAGATGGAGATCGTAGCCTGGTCGGGCGTGGCCTGCCCTTCGAGCGCGAAGCGGAACTCGGCGATGTTGGGGAAGCGATCATCGGGTTTGAGTTCGAGGCCGCGCTGGAGGGTTGCGGCGAGGTGCGGCGTGAGGCCGGGGCGCAGGGTGTCGAGGCCGGGGAGCGGCGTGTTGCCCAGCAAGCGCTCCATGCTATCGGGCGGAGATTGATTGGTGAGCAGGTTGTAGAGCGTCGCGGCGAGGGCGTATTGGTCGGTGCGCGGTTCGGTGCGCGCCATGCCGTATTGTTCGGGCGGGGCAAAGCCGGGGGTGAGGGCCACCGCGCTGGTGGTGGTTTTTTGGCCGCTGGGCGAGGCTTTGGCGATGCCGAAATCCACGAGGATGGCTTGCCCGTCGGCGTTGAGGCGGATGTTGGCGGGTTTGATGTCGCGATGGATGACGGGCGGGGTGCGGCTGTGAAGGTAAAGGAGGGCCGAGCAGATTTCGACGCCCCAGCGGAGGACATCGGCTTCGGAGAGCGGGCCTTCGGCTTTGGCGAGAATTTCCTTGAGATCGGAGCCTTCGATGAAATCCATGACCAGATATTGCTGGTCGCCGAGGATGAAGTGGTTGGTGACGCGGGGGAGGTGCGGGTGGCGCAGGGTGGCGAGCAGGGTGGCCTCGCGTTTGAACTGCCGTTCAGCGTCGGTGGAGGCGTTGAGGTTTTCCTTGACGGCCACTTGCAAACCGAGCGATTCGTCGGTGGCGAGGTACACCGCGCCCATGCCGCCCTGCCCGAGGATGCGCTCGATGCGGTAGCGGTTGTTGAGAAAATCACCGGTATGGAGGGTCATGCAGGGATTTTAACATATTGGGGGATTGGGCCCATTGGGTTATTGATTGACGGTGACAATATAGATATCGGGGCCGCTGACGAAGGCAAGGTGCGTGCCGGAGGGCGACCAGCGGAGGTCGCGGGGGCTGGAGCGGCCGGAGCGTTGTGAGGTCAGTTGCTCGGCATAGTCGGTGGTGAAGTCGGGAACCCACCACAGACTGCCATCGGCGGCGAGGAGGGCGAGGCCCGTGCCGGAGGGATGCCACAGAGCGCTAGTGAACGGTTGTGGTAGCAGCACGATGTGCGAGGCGCGATTGGCGACTTTGAGGGTGATGAGCGACTTGCCATCTTCGGTGAGATAGGCGAGGTGTGAGCCGGAGGGCGACCAGGCGGGGGCGCGAATAAGCACGGACGCAACGGCTTCATAAGTGGCACTGGCAATGTCCCACAGCGCATACTTAGCGGTCGGCGACCAGGTGGAATCGTTCGGGAGCAAAAGCAGATGTTGGCTATTCGGACTCCAGTTGACGAATTGATAATCAGCGGGCAAAGTCTGGGTGGTAAAAGCACCCAGGTCAACGACATAATTTTCGGTGGTGCCAGTGGCTGGGTCGGGCCACGGTTTCCCGCACAGAATGACGAAATGATTTTTGTCTGGAGACAAGTATGGCACGCCACAATAACGAGTGAGCGGTAAACCGATGAGTTCACGAATATCTTGAAAGGTTTGCGTGGCGGGGTCTATCAAGGGAATTACCCCATAGCCAGTTTCACTCTCAAAATCATATTGGACCATCACACGCGAGTCATTCAAGACCCAATCGCTGTGAAATAAATCCGGCGTCCAAGCCGGCGGCCCATCGCGACCGGGCAACGCTAAGTGCGGGTCAAAAAAGCCGGCTTGCTGGGTATCAACATCCATATAAGCAAAACAGCAGGTAAAAATGCGGCGCTCGTCGGAAGACCACGCAAAATTGGCGGAGTTGAACGAAAACTGGAGTGGGGGCGAAGGTGTGAGCAGAATGCTCGTTTGAGTTTCCAAGTCAAGCCACATTGAGCCCACCAGTAAGCGCTTGCCACTGGGTGATAAACTCAGCGGCCCCTGACCGGGACGGCTTTGGAGTGGGTGACCTTCGATATCGAACATCCACACTTGTTGGCTATCCATTGATGAGATAATGGCTTGAAGAGTGACTGACCACAAAGGCGTATCACATTCAGCCGTGGTCATCTCCCCCATCGGGATCCAACTCTGCCCGGTGTTTAGATTAGACACGATTGCCAGTGTATAGAACGGATGCCACAAATCTCCTTTATCCTCGCCCACTACTGGGAACAGCATGAGATGTTGGTCTGTGAGCCACCGATAAGCCCCGTCGCAATAACGCGCAGGGCGAAAACCATAGGCCCAGTTGGTAATTTTATGAAGGGAACGCGCATCAACACTGGATTTTGATTCCAGCCTGAGAGTCGTGGGGAGTACATACAGCAGAGCCGTTGGCTCAAGTGTGGGGAGAGGCGTCGTCGAGGGTGCTTCGGTGGGGTATGGGGTTTCAGTCGGCCACGGCGTTGGGCTTGGGCCAACGGTGGGTGTGGGCGGCGGGACGGTCAGCGAGAGAATGGCAGGTGGGTACGCCGGGAGCGTTGATGATGGGTAGGGGGATGGGCCAACGTAGCCATCAGGCACAGCAGTAACGACAAGCGGGGGCGGGAAGGTGAATAAAGGACTCGGGGTTGGCGTAATCGTGGGCGGCGGAGTCTGCTTGGCGCAGGCGGCCAGCAATACCAGCGCCACGATAAACGTGAGGGATGAAGTTGAAAAACGCTTGCCCATGATGGCCCTCCTGGGTCATAAACAGTCAAAACGAACTACGGACTACGCAAGCATATCATGCACTGCGTAGTCCGTTATTGTACTGACAATCAATCCCCAGCGCCCGCTTTGGCCGCCACCTGGCGCTGTCCAGACTCGGCGATGGCGCGCGGCACGTCCACGAAGAACAAGAGTAATAACGAGCCGACGACGAAGAAAAAGATGAGCGAGAGAATGGCCAGCCGCAAGTTGCTGAACCACTGATTGACCAGACCGAAGATAAGCGGGCCAATCCACGAGGTGCCACGCTCGCTGACTTCGTAGATGGAGAAGAATTCGGCTTCCTTGCCGGGCGGGATCATCTGCGCGAACAGACTGCGGCTGATGGCCTGACTGCCGCCCATGACCAGCGCGATGCACGCCCCGAGAATCCAGAACTCGGTCACGCGCGTGTCGCCGTGCAGGCCGACAAAAGCGTAGATGACCACCGCCGACCAAATGCCCAGGCTGACCACGAGCGCGTTCTTGGCCCCGATGCGCCCGGCCAAACGCCCCCACAACAGCGCGCCGCCAAAGGCCGCAAACTGAATCATGAGGATGATCATGATGAGCGTGCTTTGCTCGATCTCCAGCCCGCCCTGGAGGAGGGGCGCGGCGGCAAACACCGAGGCCACGCCGATGACGGTCTGGATGCCATCATTGTAGATGAGATACGCCAGCAAAAAGCGCAGGGTGTGCGGGTATTTGTAGCCTTCTTTAAGCGTTTGGCTAAGTTGCTTGAAGCCAATGCTGAGGTAGTTCTCACCGGCGGGCAGGGCGCGGGCCGCATGGCGCGGTTGCAACCGCGTCCAGGTAAGGAACGACCAGCCCAGCCACCACACGCCCGCCGAGGCCAGATTAATCCGCACCGCCAGCCCGCCGGAAATGCCCAGACTATCACTGAATTGAAACAGGATGAGATTGAGAAACAACAATAGCCCGCCGCCCAGGTAGCCCATGGCCCAACCGTATGAGGACACCCCATCCCGTTTTTCTTCGCTGGCGATGTCGGGCAGATAGGCGTTGTAAAAGACCATGGCCGCCCCAAAAGCGAGATTGGCGAGGACAAACAGCACCCCGCCCAACCACCAGGTCGGCTCGGTGACGAAGAACATGGCCAGGGTGCAGAGCGCGCCCAGGGTGGCGAAAACTTGCATCATGCGTTTGCGTAAATGCGAGTAATCGGCGATGGCCCCGAGGATGGGGAGAAACAGCACTTGCATCCCCACCGAGAATGAAATGCAATACGGCAGGAATGAATCCGGGGCAATGGGAATGCCCAGGAAGGGCACGGTAGCCGTCCCGGCTTTTTCGGCGGCGGCGCGGGCGAGGTTGGCGACGTACGGCCCCAGGAACACGGTGCCCACTGTGGTGCTGAAGGCGCTATTGGCCCAGTCGTACATGGCCCAGCCAAAGATTTCACGTTTGTCGTTCACGAGATGAAGAGTGTCTGCCATAAGGTCTCCGGGGAAAGGGATTGGATGGATATAATAGCCCCGCTTGGCTATTAGACAAAATCGGGTCTACCGGATTTGCCGGGAAACTCTTTGGCCGCGAATGGCGCGAACGGCTTTTTTTGAGTAATTCGCAAGATTTGCGGCAAGGTTTTCCCGCGCAAGTTGGAAGCGCCACAAAACTTCATTTGAACACGAATAAACGTCTCGAAACCCTCGCCGTCATCGAAGCCATTGCCGCCATCAGTATTTGGGCGGTGTCATTTGTGTTTATCAAACTGGTCTTGCAGGAAATTTCGGCGATGACTTTGCTGGTGTTGCGCTTTGCGTTGGGCGCGGTGTTGGTGGCGCTGGTGGCGTGGCGCAAAGGCGATTTCAAACGGGTGACGCGCGCCGATGTGCCGGGGATTGCCTGGCTGGGGTTCGTGGGGATTACGTTGCAACAATCATTGCAAATCAGCGGGCAGGCCACGGCGCAGGTCAGTGTGGCCGCGTTCCTCGCCGCGACCGCTCCGGCGTTCACGGTGGCGCTGGCGGCGGTGGTGTTGAAGGAAAAACTGCGGGCCGGGCAAATGGCGGGGGTGGCGCTGGCCGCGGCGGGCGCGGTGGTCGTCGCCACGGGCGGGGATTTCGCCGCCCTCGTGCGGGGTAACTTTGGGGAACCGGGGAATCTGCTGGTCTTCCTCTCCGCGCTGGTCTGGGCCGCGTTCACGATCATCAATAAAAACGTGGTCATGGGCCGCCCGTCCACGGTGGTCACGGTGGGGATGTTTTTTTTCGGCGGGTTGTTCGCGTTGCCGCTGTTCATCGCCCAGCAAGGCTGGCGCGAACTGCCCCACTTGAGTGGGTTCGGCTGGCTGGCGGTGTTGTATGTGGGCGGGGTGTCGAGCGCGGTGGCGTATCTCATCAACAGCCATGCGCTGAAACACATCGCCGCCGCGCGCGTGGCAGTGATTCAAAACCTGGAGGCGATGATTGCCACGGCGGCGGCGGTGGTCTTTCTCGGTGAGCGCGTGACCGGGCTCATGCTGGTTGGCGGCGCGACGATTATGGCGGGTGTGTATTTGGCCGAACGCGGCGCAACCGTGGCCGAGGCGGAAGTGCGTTAATGATGAACTAATCTGCCTGTGTACAATGAGGCCATTCGAATGGCAGAGGAGCTGAGATGATGCGCCAAATATTTTTCTGGGGGACAATGCTGATGCTGTTGCTGACTGCGTGCGCGGGAGGAACGGCGCCCGCCGGGGATCGCGGCGCCCCGACAGTTGGGCCGGTGATTGCCACCGAGTTCACTCCCACCGACCCGGCCACCGTGAGCCTGGCGGCGGGCAAACCTCAATTGGTGGAATTCTTCGCGTTTTGGTGAACGACCTGCCAGAAAATGCGGCCCATCGTGCATGGGCTGGGCGCGAGGTATGCGGACCAACTGGTATTTACTTACCTGGATATTGACGATCCGGCCAATGCGGAGTTAAAGCGCGCGCTTAAATTCCGCGTGCAACCGCAATTCGTGTTGCTCGACGGTGAGGGCCAGGTGATTAAACAATGGCTGGGGTTTGTGGAAGAAAGTGATTTTACCCGCGCATTTGACGCGGCGTTGCCATAAGCGACGAGGTTCAGAACGCGGAGTTCTCCCAGAACTCCGCGTTCTGGTTTAAACCCCGGCGGTCCCCCACGGTTTTATAAAATCCTCCGGCTCAATGCCGAGCGCCTCGGCCAGCCGGTTGATGTAGTTAAAGTAACCGATGAATGGACAGGCGAGGGGAATTTGCTTGATCCAGGGCATGGGCCTCACCCCCCGGCCCCCTCTCCTGAGCGCGAAAAGCCGCGCTCAGGAGAGGGGGAGTGAGGGAGTCGCTTTTCCATATGCACCAACGTCGAGCCGAGATAATTTTCGCGGCTGGTTTCGAGGTAGCCATAGCGCCGGTAGTAATCCACATTACCCGGCATCAAGGCGTTGGTGTAGAGGCGCAGGAGGGTATAACCTTGCCGAATAGCCTCGGCCTCGGCCCAGGCCAACAAGCGCCGCCCCCAGCCCGCGTTTTGATAGTCGGGATGAATGGCAATGTTGTAAATCAACAAGTGATCGGGTTTGTTCATGAGGACCAGCGCGGCAATGGGGTGATCGCCCAGACACAACAGCCAGATGTCGTGCTCGGCCACCATGTGCTCGTAGCCGTGTGTCATGGGTTGCGGCAGGCGACCCATCACCGGCACATATTTGGTATAGGCCGCGTCAGTGAGGGCCTTGATAGTGGGCGCGTCAGCGGGTGTGGCGCGGCGGATGACGATAGCGGAGGTTGGCATGGCGGTAGTGGTGACTAAGTAAGTGATAGGCTCAAGTTGTATTCGATGATAAACCAG
>CAYUFY010000298.1:0-6617 GCA_964443795.1 uncultured Anaerolineales bacterium | reverse complement strand
CGCACCCACCCCCGCCCCTCCGCCCAACTGGCAACTTTGGTGGGACATTTTCTTTCAGCCCGCTCTGCCGGTTTTGGGGTGAGCCCCCGGCCCGATTTACAATTTGCGGGGGATGAATTACAGTGGAATTGTGTCGGTAATGGTCACCTATAACTGAGAACTCATGAAATCACTTCAACGCCTCTGGCTCTGGCGTCTGGTTTTTCTGTTCAGTGTGCTGGGCCTCACGGCCAGCGCGACTGCGGGCGCGCGGCAACTGCGAACCCCGCGCCGCTTGGCCGGGCCATTCGGCAACCTACTCGCCCAAGTGGCCACCCCCGACCCCGCGCGCCCCACCCTCTCCGGCCCAATGGTTGGTGAAGCGATCGCGCCGGTCTCCCTGGATGTGGATTTGCGCACCCTGCCAGCCACCGTTACCCGCAAGGATATTGCCCGACCGGAGTTATATCTGCGCCCCGAGGGAAAAGAGTCCGGGCCCGAAGGGGACCTTGAACCTGATGCGGCCTTGCAAACCCAGGCCCCCCGTGTTCCCATGCCCTCGGCCCTGCAAAGTTTTGACGGTCTCAACTACGCCAATAACGGCTCCGGTTGGCCGCCCGACACCAACGGGGATGTCGGCCCGAACCATTACATTCAAACTGTCAACACCTCCATTGGCATTTTTAATAAAAGCACGGGCGCGCTCATTACAGCCTTCACCTTCGACGCCTTCTTCTCCGGCACCAACACGGCCTGCGATAACGACAACAACGGCGACCCGGTCGCCCTCTACGACCCGCTCGCCGACCGCTGGCTACTCAGCGATTTCGCCTGGACGGGCGCGGCCTTGGACACTGGCCCGTATTACGAATGTATCGCTGTCTCCAAGACCAGTGACCCGGTGAATGGCGGCTGGTGGATGTATGCCCTGCGCGCGGACGATAACTCGCATCCGTGGCTGGCCGACTACCCCAAGCTGGGCGTGTGGCCCGACGCCTATTACATGACGGCCAATATGTTCGATTGTGCGAGCGGGTGTGGGGGCGCCAGCACGTTTGAGGGCATCCGGGTCTGGGCGCTCGACCGGAGCGCCATGCTCGTGGGGGGCACGCTCCGCGAAGTGCATTTCGATATTTCCGCCAGTGTCTATGATGAAGTGATTTTGCCCGCCAACCTGCGCGGGACCCCGCCCCCCGCCGGGTCGCCCAACTACCTTGTGGCCATGGATGATGGGTTCCTCGGCACCGATGTGTTGCACCTGTGGAAGTTCCATGTAGATTGGAACAGCCCGAGTAATTCCACGCTCAGCGGCCCAACTGACCGGCCCACTGCGTCCTTCTCGCCGTTCTCTAGTGACCTCCCCCAAGCGGGCACCACCCTCAAACTTGATTCACTTGGCGACCGCTTGATGATGCAATTGCAATATCGCTACATCAACGGCGTCGAATCGCTGTGGCTCAACCATACCGTCAATACCAGCTCGAATACCGCGGGCATCCGCTGGTATGAAATCCGTAACCCCAACACAACCCCGGTGATTTATCAGCAGGGCACTTACGGCCCTGCCGATGGCGCGCATCGTTGGATGGGCAGTCTGGCCGTGGATCACAATGGCAACATGGCGCTGGGCTATAGTGCCTCCAGTTCGGCCAGCTTCCCGGCTATTCGGTATGCGGGACGGTTGACCACTGACTCGCTCAATACGCTGGGGCAGGGCGAAACCGAACTTATCGCGGGGGGCGGGGCGCATAGTTCGCCAAATGGTTGCAGAAATTCAGTGTGTCGTTGGGGCGATTACAGCGCCATGACCGTTGACCCCACCGACGATTGCACCTTCTGGTTCACCACCGAATACTATGCCACCAGTGGCTCGGCCTGGCGCACCCGCATTGGCGCGTTCAAATTCCCCACCTGCGCCATCGTGCAACAGGGCACCCTTAATGGCACCGTTGTCAATGCTTCGGCCCAAGCTCTGAGCAACGTGCTGATACAAGCTGTCTCGGTTTCAGATACCCTCACCACCACGACCAAAGTTAACGGCACTTATTCGCTCACTTTGCCCTCGGGCGTCTATGTGGTTACGGCGGCGGCTTATGGCTATCTCCCCACTAATGTTAACAACGTCACTATTGCCTCCAACGCTTTGGTCGCGCAAAACTTTTCCTTGAGTCCGGCGGTCAGTTACACGGTCAGCGGCGCGGCCACCGACAGCGCGCTCGGGTGGCCGCTCTCCGCCACGGTCACGGTCAGCGGGGCGCTGGTCAATCCGCCCGTCACCGCCATCCGCACCAACGCGCAGACCGGCGCGTACACGCTCACCCTCGCGGGCGGGCAAGCCTACACCCTCACCGCCTCCGCGCTCCTCCATGCCGACCTCGCGCAAAACACGGGCATGTTAAGCAGTGACCAGACCCGAAATTTTGCACTGGTCGCGAACGCGTCAATCGGGGGCGTGTTGGGCTATGTCACCGACTACACCACCTCGCTCCCCATCGCCAATGCGCGCGTCACCGCAAGTGGCTTGAGCGCCGCCACCGACGCGCAGGGCTTCTTCCAACTGGCGGGCCTGCCGCCCGGCGTCTACACCGTCACCGCCTCGGCTAACTTGCACAGCGCGGTCAGCGTGACGAATGTGCAAATCTTTGCGGGCAACTTCACGCCGCTGACCTTCACCCTGCCCACGCCGGTTTTTTCATATTCTGCCAGCGTGTTATCGCGCACTGTGGCCCTGCGGACGCAAGTGACCGACCCCGCCGCCATTGTCATCACTAACACCGGGCTGGGTGAACTGAGCTACGAAATTTTTGAGACCACCGGGAGCGCGCCCCCCGACGGATACACGCTCCGCGCCTCCACTGGCCCGAGCGGTTTCGCGTATGCCTGGCAGGATGCCAGCCCCGGCGCGACGCTCGTCCTCAGCGATGACGGCATGATCCCCATCACCTTGCCCTTTGCGTTCCCCTTTTACACCAGCACTGCCACCACGCTCTGGGTCAACAACAACGGCTTCGCCTTCCTGGGCACACCCACCAATAACCTGTATTTCACCAACACCGATTTGACCATCAACTCGACTCCCAATAATCTGCTGGCCCCCTTTTGGGATGACCTCACCGCCGACACGGGCGGGGTGTATTGGACGGTGACGGGGGTGGCCCCCGAGCGCGTGGTGGTCGTGGAATGGTCTGACCGCCCTCACTTTACCGGCTCAGCCCCCACGCCCAGCGGCGTGACGGTTGAGTTGGTGTTGTTTGAAGATGGCGACCTTCTCTATCAGTATCAGGATGTGGATTTTGGGGATGCAAACTATTCCGGAGGTAACAGCGCGACGGTTGGGATGCGCGGGGTGACCGTGACGCAAGTCAGCCAGTATTCATTTAACTCCACTAGCCTGCAAAATAACTTCGCGTTGTGTTGGGATGCCAATGTCAGCCTGCGCGCGTGTGGCCAAAAGCTGGATGGGATCCCGTGGTTAAACGTCACCCCGGTTAGCGCCAGTTTGCCCGGCGGCTTGACCAACACCCTCGGCCTGTCCGTCACCTGGGATACCAGCGCGCCGCCCGCGACCTGGCTCGGCGTGTATACCGGCACCCTGCAGTTATCCACCAACGACCTGCAACAACCCAGCGCCACCTTCCCCGTAACGCTAACCGTGCCGGTGGGCTATGGCGTGTATGCCACCCCGGTTTACACCGCCTACGCCGACCCCGGCGCGACGACTACTTATACGGTGAGAGTTTTCAACTATGGCAATGTCACCGACACCTTCAGCGTTACCGTGAGCAACACGGTTTCGGTGGTCGGGCCGCTCGGGGCCGGGCAGAGCGCCGTGGTCACGGTTCCCGTCACGGTCCCGCCGGGCACGCCGCTCGGAGACATCGTCCCCACCCTTATCACGTTTGCTTCGCAAAGCGCCGTGAGTCAGACGGCCACCACCACGTTGGCGACGGTGTCGGGCTTTCTCAAAGTCTTTATGCCGCTCATCGCCACGCCACCCAGCGGGCCGACGGCCACCCGCGCGGAGGCGTTGGTCTTCTATCAACAAAAATATTTGGCGGTGGCCAACACGCCGGTGGGGTGGACTGGCGCTCATGCCGCCTGCAACCCGGGCGCGACCAGCCCGGCCTTTCGCGCGGCGGTGTTGCAACACATTAATTACTTCCGCGAGCTGGCCGGGTTGCCGACCGCGATCCTGAGCGACACGTATAACAGTTCGGCGCAAACCGCCGCGCTCATGATGAGCGTGAATAAAGATCTGAACCACACCCCGCCCAATACCTGGGCGTGTTATTCGGCGGCTGGCGCGCAGGCCGCTGGAAAATCAAATTTGTTTTTGGGAGTGATGGGCTGGGACGCGGTTGACGGATACATCCTGGAAGGTGGTTTTCTGGGGCACCGGCGTTGGATTTTATATCCGCAGACTCAAGCCTTTGGCACGGGCGATGTGCCCAACGTAGGTGATTATCCGTCCAGCAATGTCTTGTGGGTCTTCGATAATAATATTTATGGCGCGCGCCCCAAAACCAAACATGACTTTGTGGCCTGGCCGCCGCCCGGGTATGTGCCGCATCCGGTCGTCAATGACTATTGGTCGTTCAGCTACCCGCAAGCCGATTTTTCCAATGCGGCCGTGACCATGACGGCCAATAACGTCGTTCTGCCGGTGACGCTCGGGCAGTTGGTCAATGGCTATGGCGAGAACACACTCATTTGGCTTCCCGCCGGGGTGAACGGAATGTGGCCCGCGCCCACGGCAGATACGGTGTATTCGGTGCAGATTCAAAACGTGGTCATTAGTAACCAACCGCGTAATTTTACTTACGACGTAGTTATTTTTAACCCCGGCCCGTGAGCGGTTGGCATGGATTGGCTCACGGCTCGCGCGCTTAACGCCGCTGAATTGCACGGCGCGCAGTATGCTGATGTGCGCGTGGTGCAAACAACCACCCAGTCGGTGGCGGTGAAAAATGGCTTGGTGGAGGGGCTGACCAGCAGTGAAACGCTCGGGTTCGGGGTACGGGTGTTGGTGGCTGGGGCGTGGGGGTTCGCCGCCAGCCGCGACTGCACCGCGCCCGAAGTGGACCGCGTGGTCGCGCTGGCCGCGCAAATCGCGCGGGCGTCGGGTATCACGCGCGGGGAGCGCGTCACCCTGGGGCCGCCGGTCGCCAGCCGGGGGACGTATCAGACGCCCATCGTCATTGACCCCTTTTCCATTTCAATCGAAGAGAAATTGAATCTGCTTCTGCAAGCTGATGCGGGGATGGCGCGCGTGGTTGGGGTGAATGTTCGGCGCGGGCATCTCACGTTTATTCAGGAGCGTAAGGCGTTTGCCAACACCGACGGGGCGCGGGTGGAGCAGACCATTTATGAAGCGGGCGGGGGGCTGGAAGCCATCGCGGTGGCGGGCGATGAAGTGCAACGCCGCACGTATCCTTCCAGTCGCAAGCAGAACATGGGCGGATGGGAAGTGATCACCGCGCTCGATCTGGTTGGGCAGGCTGAGCGCACGGCCAGCGAAGCCGTGCAATTGCTCACCGCCGCGCCCTGTCCGCCCGCGCTGGCCACCACACTCATCCTCGGCAGTGAACAATTGGCGTTGCAAATTCACGAGTCGTGCGGCCACCCGATTGAACTTGACCGGGTGTTTGGCACCGAAGCGGCCTTTGCCGGCACTTCCTTTTTGACGCCCGAGAAGTTGCATAATTTTCAGTACGGTTCGGAAGTGGTGAACCTGACTGCCGACGCACTGCGGCCCGGCGGGTTGGGCACGTTTGGCTGGGATGATGAAGGCGTCCCGGCGGCGGAGACGCCCATCGTGCGGGCGGGGCAATTCGTGGGGTATCTCATGTCGCGCGAGACCGCGCCCCAACTGGGGTTGACGGCCAATGGCTGTATGCGCGCCTCCGGCTGGAATCGGCTCCCGCTCATTCGCATGACCAATGTGAGTTTGGAACCCGGCCCGTGGGCGTTGGACGATCTGCTGGCCGACACGGATGACGGGATTTATATGGAAACCAACCGCTCCTGGTCCATTGATGACCAGCGCTATAACTTTCAATTTGGCACCGAGGTCGGTTACGAAATCAAGGGGGGACGGCTCGGGCGGTTATTGCGTAACTGCACTTATGCCGGCGTGACCCCGGAGTTTTGGAACGCATGTGATGCCGTGTGCAACGCCCAGCATTGGACCATGTGGGGCACGCCCGATTGCGGCAAAGGCCAGCCCTTGCAAGTGATGCACACCGGGCATGGGGCCGCGCCCGCACGGTTCAGGAATGTGCGGGTGGGGGTGTTATAAAGCGAGTTGCTAACTTCTCCCCCCTGCCTGTAAACTGTCTGTATGCCGTTCTGGTCGCGCGCTTGCCTTCTCCTCACTGCCCTCAGCCTCGCCGCGTGTGGCTCAACCACTGTCACCGTCCCGGTTCCCCAAACCGTCATTGTCCCGGCCACCGTGCTGGCCACGGTGGAGGTTACCCGCCTGATGACACAGGAAGTCACGGTGGAAGTGCCCGTGGAGGTGACCCGCCTTGCGCTGGTGACGGCCACCGCCAGCGCGACGCCCATCCCTTCGCCCACCACGTTACTCACGCCCTCGCGCACCCCGCCCCCGACGCAAACCCCCACGCTCACTCACACGC
>CAYUFY010000297.1:0-6624 GCA_964443795.1 uncultured Anaerolineales bacterium | reverse complement strand
GCGTGCATAATCAAATAAGGACTGCTTTGGTGAATAAGGCGATTGGGGCTATTCATTTTCATTTTTCCAAATCCACCCTTTGTGGCTTTTTCTCTTGCCGCCCATTACCTCATACTTATGAACTCGGTCCAGCCCATTCGTCAAACAAAATGCCTTTAAATCAGTGATGACGACTCTTTGTCCATCAGGATTAATAAAGCTTGTATAAACCTTCAAGGCCCTAAGATTTTGTCTGTCATTATTGTATGTCCAGCCTTGATGGCTATAAAGCCGGCCATGCGCTACAGCAACCATGTGGGTGTTATCCAGTCCATGTTCACGACAAAAAGCGGCCAAGTTCGTAATCGGCCCGATAGCATCCCCCGCCGGGTCAATAAAGCCGTCATAGGTTTTGATATAGTCGCGCTGACGCACACTGTTCCGATGCGTCCAACCTTTATAGGATTTCAGCTTACTTTCACCCATTGCCAAGCGGTGCATAGACGGAAAATCCAAACCGTGCGTCCGACAAAAAGCAAATAAATTGGTAATCGTCACTTCATTCCCCTCGGGGTCAACAAAACCTTCCCAAACCTGAACATTAGCCTCACCAGGCGACCCGGCGGTGTCGAAGATATTGAAACCTATCTCCGGGTTCGCGCAACCAGTTTTATCAAGCCACGCTTGCTCAACTCGGAGTAAATCCGGTTCGGCCACCAACTCCAAAACCACAAACTCAAAATTCTCTTCCCCATATTTATCCCAACCGTTTTGCAGATGGTGGTTATGATGGTCGCCTCGGCGCAATTCTCGGTAATGTTGTTCCCAACGATGCCGCAAGTCAACCGTGCTACCGACATAGATTTTACCAGTCGGCAAACAGCGAATCTGGTACACGCCTGAGGTGTGAGGCAGGTTGTTCATGAGGCAATCTTTATGAAATCGTTCTGTCCCAGATGAAGGTTGAGGGAAGGTAGGTGGGCATTTTACCATCCGCCCTCATCTTTCAATGCTATACTCAATTTGCCAATCGCGGGCGCAGACCACTGCCCGGAACTGCAACACCCAGCGAGCGCGGATTACTTTGTCGGTCCATCCTAAAACTTAGACGATTGGTTTTCTTTCATGCCCAACAAAACCCTCTCCGCCTGGTTGGTCGGCCTGCTCCGCAGTCTTGGCCTGCAAGTCCTCATCGCCGCGCTGGTCATCTCATTGGCCTGTGTGTTCATCTTCATCCCGCTGTATATCGTGCAAAACAACCGCTTCAGCGAGATGACTGATATGCTCATTCTCGGCGTCTCTATGGGGTCGTTCCTGTTCATTATTCTAGGCGGGTCATTTGGCGTAGGCGCTTGGATGGTATTGGGGCGCAAGAATCGCCTCGACGCCGCTTTCACCCCACTGGGGCTGGCGGGCAAGATGTATCTGCTCAACGGGCGGCAATACCACGGGCAGATTGGCGGGCGGCAAGTGGATGTGTATTTTTATCGCGGCCCAGCATTAGACGTGTACGTGAGCGCCAATCTCAAAACCCGCCTGGGCATTGGCTCCAAAGACTCGGTCGGCAACTTTGTGGCGGGATTAATCAACCGGACACCGCTCCCGCTGGCTGACCCTGACCTCGCGCGCTTCAACGTGTTCCCGCTCGACGAAACCTGGGGCCGCGCGGTGGTGCTGGACCCAACGGCCCGCGCCGCCCTGCTGGCCTTGCTCGCCGATGAAAGCGCGCTCGAAATGCGTCAAGTCGTCATCCAGCCCGGCGCAATTTTGCTCCGCCGCTATCGTGGGGCGCAAACCGCCATCACCCCGGAAAACGCGTGGCAGTGGGTGAACCAACTCCTGACTTTGGCCCGCGCCGCCGAGAGCCTCCCCCCACCCCAAAAAACTGCCGAAGCCACCCCGCTCGAAGAGAAAACCCGCCTCAATCCCAACGCTTTCTTTCTGCCCGCCATCGGCATTACTTGTGGATTGCTGGCCATATTATCACTGTGCACCTTTATTCCAGTGATTGTGCTAATTCTCACTGAAGCACGCTAAAAGGGCTATTCTCAGTCCGCTTGAATCTCGTTACAATCACACAGGGTTCGCGATTAAACGTATTCTTTTACGCCGTTTGACGTTTTTACTCTATAGCCGATATTCTGATCATCCTATATCAAACATACATGAGGAAGAGTTTTATGTTCAAAATCCCATTTGTCCTTGCCAGATTGCACAAGCAGGTTGTTATTGATAAGCCTCACAGTCGTTGGGCATTGGCCCGGCCTGCAATAGTCATGACGGTGAGCCTGATTGTGGGTCTCGCTCTCGCGCTACCGGCCATCGCCGACGACCCAACTTTTTTTGAAATCCGCCCCTTCGGGCGCGGAGCGGACTACTTAAGAAGTGTGGCGACCGGCGATATGAACAATGATGGCTATTTGGATATCGTGGGAGACAGCCGGGTCTATTTGAATGATGGCGAGGGCGGCTTCTTCAACGGCACAGCCACCTGTGGCGTCACCACCAATGTGCGCTGTTATGGGAACGATGATGACAACGTCAACAGCGTCGCAGTTGGAGACCTAAATAACGATGGCGCGCTGGATATCGTCATCGCGGACTCCGGCGCAAACCTGAAAGTCGCCTATATCAATACTGGGGCGGGCGTCTTTACCACCACCGCGCCCTACACGCGTAGCTATGGCCCCCCCACCGCAGCGACTTACGGCATGGCTGTGGGCGATATGAACAATGATGGTCACATTGATATCGTGGTCGGCAATTACAACCAACAAAGCGGGGTGTATCTCAACAATGGCACAGGCGTCTTCACCACCACCGCCATGTCCTGCGCCAGTCCCTCCGCCATGCGGTGCTTTGGGGGGATCACCAACACGGTGGCCATCGCCGTCGGCGATTTGAATAATGATGGGCGGCTGGATATCGTCGCCACCAATCGCGCGGCCCAAATCACCGCCTATCTCAACGATGGCAGTGGCAACTTTGGAACCACGCGGAACATTGGCGGCGGGACCACCGGGCCAAGCACGTTCGATGATTCCACCCTCACCCTGGGCGACCTGAACAATGACGGCTGGCTGGATGTGGTGACGCGCATTAGCGCCTCACGTGGGGCCATTTTCTTCAATACCGGCTCGGGCAACTTTGCCACGACGGCCGTCACTTGCGGCCTAACCGCTAACGTGGAGTGCATGGGGACGGGGGGCGTGGACGATATTTTCAGCGTCGCCACCGCCGACTTCAACAACGATGGCAGTTTGGATGTGGCGCTGGGCAACTACAACCAGCAAAACGTACTGTATCTAAACGATGGAACGGGCAATTTCCATTATGGCGCGATTACCTGCAACTACACCCTGCGGGTGATGTGCTTTGGCGCGGGCGAAGACAGCAGTATCGGGCTGGCCGCCGCCGACATCAATAGCGATGGCGCGTTGGATCTGGTAGTCGGCAATAACGACGGCCAGCAGAGCAATGTCTATCTCAACAACGGCGCGGGGCTGTTTCCAACCGGGCAGGTTTGGGGCGCGAGCGCCAATCAGCCCGCACAAGTGGCCGTCGGCGATGTGAACGGCGATGGCTTTTTGGATTTTGCCTCGGCCAATGTTGGCAGTCAGCAAAGCCTGATTTACCTCAACAACGGCGCGGGCGGCTTTTACAGCGGTGCGGCGGATTGCGCGTTGACTGCCTCAATGCGCTGTCTCGGCCCCGCCAGCAACGGCCTTTCAGCCCTCGCTTTTGGCGACTTCAATGGCGATGGTCACCTCGACGCCGCAGTCAACCCCAGCGCACAGGCCGCCGTATATCTCAACAACGGCGCGGGCGTGTACACCACCGGCGTCGTATCCTGCGCCAGCCCCACGCTCATGCGGTGTTTTGGGCCAGCCTCGGCCGGCTTTCAGGATTTGGTCCCCGGCGATATCAACGGCGATGGTTACCTTGATATTGTGGCCGGGCGCAGTGTGACCGGTATGGTCTTTCTAAATAATGGTTCCGGCACTTTCGCCAGTGGCACGATCACTTGTGGCGTGACCGCCAATGTCAAATGTTTTGGCAACACTGATCACGGCACCGAATTCATTGTGGTGGGGGATGTGGATAAAGACGGCGACCTGGATCTCGCCGTGGGCAATAACTACAACCAGAATGCGGTGTATTTGAACGATGGCGCGGGCAATTTCTATTCCGGCCCAGTGGTCTGCGGCGTGACGACGGGGGTGCGGTGTGTGGGCAGTGTGCCGCCCCCCGGCGATTTCGGCACCAATGGCACGCTTGCCATTGCCCTGAGCGATGTGAACGGCGACGGCTTTCTGGACTTTGTGGAGGGCAACGCCGCCGGGAGCGGCCAGCAGAATATCATCTACATCAATGATGGCACCGGCACCTTCTACTACGGACAAGTGACCTGCGGGGTCACACCCAACGTCCGCTGTTTCGGCACAGGCGGCGACTCGACCTGGGCCATGGCCGTGGGGGACATGAATGGCGATGGTATGCCCGATATTGTGGAGGGCAACCCCAGCCAGCAGAACGCCATTTACCTAAATGACGGCGCAGGCAATTTCCCCCGCGCCGCTACCTGGCTCTTTGACCCCAGCAGTTCATTGGATGATATGCGCGCCATCGCGGTGGGCGACCTAAATAATGATGGTGCCCTGGATCTGGTGGCCGGGAATTACTTTGGCAACCAGAATATGGTTTATTTGAACACGCTCGCCGCTGGTCGTCTCGCCAATAACCCGCCCAGTGTGGGGGTATCCCGCCCCAGCCGTAACGCCGCTTTCCTCTCGGACGCGCAACTTCGCGCGTCCACGACCATCCCCATCACCTACACCCTCTTTGACCCGGAGGGGGACCGCGTTAAATTCATCCGCGCTCATTTCTCTCCCGACGGCGGTGGGCAATGGTTCCCGGCAGTCGCGGCGGGCGGCACGGTCACCAGCAACCTCACCACTAACTATGTGTACACCGACAGTAAAACAGTAGGTGGCTTGACCTACAATTGGATTGACATCAGCACCACTGGCACAGCCGTGGCGCTGACTGATGATTCTTTTGCGGGTCCGTTTTCGATTGGCTTTCCCTTCTCGTTCTATAATCAAAGCTGGACGCAATTCTGGATTGATTCAAATGGCTGGATTGCGTTCACTGACCCGACTGGCATTTCGGCACTTGCCAGCCGCAATAATGTGTCGTTACCCAATTCGGCAGCACCCACCAATATGCTCGCGCCACTCTGGGATGACCTAGACCCGGGCGCAGGTGGCTCCATACGTTATCTGCTCGTTGATTCAAATACGCTAGTTGTTTCCTATATCGGCGTGCCTATATGGAACACAGTCGGTAGTAGTCTCGCCTTTCAGATTATTATTCGACGGAATGGCACCATTACCTATCAGTATCAGACCATGAACCCGGGGGCTGGTAGTTTGAATCAAGCGACCATTGGCATCCAAAACAACGCCCGCACACTAGGCCAGCAGGTCGTTTATAACGCCGCTTACGTCACCAATACACTCGCCGGGAAATTTGATATGGCCCGGGTCTTTAATTGGGATGTGGCGGCCAGTGGCTTCTTCGGGCAATCGAACAATATGGTCTTCCGGCTGGAAGCCTACCCTGACACCCGGCCCATCACCAATGGCGTCCCCGGGCCGTATCAACGTCCCTATCTCGCCGCGCAGACGTTTCCGTTCCGGGTGCGGGGCACGCAGGTGCGGGTGATGAGCACGCCGGTCAATCCAGCGGTCAATGCGCTGGTCTACCGCCTGCCGGCGGGCCAAACCGTGGGCGGCCAGTTGTTGACCAATAGCGCCACCGGCCTCCCCTTCCGCGCCGACGCCCAGGGGTATCTGCAAGGCCGCGGGGAACTGGTCGTGGGCGACAAGTTGCTGGCCCTCCTTCCCATCGTCATCACCGATGCCTACACCCTTTACTACACCAACGCCGCTCCCACCGCCACCGGCGTCAATGCCACCGCTGCCACTGCCAGCGGCATCCAAACCCTCACCGTCTCCGCCGCCAACCCGCTCTATCTCTTCAATCTCAATGTGGCGCTGGAATGGGACGCCTCCCACGACCCCACCTATCTGGACGAATTACAATTCAACCTCCAGCGGACCTCGCAATATCTGTACGACTTCACCAACGGCCAGGCCGCGCTGGGCCAGGTGAGCGTCTCCCAAAACGCCGATGATTGGGCCTATGCCCATGTAACCGTCAAGGCCACCAACCGCCAGCGCCCCTTCGCCGCGCAAGGGGGGCTCATCACCGTTCCCATCACCGACCCACAACATTCCACCATCGTCTATTCCCCCGGTCAGGTCACCATGGGCGCCAGTTGGAACCGCTACGGCACCCCCGGCGCCAGCATCGGCGACGATTGGGCGCTTATCCTGGCCCACGAACTCGGCCACTATCTCTTCTTCCATGACGACACTTATCTGGGCCTGGGCGCCACTGGCCAACTAATCTCGGTTGCCACCTGCCAAGGCTCCGCCATGGGCGATATCTATAACGACCCTGAGGCCACTGAGTTCATTGCCGATGAAGCCGTGTGGCAGGCCAAATGCAAAGATACGCTTCCCGAAAAGACGCTTCAGCGCAACGAATGGGAGACCCTGAAACTCTGGTATCCCGCCC
>CAYUFY010000296.1:0-6639 GCA_964443795.1 uncultured Anaerolineales bacterium | reverse complement strand
AACTCCCCCACTATAGTAAAATGTGGCCATCCAGCACCACAAAAATATTGCCTGCCATCCATTGTCCCGCCGGTTTTGTTTTGAGCGAACCATGAGCTTCTTATGAAACGCGAGCGCCGAGTCCGGCCCGACCGACACCCACCTGTCTGGCCAGGATTGGTGGGCGGACGCTATCAGCCATTGACCCACCCGGAGCTGGAGCGCCTCCATCACACCGTGTTGGATGTGATGGAGAAGATTGGCTTCGCCGATGCCACACCCTCCATCATCGCGCAAGTGACTGCGGCCGGTGGGTGGCTCAGCCCCGATGGTCGTCTGCATTACTCGCGCGCGCTGGTGGAAGATGTTCTGGCGCGCGCCCCGCGCAGTTTCGTCCTGCCCGGGCAGGACCCCCGACATGACATGGAAATTGGCGGCGGGCGTCTGCATACGGGCACCGGGGGCGCCGCGCCATTGATACTTGATTTCAACTCAGGTCGGCACCGGGAAACCACGGTGACCGACCTGTTTGATATTGCCCGCCTAGTGGATAGTCTCGAGCACATCCACTTCTTTTGGCGCACGGTTGTCGCGCGGGATATGCCCACAACATTTGATCTGGATCTAAACACGACTTACGCTTGCATGCAGGGCACCACCAAACATATTGGCGTCAGCTACACCAACAGCGACCACGTGCGGGCGGCTGTGTCCCTGATGGATATGCGGCTGGGCGGGGAAGGCGAATTTCGCAAGCGGCCCTTTTGCTCCATCTCCTGTTGTCATGTGGTGCCGCCCCTGCGCTTTGCGCAAGATGCCTGCGAGGCGTTGGAGGCCGCCATTCGCGCCGGGATGCCCGCCGCGCTGGTCTCCGCCGCGCAAGCCGGGGCCACCAGCCCGGTCACCTTGGCTGGCAGTATTGTGCAGGTCATGGCCGAATGTTTGGCGGGGCTGGTGTTTGCCTATTTGCTTGACCCTCACTGCCGGGCGCATTTAGGCACCTGGCCATTCGTTTCCGACCTCCGCACCGGGGCCATGTCCAGTGGCAGTGCTGAACTGGGGTTGATGATGGCCGGCGCGGCGCAGATGGCGGGTTTCTATGGCTTGCCCGGCAGTGTGGCCGCCGGTATGTCTGATGCGAAGTTACCCGATGCTCAATCGGGATCGGAGAAAGCCTACACCCTGACGTTGGCGGCTCACGCCGGTTCAACGCTAATCCTCGAAACCGCCGGAATGCAGGCCAGCCTGATGAGCACGGCCCTAGAGAGTTACGTGATTGATAACGATCTGCTGGGGTCGGTGCAACGCACGGTGCGCGGCATCGAAGTGAACGATGAGACGCTGGCGTATGAGGTCATCCGCGCGGTCGTGCAGGGGGAGGGGCATTTTTTGGGCAACCCGCAGACGATTGAACGTATGGAGACGGATTATTTTTACCCGGCGCTGGGCGACCGCAACAGCCCGGCGGTCTGGGAAGACGCTGGGGCGCAGGATATCCGCGCGCGGGCGCGGCACCGGGTGCGGGAGATTCTCAAAACGCACTATCCTCAGCACATCTCCTCAGACTTAGATGCTCAGCTTCGTCAGAACTTTAATATCCGGTTGCCCCGGCCAGCCATGCAACCCGGCAACGGGCGCTGGTGAACGAAAATCCCACGGTCATTGAAACTTCATTACTCACTCAGACGAGGAAAATAACTATGAAATCACAAGCGCGGGTGGTCATTATCGGTGGTGGCATGATGGGGGTGGGCTTGCTTTACCATCTGGCGTTGGAGGGCTGGACCGATTGTGTGCTGGTCGAAAAAAATGAGCTTACCTCTGGCTCAACCTGGCACGCGGCCGGCCAGTGCCCGAGCTTCATCTCCAACTACACCATGGCTAAGATTCACCACTATAGCAACACGCTCTACCCGCGCCTGGAGGCCATGACCGGGCAGGCCACTGGCTGGCATGGCACGGGTGGCATCCGCTTTGCCACGAATCAAGTGGAGCTCGACTACTTCAAGCGGGTGGTGAGCATTGCCGCCAATATCGGTTTTCGGGTGCAGATTATCAGCCCGGATGAAATTCACCGCCTGAACCCGTTTGTCACCACTCAGGGGGTACTAGCCGGGGCCTGGACATTGGATGATGGCTATGTGGACCCCGCCAGTTGTTGCAACGCCATGGCCAGCGCCGCGAAAAATCTGGGAGCCACCATCATCAAATACAACCGCGTCACGGGCGTTACCCGCCTGCCGAGCGGCGAATTCGAAGTAGCGACCGAACAGGGCAACCTCCGGTGTGAGCATGTGGTCAACGCCGCCGGTTGTTACGCCGACCGCGTCAGCGCCTGGCTGGGGGTCCAAACCACTTTGGCCAATATGAAACACCAGTATGTGGTCACCGCGCCAGTCAAGGAATTCCTGGAACGTGATGAGGAAATCCCGGTCATGCGTGATCCGTATGCCTCCTCGTATTATCGTCAGGAGATGAAGTCGGGCCTAATTGGGATTTATGAGGGGCGGAACACGCGCGAGGCGTGGGTGGACAGCGGCGGCCCGAAGTGGGAGGCGTCGAACGAATTGTTTGAGGCCGAACTGGATCCCATCATGCCCTGGCTGGAACGGGTGATGGAGCGGATGCCCATCCTGGCTAATGTCGGCATTCAGCGCGTGGTGAACGGCGCCATCTCGCACACCTCCGACGGCAATCCATTGGTCGGGCCGGCCGGGGGCGTGCGCAATTTCTGGCTGTGTACTGGCTCTAGCATCGGTATCGCGCAAGGGGCGGGGTGTGGCAAATATCTAGCGCAATGGATGGTGCAGGGCGCGGCGGATGTCAATATGCTGGGGGTTGACCCCCGGCGCTTCGGCGCGTTTGCTGATCAGGCTTACACTTCGGTCAAGGCCCATCGGGAATACTGGGATATGTACCGTTTGCCTCCGCCCGGCGAGGAGCGACCGGAAGGTCGTCAGGCCAAAATTTCACCCCTGTATGACAAGCTCAAGGCTAAAGGCTGTGTCTTCACCGAGGGCTTTGGCTGGGAGCGGCCCAAATGGTTCGCGCTGGATGGGCGGGAGGAAGACTATAGTTTCCGGCGCAACAATGTGTTTGAAGTGGTGGCCGCCGAATGCCGGGCGGTGCGCGAGCGGGTGGGCATTTTTGAACTGCCCAGTTTCTCCAAGTTTGAGGTGACCGGCCCGGGCGCGGAATCGTTCTTAAACAGAATCACCGCGAACCGCGTACCGCGTCGGGAGGGCGGCATCGCGCTGACCCACGCCCTCACGGCGGGGGGCCGCATCTCCACCGAGTTCACCGCCACCCGCTTGGGCGCCGAGCGTTTTTTCCTGCTCTCGGGCGCGGTGGCTTATCAACGTGATCTCGATTTGTTGCGCTTCTCCAAACGGGATGATGAAGATGTCACCATCACCGACCTCACCAGCGAGTACAGTGTTTTGATTGTGGCCGGGCCGCAGACGCGCCAACTGTTGACCAAACTTACCTCCGCTGATTTAAGCAACGCCGCTTTCCCGTGGCTAACTGGCCGGGAGATTGAAGTGGCCGGTATTGGCGTGCGCGCGTTGCGGGTGAATTACGTCGGCGAGCTAGGCTGGGAATTGCATGTGCCGATGGCGCAGGTGGTGGCTCTATATGATGCGGTCTGGGCCGCCGGACAGGAATTTGGCATTGCCGACTTTGGCCTGTACGCGATGAACAGCCTGCGGATGGAGAAAGCCTACGCCGGGTGGGGCGGTGAACTGACTAACGAGACCACGCCCATCGAAGCCGGGTTGGATCGGTTTGTGAAGCTGGATAAGGACTTTGTTGGGCGCGCCGCGGTGCTGAAGGTCAAGGAAACCGGGGCTGCTATCAAAATGGCTTACGTCGAGGTGGACGCTCAGGAAGCCGATGTGTTTGGCGGCGAGGCGGTGTATGCTGGCGAGCAGGTCATTGGCGTTGCCACCTCGGGCGGTTACGGGCACACGGTGGGCAAGAGCCTGGCGTTTGTGTATGTGAATGCTGGCCATGAGGCCCCTGGCACTAAATTTGACATCGAGATTCTAGGTGAGCGCCGGGCGGCGCGTGTGCTGGCCGAGCCGATCTACGACCCGGCTAACGCGCGGTTGCGCGCTTAGGCTTGAGCGAGGAGACTCCCATGAGTAACGCGATCCCGACGCACGCGCAGGTCGTCATTATTGGCGGGGGCATTGTTGGCTGTAGTGTGGCCTACCACCTCACCCGGGTGGGGATTACCGATGTGGTACTGCTGGAGCGCAAGACGCTCACCTCGGGCACCACCTGGCATGCCGCCGGGTTGGTCGGCCAGTTGCGCGCCACCCAGAACCTGACCAAGCTGGCGCAGTACACTTCGAAGTTGATGGCCGGGCTGGAGGCGGAAACCGGCCAAGCCACGGGCTTTGTTCAAAACGGCTCCATTTCGGTGGCCAATAACCAGGAGCGGTTTGAAGAATTAAAGCGCGGGGCTTCGATGGCGCGGGTGTTTGGCTTGGAGGTGGATGTGATTACCCCGCAGGAGGCCGCCGCCATTTGGCCGTTGATGAATGCCAGCGATTTGGTCGGCGCGGTCTGGCTCCCGGGGGATGGGCGCACTAACCCGGCGGATACCACGCTGGCTTTTGCCAAGGGCGCGCGGCAGAAGGGCGCCACCATTCTCGAGGGCATCAAGGTCACCGGCATCCACCAGAAAAACGGTCGGGTCACCGGAGTCGCGACGGCCCAGGGCGAGATTGCGTGCGAGGTCGTGGTCAACTGCGCGGGGATGTGGGGCCGCGAGGTGGGGCAATGGGTGGGAGTCAACGTGCCCATGCACGCCGCTGAGCATTTCTACATCATCACCGAGCCAATCCCCGGGTTGCAGAAAAACTTGCCGACCCTGCGCGACCCGGGCGGTTACACTTATTTCCGCGAAGAAGTCGGGGCGATCCTGGCGGGCTTTTTCGAACCGAAGGCCAAGCCGTGGGGCATGAACGGGATTCCTGACAATGTTGAATACCTGCGTCTGCCGGAGGACTGGGCGCATTTGGATGTGGCGCTGGATGCCATGGCGCACCGGATGCCCATCACGCAAACTGCGGGCATCCATACCCTGTTCAACGGGCCGGAAGCCTTCACGCCTGACGACCGGTATCATCTGGGCGAAGCGCCGGAGTTGAAGGGTTTCTTCATGGCGACCGGCTTCAACTCCATTGGCATCCAATCATCGGGCGGGGCGGGCAAGGTGTTGGCCGACTGGATTAAGGACGGGCGACCACCGATGGACTTGTGGGATGTGGATGTGCGCCGCAATTTGCCGTTCCAAAATAACAGCCGCTATTTGCGCGAGCGGGTGGTTGAGGGGTTAGGCCTGTTGTATGATATGCACTGGCCGTTCAAGCAATATAAAACCAGTCGCGGCTTGCGGAAGTCGCCGTTGCATGACCGGCTGGTGAGCGCCGGGGCCTGTTTCGGCGAAGCGGCGGGCTGGGAGCGCGCCAACTGGTACGCGCCGCCCGGCGTGGAACCGGTCTACGAATATTCCTATGGCCGCCAGAACTGGTTTGAGTATTCGGCGGCGGAGCACCGGGCGGTGCGGGAAAATGTGGGAGTGTTCGACCAGACCTCGTTCCTTAATTTCTTAATGCAAGGTCAGGACGCGGTGCGCGTCCTCAACCGCGTGTGTGGTAATCAGATTGATGTGCCCGTGGGCAAGGTGGTGTATACCCAATTGCTCAATGAGCGCGGCGGCATTGAGGCCGATGTGACCGTCTCGCGGCTGGCTGAAGATAGCTTCATGATTGTGGACGCTTGCTGGCAACAGACCAAGACTTCCTACTGGCTCAAGGGCCAGATCCGGCCGGGCGAACACGCTTTCTTCACGGATGCCACCTCCGCTTATACGATCCTGAGTGTGATGGGGCCGAACTCACGCGCCTTGCTGAGCAAGTTGACCAACGCCGACTTATCCAACGCGGCTTTCCCTTACGGTACCACCTGCGAGATCGAGTTCGGCCAGGTTTTTGTCCGGGCCACGCGCATGACCTATGTCGGGGAGTTGGGCTGGGAGCTGTATATCCCGATGGAATACGCGCAACATGTTTACGACGCGCTGATGGCCGAGGGGCGCGCCTTTAATCTAAAACATTGCGGCTACCACGCGCTGAACTCGTTGCGGATTGAGAAAGGCTATCGCCACTGGGGGCATGACATGGGCGATGAGGATACACCGTTCGAGGCGGGGTTGGGCTTTGCGGTGAAGTTGGACAAGGGCGAGTTTAATGGCCGCGCGGTGTTGTTGAAGCAAAAAGCCGAGGGGGTCAAAAAACGCCTGGTGCAATTCGCTCTCCAAGATGACCAACACCTGCTCTATCACAATGAGCCAATCTGGCGCAACGGGGTGATTGTCGGCCACATTACCTCGGGCATGTTTGGGCATACCGTCGGCGCGGGCATCGGCTTAGGCTACGTTCACCACACCGAATTCATCACTCCCGAATGGGTGAAGGCCGGGGAGTATGAGATTGAAGTGGCGACTGAGCGGGTGCAGGCGCGCGCGTCGTTGCAGGCCTATTATGATCCGCAGGCTGTGCGCGTGAGAGCATAAGATAAATGTGGCTCTACCATTTTTGACGGGATTGGCGTAGGTCGCGCTTGTAGCGCGACGGTTTTTGCCGCATC
>CAYUFY010000295.1:0-6639 GCA_964443795.1 uncultured Anaerolineales bacterium | reverse complement strand
GTCTGCAAAATGCGCGAGGTCAGCCCCTGCCCCAGCGGGCGCGAGTGACTTTCGCGCAGGTGGCCCGCATCAAGATAATACGGGAAGTGAATGATTTTCGTCGGCTCATCGAGCAGGGCCACATAGACAATATCGGCCTGGAAGGTCTGGCGCATTTGGTCACCGATGAGCGGGATGAGGGTGGTAAGCTCCAGTTGTGACGCGATGGCCTGCCCGATGGTGTTGACGGTGGCCAGTTCGGCATTGCGGTGTTCGGTTTCGTACAATAGGCGCTGGGTTTCCTCGAACAGCCGCGCGTTTTGGATGGCGGTGCCGATGTTGGCGGCGATGGTTTCGAGCAGGCGCACGATCGAGGCGGGATAGGCGTTTTCGCGCTCGAAGTCCTGCGTGGTGATGCCCCCGATGAGTTTCTTCCCGGCCAGGATGGGCACCATGATGAGCGCTTGGGGGATGTCGTCCCCCACCGTGAGGTTGGACCCCAAGCGGTCCCACAACCGGCGGTTATTTTGGTTGATGACCAGCGACTGCCCCTGTTGGGCCACGCGCAAACTGAGCGGGCTGAGCGGGCGCGCCGCCGGGTAATAGCGCTCGTTGTTTTTATAAACGTAGGTGGCCTCCAACAATTGGGTGGCCGGGTTATATAAGCCAATGCCTAAATTGGCGGTCTGCAAAGCCGCGCGCAAAGCGTCCCCCACCAAATCAATCATGGCGTTGGGGTCCAGTTCCTGGGTCAACACCTGCCCAATGCGGTTGATGACCGCCAATTCGGCATTGCGCTCTTCAGTCTCCTGCAACAGGCGCTGAGTCTCATCGAACAATCGCGCGTTTTCAAAAGCCACACTCATGGCATTGGCCAGGGTTTGCAACAAACCCACATCCGAGTCGGTGAAGGCGTGTTCGCGCTTCAGGTTACTCAGCCGAATCAGCCCATGCGCCTGGTCGCCAGTCACCAACGGCACATACACCGCCGATTGAGTGGGTTGGGTGCCCGGCAACACATAGGCCCCATACTGGGTCATGGCTTCCGCCATGCCCTCGTTAATGATGAGCGGTTGCCGGGTGCGGAGGACATGCGCCGCAAACCCCTGCCCGGTGAGCGGGTAAGGCTCCCACGCCACCCGCTGGCCGTTTTCGTAGCCGTAGGCCAAGCGCACCAGGTTGGTTTTCGGGTCATAGATGCGAATGCCCACTTCGGTGGCCGGGAAGATCTCGCGCAGTTTGTCACCCACCGCCTCATAAATACCGCGAATATCCAGTTCGGCGGCCAGCACGGCTTGCACACTGTTGATGCTTTGCAATTCAGCGGCGTGGTCTTCAGTGAGCCGGAGCAGGCGCTGGGTTTCATCAAACAGGCGCGCATTTTCCAGCGCCACCCCCATGTTGTTGGCCAGGGTGGAGAGCAGGCGCACACTATCCTGGCTGTAGGCGTGCCTGGTATAGGTATGCGCCGAGACCACGCCGATGATTTTTTCGCCGACGATGATCGGCACCCCCAAATAGGACTGGGTGACCCGGGGATTAATTTCGGCGGCCTCCGGGGGATAGTAGGCCCCCAGCGTGGCGGCTTCCTCCGATGTGCCCAACACCAACGGCTGGCGGGATTGGATGACCCGCGAGGTCAGTCCGGTGCCCAACGGGAAGGCCGTGACCTCCTCCAAATACTGGCCTTCATCCCATTCAAAGACCGGCTGAATCAGGTTGGTGCTTTCATCGAGCAAAAGAATGGAAGTGGCATCGGCCCCAAAAATTTCGGTGACTTTATCGCCCACGGTGCGGGTGATGGTTTGCATATCCAACTGGCGCGACATGGCTTCGCCCACGCTGTTGATGATGGCGAGTTCGATGGCGCGTTGTTCGCTCTCTTTGAGCAGGCGCTGGGTCTCATCGAACAAGCGCGCGTTTTCGAGGGCCACGCTCATGGCGTTAGCCAGCGTGGTCAGCAAACGCACATCCGATTCGCTGAAGGCGTGTTCGCGGTCATTGTCCACCAGATTGATTAGCCCATGCGCGCGCTCGCCCACCACCAGCGGTACCAACGCCACCGATTTCGACATCCCTGTGCCCGGCAGGTTAAAACTGCCGTACTTGGCCATCTCCTCCGCCATGTTTTCGTTAACCACCAACGTTTGACGGGTGCGAATGACGTGCGCGCCAAAACCGCCTTCGGCCAGCGGGGTCGCTTCAAAAGTCAGGCGTTGCCCGTTTTCGTAATAATAGGGGAAGTGAATAAGGTTGGTGTGGGGGTCATAAATGCGGATGCCCACATTAACTTGATTGAAGATTTCGCGGATTTTGTCGCCGACGGCATCATAGATGCCTTGCATATTGAGTTCGGCGGCGAGGGCGGCTTGCACGCTGTTGATGATGGCCAGTTCGGCGGCGCGTTGCTCGCTTTCTTTGAACAGGCGTTGCGTCTCGTCGAACAACCGCGCGTTCTCCAGCGCCACGCTCATGGCGTTGGCGAGCGTTTGCAGGAGGCGCACATCCGACTCGCTATAGGCGTGCTCGTGCTTCATATCACTCAGGCTAATCAACCCCCGGGCTTGGTCGCCCGCCACCAGCGGCACCCACACCGCCGATTTCTCCATTTGTGTGCCGGGCAGGAGCGTCGAGCCATATTGCTCCATCACTTGCAACATATTCTCATTGACCACCAGCGGTTCGCGAGTGCGGAGGATGTGGACCGTCACGCCTTGATCGCCCAGCGGCTGAGGCTCAATCACCAGCCGCTCCCCGTTTTCGTAAGTGTAGGGGTAGTGAGTCAAATTCGTCTGCGGGTCATAGATGCGGATGCCCACATCGGCTTGATGGAAAATCTCGCGGATTTTGTCGCCAACGGCCTCGTAGATGCCCTGCATATTGAGTTCGGCGGCGAGGGCGGCTTGCACGCTATTGATAATGGCGAGTTCGGCGGCGCGTTGCTCGCTTTGTTTGAAGAGACGTTGGGTCTCATCGAAGAGGCGCGCGTTCTCCAAGGCCACGCCCATGCTGGCGGCCACGGTTTGGAGTAAGCGCACATCAGCCTCACTATAGGCATATTCGCGCTCATAGTTTTCCATGCCGATTTGCCCCAATACGCGGTCACTGCCGATGATGGGGACGCTGAGAAACGATTTGCTGGGGTCAGTACCGGGGAGGGTCCGCATCCCGGCGGCTTCCATCTCAGCCCGCGTGTGGTACACCTGCGGCTGGCGCGTCTCGGTGAAACGGGTCAGCCGCTCGGGGGTCAACACCTGTGAGGGGATGGTCAGGCGTGCGCCATGTTCATATTCATACAGGAAATGCAACGTGCTGGTCGCCGCGTCGAGCCAGCGAATGCCAATATCGCCATTGGTGAAGACCTCACGCAGTTTGTCGCCCACCAAATCCACGATGGCCTGAAAGTTGAGTTCCGCGCCCACCCCTTGCTGGATGGTGTTGATGACGGCCAGCTCGGCGTTGCGTTGCTCGGTCTCTTTGAGCAGGCGTTGGGTTTCATCAAACAGCCGCGCGTTTTCAAGCGCCACGCCTAAACTGGAAGCAAGGGTGACGAGCAGGCTCGCATCGGAATCGCTAAAAGCTTCTTCGCGGTCGTAATTGTTTAAGGCGATCACACCTGTCACTTGTTCGCCCACGATGATGGGCACGCCGAGATAGGCTTGGCTATTGCGCGTGTCTTGATTCTCTTCATTCTTAATAAAATACGAACCCAGTTCTGCCATGCGCTCAACAATGTTGCGATTGACGACTAAAGGTTGGCGCGTTTCGATGATGTGGGAGGCAAAGCCTTTGCCGCGCGGAGTCATTCCGGGCAACTCTAAAATGCGTTGCCCGTCGTCAATCATGTAGCGGGCTTGAGTGGTGTTGGCGCGCGCCTCGTAGAGGGTGATGACAATGCCTTGCGCGTCAAAGACTTCGCGGATTTTCTCGCCGACCAGATCAATGATGGCTTGAAAATCTAACTGCGCCGCCAAACCTTGTTGCACGCTGTTGATGATGGCGAGTTCGCTGACGCGTTGTTGTAGTTGCGCGGTGCGCTCGTTGACGCGTTGTTCCAAGCCTTGATACAGGCGGGTGTTCTCCAACGCCGAGGCGGCCTGATTGGCAAAGGCGGCCAGCAAGTCCAAATCGGCTTCGGCGAATGCGCCAAAGATGTTGCGGTTCTCAACGACCAGCACGCCGATGAGTTGGCCGCGCACCACCAGCGGCGCGCCCATCACGCTCACGGCCTCCAGCGGGCTGGCGGCGGGGGCGCGCCAATCGCCGGGGGCGGCGGCATCCCATAGGTGCGGGTTGCGCGTGCGGGTCACGAGTTCCAGCATGGGCGCGGCCTCGCGCTGGGCCGAGTCCGCTGTGTCAACAGCGTAACCGCGGGTCTCAAGCGCTTGCGGTGCGCCGCGCGCATCGAGCAAGACCAGCAAGGTGTGTTCCGCGCCGCTCAACTCCACCGCTTCTTCCATAATGAAGTCCAGCAGGTCATCCACCTCGCGCGGCTGGTTCATGCGCACGCCGGTGGCGAGCAGGCGGCGAAATTGTTCCTGCAAATTATCGGTGGCGGCGGGGGTGGCCGAAAACACCAGGCCGCGCGCGGCGGCGTGCCGCGCCCAGTGAGTCAAAATTTCGTGATTGACCGAGGCCTTGTTGAGATAGCCGCGGCGCAAGCCCGCGTCGCTGAGGTTGGCAATGCTCTTGAGGGCGGTCTCGCGGGCGCGGTTGAGGGCGCGCCACGCGGCATCGTTGAGACTCCCGCTGTTGTTGGCGAGCTGGGTTTGGTAATGCCACCACCACACTTCCTGCGGGGCGTACTCGCCGGAGGTAAATTCGTTGGCAATCTCCACCGCCTCGCGGGTGAGGCGCAGGGCGGCCTCGGGCTGGTTTTGCGCCAACGCCACCGCCGCCCGCCACGCCAAAATGATGGCCCCATCGCCGGGGGCCATGCCCGCCGCCGCGCGCTCATGCGCTTCCTGCAAATAGTTGCTGGCTTCTTCCAATCGATTTTGGCGCAAGGCCACCCAGCCCAGCCCCACCAGATAAGCGACCTCATTAAACTCATCGCCAATTTCACGCGACACCAGCAACCCTTCGGCAAACGTCTGCTCGGCCTTCTCCAATTGATGCAAGCCCAGATAACTGCGCCCGAGGCCATCCAGGTTGCCGCCCAGTAACTCACGGTTGTCTCTGGCGCGCGAAGTGTCCACCGCTTGGCTGGCGTAATCGCGCGCGCGGGCATACAGCCCTAGGCTCCACATCAGCAAGCCCAGATTGTTCGCCATGACGTTGCGGCCCCGCCACAGACCAATCTCTTCGTCCAGCGCCAGGGCGTGTTCATAGTAACTGCGCTTGCGGGCATGGTCATCATCGGCGAGCAGGCCGAGGGTGTTGAGGGCTTGCGCCTCGCGGCGCTTGTCGCCGACTTGGCGCGCCAGTTGGAGCGACTGTTGGGCATGGGCGCGCGAAATGTCATTGGGCACGCCCGCGCGCACGCCGGCATAAGCCAGGCCGCTGAGACATTCGGATTGCCAGCCCACATCGCCCAACTGCCGGTAGGTTTCCAACGCCTGCTCAAAGGGTTGAAGCGCATTGGTCAGGCGGCCAGCGGTTTGCAACGCCAACGCTTCGGCAGAGCGATTACTGGATTGACGCGCCAGCGCGAGGGCTTGTTCGTTAATGGCTTGCGCCTCCGCGCGCTTGCCCGAACTGCGGATGGAGTTGGCGCGGCGGGCGAGGCAATCGGCTTGGCGCGCGCGGTCGTGGAGTTCCAGCGCCAGCGCGTGCATGGCTTCGAGGTCGGCTTGCTCGGCGGCAAAATCGCCGTAGGGTTCGTGGCATTGGGCGCGGGCATCCAATAGAGAATAGCGAGTCTCTAAAGGCGGAGGATTAGACGCTTCGCGTGGAGAATTGGAGATTGGAGATTGCGCGAGTTCCAACGCTTGGGTGTAGAGCGCAATGGCCTCGGCCCATTGGTAAGCGGCGCGGGCGCGGTCGGCTTGGGATTGCAGGTCGGCGAGGGAAGCAGGGGGTTGAGGGAGCATGGGTCACATCCAAAAAATAGTTATGGTCAAACTGACGGTCTTGGTGCGCTCTGACAAAATAATCACTGGGGAGACCAGCCATTTAACTTTGCCCAGTGGCTTCGAGGTTTATTTGAGTTGTCTCTAAACCCGAAGCGGTTGGTTAAACCAATTGACGGGCTAATTTGCTCCCGAGTAATCCATACGGCGGGACCGTTTGCCTTGTGGCAGAAACATAGTCGCCGGACGGGTTTTGGATTTCAGACTCCAAGCTAATCCGCGCCCGCACGGGGGCGTGGCCCCGGCGCGTTTGGCGGTACCCCGCGTGGGGTGCCGGGAATGCGCGGGCGCGGATTAG
Source organism: uncultured Anaerolineales bacterium (assembly GCA_964443795.1). GTDB lineage: Bacteria > Chloroflexota > Anaerolineae > Anaerolineales > UBA6663 > DATDRS01. Next base: position 291 of record CAYUFY010000295.1, on the reverse strand, counting down.
TTTTGAATCTCAGCCGCACCCGCCCGCGCAACGTGACCAATCCGATAGGCTTGATGTAGGTCGCGCTTGAAGCGCGACGGTTTTGGCCGCATCCAGTGTCGGGCTACAAGCCCGACCTACATGGGTTTCCCGTTAAATCCGGTAGAACTCCCATCTCTAAACCGGTAAGGGCGGGTCTGAGACCCGCCCCAACGCTGGCCCTTTAATCAACCCCGCCGAGGCTTAGCGATGAGTGCTTAATTCAACTGGAGCAAATCCCACAAGTTGCCATACAAATCTTCAAACACCGCC
>CAYUFY010000294.1:0-6667 GCA_964443795.1 uncultured Anaerolineales bacterium | reverse complement strand
GCGGCATTCGCATCTCGTGCGCCAAACGCCCCGTCTCCGCCGCCGACATTGACCGACTCGTGGGCGAAATCGAAGCCACCCTGCAAACGATGGGCGGTGTAGAAGTTTCCAGCCGCATCGTGGGTGATATGGTCATCGCCGGCTTGAAAGAACTTGACCACATCGCCTACATCCGTTACGCGATTGTCTATCTGCGGCTCGATGATTTGCGCTCACTGCGCGATGAAATAGACCGCTTACTGTAACACCCGGCCCGCCTCACCCGCTGACCGCTCCGCACCACTCTCTCTATCACTGCATTGACAATTTGCTCGTTCCCCTTGGGCTGCGCGTGCGCGCGCCCATTGTATTTATTTTGATTCGCTGAGGAGGCACTTCGGTATGTTGGACACCACCACTCACCGCTCGAACGGCAAGAACGGCCACGGCACGCCCGCCGAGCGTCTAAGTTTATTCCCCGAAATGATTAGCTTGCCCACCACCATCCTCAAGCGGGATGGGCGTACCGTGCCCTTTGACACGGCGCGCATTGAAAACGCGCTGGCGAAATGTTTTACCAGCCTCGGCAAAAAGCCCGGTGTCCCGCTTGCCGATTTGGCGACGCAAGTCGTCAACATCATCTCGGTCAAATATCGCCAACCCACGGTCGAGCAAGTGCAAGACATTGTGGAAATGGTGCTCCAAGCCTGCGGCGAATACGAAGCCGCCAAGCACTACATCCTCTATCGCGCTGAACACGCCAAGCAACGTCAAGAGCGCCCCATCCCCGAAGCCGTGCGCGAGGCTTTTCAACAAGCCGACCAATACTTCCCCACCCAACTCCAAAAATTTCAGTTCTACGACAAATACTCACGCTTCAATTACGACTTAGGCCGCCGCGAAACGTGGATTGAAACCGTAGACCGCGCCGTAGATTATTTGGCGGAACTCTCTGACAACCGCTTGCCCGCCGAAACCTATCAGCGCGTGCGCCGGGGCATTTTGGAAATGCGCGCCATGCCCTCCATGCGCTTGCTCGCCATGGCCGGCCCCGCCGCGCGCCGCAATCACATCGCCATTTACAACTGCTCATATCAACCCGTCGAAAGCATTGATTCATTTGTCGAAGCGCTGATTATTTCGATGAGCGGGTGCGGCGTGGGCTTCTCCGTCGAGCGCAAATACGTCGAGAACTTCCCCCGCATCAAACGCCAAAGCGGTCACGCGCCCATTCCCTACATCGTCGAAGACTCGGCCGAAGGCTGGGCCGAGGCCCTCCGCTTTGGTTTGCAAACGTGGTTTGCCGGTGGCGATGTGCGCTTCGACCTCGCGCAACTGCGCGCGGCGGGCACCCCGCTCAAAACCAAAGGGGGCCGCGCCTCTGGCCCCGAACCCTTCCGCCGCATGTTGGATTTTGCGCGCACCCGCTTGTTAGCGCGGCAAGGCAGTTTCCTGCGCCCGCTCGATGCCCACGACCTCATGTGCGCCGTCGGCAACGCGGCGGTGAGCGGCGGCGTGCGCCGCACCGCCATGATTTCGCTCTTCGATTACGACGACGACGAAATGCGCCTCTCCAAAAACGGCGACTTCGAGCGTGAGAACAGCCAACGCTGGAACGCCAACAACTCCGCCGTGTGGCCCGCCGGCGGCTTCACCCAACAAGAATTCATCCGGCAATTTATGGAGATGGCCGACTCAGGGCGTGGCGAACCCGGCATCTTCAACCGCACCGCCGCCAACACTCTCAAACCTGCGCGGCGGGCGGAGGCGGATTTTGGGACGAATCCTTGCGGCGAAATAAATCTACGCCCTCAATCCTTCTGCAACCTCACCGCCGCCGTCGCGCGCGTGGACGATACGTTTGAAACCCTCAAAGAAAAAGTGGAGTTAGCCACCATCATCGGCACCATTCAATCGCTCGCTACGCACTTCCCCGGTTTGCGCCCGATGTGGAAACACAACAGCGAAGATGAGCGCTTGCTCGGCGTGGACATCACTGGGCAAATGGATAGCCCGGTGGCGCAAGACGCGCGCGTGAAAGAACAACTCCGCCACTTTGCGGTGGAAGTTAATCGCGAAGCCGCCCGTGCGTTGGGGATTAATCCCTCCGCCGCGATTACTTGCGTGAAGCCCAGTGGCAACTCCTCCCAACTCCTCAATTGCGCTTCAGGTTTGCACGCGCGGTGGGCACCGTACTACGTCCGCAATGTGCGCGTGGCCGCGCACGCACCCGTCTACAAAGTTCTGCGCGATGCGGGCGTGCCGATGGACCCCGAAAACGGCCAGACCGTTGAAGATGCCAACACGTGGGTCGTGCATTTCCCCGTCAAAGCCCCCGACGGAGCCATCACCCGCAACGCGCGCTCGGCGGTGGAACAATGCGAATACTGGTTGCAAAACAAACTATATTGGACTGAGCATAATCCAAGCTGCACCATTACCTATCGCCCCGATGAAGTGATTGACTTGATGAAGTGGGTCTGGGAGCACCGCGAGCAAATCGGCGGCCTCTCGTTTTTGCCCGCGTTTGACGCGAACTATGCCCAAATGCCGTATGTCGAAATTGACCGCGCCGAGTACGAGCGTTTGGCCGCCGAGTTCCCCAACATTGATTTCGCCAAGTTGTATTACTACGAAGAAAGCGACCTCACCACCGCCGCGCAAGAACTCGCTTGCGTCGCGGGCATTTGCGAAGTGGAGATTGTGCCGCAAGGCTAACGCCCCACTCAATTGGATTGGGAACAACTTTTTCTCCACGAAGAACACGAAGGGCACGAAGGTTAAAGCTTTTCTTCGTGTTTCTTCGTGCCCTTCGTGGATGGTTTTTTGTTTCCGATAATATCTACAGTTCTTAGGAACCCGCTAACGCGCCCAAGAAATTTCTTGGGCGCGTTGTTTTCATACGCTGGAGAAAGCCCGTGAAAGAATGCGGTACAATCCGCACTCTTCACCCATTAAGGATAGAGTCTTTATGCCACAAGATTGGATTGGGCGCGAACTGGGCGAGTACGTCATCATCGAACGCCTCGGCGCGGGCAGTATGGCCGAGGTTTACAAAGCCCTACAGCCCAGCATGGACCGCGTCGTGGCCCTCAAAGTCATCACCCCCGCGTTGAGCGATGACCCCGATTTTGTCGCTCGCTTCCGGCGCGAAGCCAAAATCGCCGCCACCCTCGAACACCCGCACATCCTCCCCGTCATTGCCTTCGGTGAACATCAACAAAGCCTCTACCTCGTCACGCGCTACCTCAGTGGCGGCACCCTGCACGACCTCATCGCCGCCGAAGGCCCGCTCTCACCCAACCGCGTCTTGCGCTACATCTCGCAAATTGGCGATGCCCTCGATTACGCCCACAGCCTCAAGTTCATCCACCGCGACATCAAACCCAAAAACATTTTGCTCGACGCGCGCGGCAATTTGTTCTTAGCCGACCTCGGCTTGGCGCGCATGATGGATAGCAGTGGCCTCACCGGCACGGGCGTGGGCGGCTTGCTTGGCACGCCGTATTACATGAGCCCCGAACAAGCGCGCGGCACCATCATCCTCGATGGCCGCAGTGACTTGTACTCGCTGGCCGTCACCATGTTTGAAATGCTCACCGGCAAAGTGCCCTTTGAAGCCGAGAGCGCCGTGGGCGTGGTGATGAAACATATCGGCGAGCCGCCCCCGCCGCCCAGCCGCCTCAATCCGGCTTTATCTTCGGCGGTAGACCGTGTGTTGGCCCGCGCGCTCGCCAAAAATCCCAACGACCGTTACCCCACCGGGCAAGCCCTCGCCCATGCCCTCGCCGAAGCCCTCAACGCCACCATGGTGGAAGGCACCCTCGTCTTGTCCGATGATTCGCTCATTGGCAAAATCAGCGAAGCCAAGAGTGATGATTCAGTTAATGAAAGCCTGGTGCGCCGCGCCAAACGTCAACTGCGCCTCATGCGCCCCCTGCGCTGGGTGGGCGAGCAAGCCGTGCGGGTCGCGCCCTTCTTGCAAAAGGCCGTGCCTGATTTGTTCGTGCTGGGCAGTGGTCTCACGCTGGTAGCGAGCCTCATACTGGGTGGAATCTTATTGGCCTTTGCCATCTCTGCGCTGAAGCCGCAGGCGGTGGCCGAAGTTTCACCGACGGCCATCAGCACGGTGGCCGCAACCGCGACACCCCGACCAACCGCCACGCCCCTCCCGGCCACGCCCACCGTGCCACCCGCCTCGCCGACTCCGGCCGTCACCCTCGCGCCCACGTTGCCGGCCGCGCTCGAAGCCGTTGCGCCCGTGGATGGAATGACCGTGCTTTACATCCCGCATGGCGAATTTATATTTGGCTCGCTCGAAACGGATGCCGATGCGCGCGATGATGAAAAATTACAACTGACGCTTTACCTCGACGGCTTTTGGCTCGACGCGAACGAAGTCACCAACTCCCAATTCCAAGATTTTGTTGAATCCACCAACTACGCCACTGATGCCGAGCGCGGTTGTTGCGCCGGTGATTACGCCAAACCCGGCGGCACGGTCTTCTCTCCCGACCAACGCTTTGCGCCGAGCGCATATTGGAAATTGCCCGAAGGCAGTGGCGCGCCCGACGCGCAACCGCGCCGCCCGGTGGTGCAGGTGAGTTGGAATGACGCGCAAGCGTATTGCACTTGGGCCGGGCGCCGCTTGCCCACCGAAGCTGAGTGGGAAAAAGCGGCGCGCGGCGACGATGCCCGCCTCTATCCGTGGGGCAATGAGTTCAACGGCCTCGCGCTCAACTACTGCGACAAAGGTTGCCTCGCCACTTGGCGCGATGGCGCATTCGATGATGGCGCGCCGCGCACCAGCAATGCGGGCATTTTCCTCGACGGCATTAGCCCCTTTGGCATTTTGGATATGGCTGGCAACGCGCGCGAATGGGTCAACGATTTTTACGATGCGCGTGGCTACTACCGCTACCCGCTTGTGAATCCTACCGGCCCCAAAGAAGGTGAGTTGCACCTCACGCGCGGCGGCTCGTGGATGGACTCCCGCGACCGCGTGCGCGTCGCCGCCCGTGACCCGCAACCCGCCGACGCGCGCAACAACGTCACCGGCTTCCGTTGCGCGGCAGATGCGAGCGTGTTTCCCTAGCCAATATGCCAACGATTTACCGCGAAGGGCCGTATCGGTTTTTCTTCAACAGCCGCGAAGAAACCCGGATGCATGTGCATATACAAGCTCCCGGTGGTCACGCAAAATTTTGGCTGGAACCCCTGATCGCGTTATCCATCTCACACGGCTTAACCGCTAAAGAGCTGGCCAAGATTGAACAGATTGTGAGGACACATCAAGATGATTTCATCGCCGCTTGGCACCGCCACTTCGCCCAGTAGTGAAGTGACCAACATTACCTCCCTCGGTTTTTGGCTGTGGGTCACGGACCGCGAGTATTTCGTGCCGTTCGCTGATTATCCCGTTTTCACACAGGCCACCATCGCGCAGATATTGAATTGCCAGCTCATTGGCCCAACGCAATTTCACTGGCCCGATTTGGATGCTGATATTGAGGTAGAGGCTTTGGAGCGCCCAGAAATTTATTCGCGCACCTTCAAGCCTTAACAGCTTATGACCAAACGCTTCATCCTCGTCGCTGGGAACATCGGCGCGGGCAAGACCTCACTCACCGAGCGCCTGGGCGCGCGGCTGGGCTACCGCACGGCCTTTGAGTCGGTGGCCGAGAATCCGTACCTCGCCGATTTTTACGGCGACATGCGGCAATGGTCCTTTCATCTGCAAGTGTTTTTTCTTGGGCATCGCGCCGAGCAACATCTGGCGTTGGTGCAGGCCCCTGAGAGCGCCATCTGCGACCGCAGTATTTACGAAGACTATTACATCTTTGCGCGGGCGTTGCATCGCTTGGGCAACCTCAACGAGCGCGACTTCGATGCGTATGGCCGGCTCTTCCGTTTGATGATGAGCACCTTGCCCGCGCCCGATTTGCTGTTGTACCTCAAGGCCTCGACCCCGACCTTGCTCCAACGCATTCGCGGCCGCGGGCGCGCCATTGAAACCGGCATCACCGCCGAGTATCTCGATTTGCTCAACGCACTCTACAGCGAATGGCTCCAAGCCTTCGACCTCTGCCCCGTCCTCACCCTCCCCGCCGACAATTTAGACTTCGTGCATCAGCCCTCGCACTTGGATTTAGTCGTGGCGAAAATCCAAGAAAAACTCGCGGGCAAAGAAGAAGTGACCTTCCCCCTGTAACGCCAAAGACCGCAGAGTTTTTAGCGCGCTAATCATTAGGACGCAGATAAACGCAGAAAAACGCGGATGGCATTGGCACGTTCCGCGTTCATCGGCGTTTATCTGCGTCCAATTTTATCGGGCCGAACGGTTACGAATTTACAATCTTTTTACCTCCCCGCACTACGCGCGTTACACCTTTCCCGCATACTGTGAACATCAACCTCTAGCTCCGAAAGGAAAGGACTCCCATGTTCAAGAAAATTTCTGCTATCGTTTTGAGTTTTGTGCTGGTCGCATTGTTGACGACCACGGTGTTTGCTGACCCCGCCCAGCCGCCCGCCAAAGAAGAAGCCGCCACGCGCCGCCCAGCGGGTGGCGAAATCACCGCCCTGGCCGCCAACAGCATTACCTTCCGCACGCCGAAAGATGTGGAGCGCACGGTGCTGGTCAGCGAGCGCACGCAGTATTTGGATAAGGATGGCAACGCGCTGACCT
>CAYUFY010000293.1:0-6671 GCA_964443795.1 uncultured Anaerolineales bacterium | reverse complement strand
GTATGCACGAACTCAAACTCATCGTAGATTTGATGTATCGCGGCGGCCTCAACTATATGCGCTACTCGGTCAGCGATACCGCCGAACACGGCGATTACACCGGCGGCCCGCGCCTCATCACCGAAGAAACTTTGGGCGAGATGAAGAAGATGCTCGGCGAAATTCAAGATGGCACTTACGCCAAAAAATGGATTGCCGAAAATGAGCAAGGCCGCCCGTGGTTCAACGACACCCGCAAACGCGAGCAAGATCAACCCATCGAAAAAGTGGGCGCGGAATTGCGGGCGATGATGCCGTTCCTCAACCCGGTGACGGTCAAACCAGAAGAGCAGGGGTAGTCAACCATAGTGAACAGTTATCAGTGAACAGTAATGAATAGTTGTTTACTGTTTACTGATAACTGTTTTTAGAGAATTGGTAATGGATAACTACGTCCGAATCTTCGACACAACTTTGAGAGATGGCGAGCAAAGCCCTGGCGCCACCATGACCTCCACTGAAAAACTGGAAGTGGCCCGCGCCCTTGCACGCCTTGGCGTGGATGTGATTGAAGCTGGCTTCCCGGCGGCCTCACCGGATGACTTGGAGGCCGTGCGCCGCATCGCCATCGAGGTCGGGCAACCGCCCCGGGGTGAGACGCTCACCGCGCAACCGCCCATCATCTGCGGTCTGGCGCGCGCTGCGCGGGGTGATGTGGATAAGGCGTGGGAAGCCGTGCGCCATGCCGCGCGCCCGCGCATCCACACCTTCCTCGCCACGTCTGAGATTCACATGAAGTACAAGTTGAAGATGGACCGCGAACAGGTGATTGAGCGGGTGGTGGATTTGGTGGCCTATGCGCGGAGCCTGTGCGCGGATGTGGAATTTTCACCGGAAGATGCCGGGCGCAGTGACCCCGAATTTCTCTACATCGTGCTGGCTGAGGCCATCAAGGCTGGGGCCACCACGCTCAACATCCCCGACACCGTCGGGTACACGACTCCCGACGAGTTCGGCGGGTTGATTGCCGGGATTCTCAAGAACACGCCCGGCATCGAGAACTGCATCGTCTCGGTGCATTGTCACGACGACCTCGGGATGGCCACCGCCAACACGTTAGCGGGCATCCGCGCGGGCGCGCGTCAGGCCGAGGTCACCATCAACGGCATCGGCGAGCGCGCGGGCAATACGTCACTGGAGGAAGTCGTCATGGCGTTGCACACGCGCCGACCAATTTTCAATTTAGCGACAGGCATTGACACCACGCACATCATGCGCGTGAGCAAAATGGTGAGTAATTATGCCAGTATGCCGGTGCAACCCAACAAAGCCATTGTGGGCGCCAACGCCTTCGCGCACGAGGCGGGCATTCATCAGGATGGCATGCTCAAGCACACGCAAACCTACGAGATTATGCGGCCCGAGACCGTCGGGGTCACGCACAGTCGCCTGGTGTTGGGCAAGCACTCGGGCCGCCACGCGTTTAAGACGCGCATGAACGAATTGGGTTACGCCTTGAGCGAAGAAGAATTAGATAAGGCCTTTGCGCGATTCAAGAATGTGGCCGACAAAAAGAAAGTCATCACCGATGCCGACCTCGAAGCGCTCGTGGCCGATGAGGTCTACCAAGCCCGCGAGTTGTACGCGCTCGACGGTTTGCAAGTGGCCTGTGGCACGATGGGGATGCCCACCGCGACCGTGCGGTTGCGTGGCCCCGATGGCACCGTCCATACCGTCGCGTGTGTTGGCACTGGCCCGGTGGATGCGGCCTACAAAGCCATTGACTCCATCGTGCAAGTCCCCGCGACCCTCCTGGAGTTTGTCATCCACGCCGTCACTGAGGGCATTGATGCGCTCGGCGAAGTGACGGTCCGCATTCAGGCTGAACGCGGGCAAGCCACCATGGACGCCCAAAAAGAAACCGCCCACGCGCGCACGTTTGGCGGCCACGGGGCGGATACCGATATCATTGTGGCGAGTGTCAAAGCCTATCTCGCCGCGCTGAACAAAATGATTGTCGCCAACAGCGCCTCCGCCGAAACGCAAAATGCTTCGGAGGTGGGGGTGATGTTGGTGTGCTGATTATGGATGAGCATTTGGGTCATCGGTTTGCAAGCCCTCGGCTTGCGCGGCGGTGAGCAAGGATTTATCGGCGGAGACAAAGATAAGCGGATTTTCGGCGGCGGCAATGAGCATATCGTTTAATGTGAGACCACACGCTAATTGTACTGCGTCGTAGCCGGGTAAAGTATGCCGTCGAATTACATCTACCGCACGCTGAATGATATCTTGGTCAATCGGCACACTGGAAAACCGTTCCGTCGCATCGCGGATGCAGGTCGCTAACCGCCGTGTCGAACTCGTTAAAGCTAATATGCTGTCCGCGTAATTTGGCGGCTAAACCGGCGGTGACTTCGGCTACAGTAATATGCGCGATGGCAATGGCGTTCCCAGATTTAGTGCTCAATGATGATTTCACTAACCGGTTTGCCTGGAATGACAAGCGGTTTTTGTCGCGGCCTATTTAATATGCCTTTCGGTAAAAGGTTTCTATCTAAAGGCTTTATACCTTTCTCCGCCAACAAGCGCATAATGCGCTCTCGTTCAGTTAATGGCTTTGGCGTAACCTCCTGTTCCGCTTCTACCACCACCCGCTCCAACAGACGTGGCAACTGAGTTAAATGTGGCCGCAGTTTTTCCGTCAACTCATCCGAGATTGAAATCGTCAAATCAGTCATAGCACACCTCACAAGAATTCTAGCATAAACTCTAACTCCCAACTCACCCTCATGTCCTCTCCCCTTACCCTCTTCCAAAAAATCTGGAACAACCACGTCGTCGCGCAAGAGCCCGACTCGCCCGCCGTGTTGTATATTGACCTGCACCTGATTCACGAAGTCACCTCGCCGCAAGCCTTCACTGGCCTCCGTCAGCGTGGCCTCAAAGTGCGCCGCCCCGATAAAACCGTCGCTACCGTTGACCACAGCATCCCCACCCACGACCGGTCACTCCCCATCCTCGACGCGCTGGCCGCCAAACAAATCCAAATGCTCGAAGATAACTGCCGCGAGTTTGGCATCACCCTCTACGGCGCGAACAGCCCGCACCAGGGCATCGTCCACGTCATCGGCCCGCAACTCGGCCTCACTCAATCCGGGCGCACCATCGTGTGCGGCGACAGCCACACCGCCACGCATGGCGCATTTGGCGCGCTGGCTTTTGGCATCGGCACCAGTGAAGTCGAACACGTCCTCGCCGCGCAATGCCTGCTACAGCGCCAGCCCAAAACTTTTGAAGTGCGCGTCGAAGGCCAACTTGCGCCCGGGGTCTCGGCCAAAGACATCATCCTCGCCCTCATCGCCCAAATCGGCATTGGCGGCGGCACCGGCCACGTCTTTGAATACACCGGCCCGGCCATCCGCGCCCTCAGCATGGAACAGCGCATGACCATCTGCAACATGAGCATCGAAGGCGGCGCGCGCGCGGGCCTCATCGCCCCGGACGACACCACCTTTCAATACCTCGCTGGCCGCGAATTCTCACCCACAGATTTCGACTCCGCCGTAGCGCGTTGGCGACAACTCCCCACCGATGACGGCGCGACCTACGATAAATCCCTCACCCTCGATGCCGCCGCGCTCGAACCCATGATTACCTACGGCACCAACCCCGGCATGGGGATGGGGATCACGGGCCGCGTGCCCGACCCCGCCGCGTTACCGGACCCGAACCAAAAGCTCGCCCTCGAAAAGGCGCTCCGCTATATGGACCTGCGGCCCGGCGAGACTCTCCTGGGCCGCGCGGTGGACGTGGTCTTCCTCGGCAGTTGCACCAACTCGCGCATTTCCGACTTGCGCTTGGCCGCCGGACTCATTCAGGGGCGCAAAGTCGCGGCGGGCGTGCGGATGCTCGTCGTCCCCGGCTCCCAAGAAGTCAAAAAGCAAGCCGAAGCCGAAGGCCTCGACCGCGTCTTCAAAGAAGCCGGAGCCGAATGGCGCGAAGCGGGTTGCAGTATGTGTATCGCCATGAACCCCGACCAACTTACCCCCGGCCAATACGCCGTCAGCACTAGCAACCGCAACTTTGAGGGGCGGCAGGGCAAGGGCGGGCGCACCTTCCTTGCCAGCCCGCTCACGGCGGCGGCCACGGCGTTGACTGGCGTGATTACTGATGTAAGAACACTGCTTTAGTCATCAGTAATCAGTCATCAGTAAACACTGCACTACCTGACTGATAACTGATTACTGTTCACTGATTACTTTCCACTATGGCCCACTTCACCTCCCTCACCTCCCGCCTCCTCCCGCTCCCGGTCAACGACATTGATACCGACCAAATCATCCCGGCTTCCTACCTCAAAGCCACGGACAAAAGCGGCATGACCGCTGGGTTGTTTGCCAACTGGCGTTATCAGCCCGATGGTTCGCTCAACCCCGACTTTGTGTTGAACAAGCCCGAATATCAAGGCGCGCAAGTCCTGCTCGCGGGCGATAACTTCGGGTGCGGCTCCTCGCGCGAGCACGCGCCCTGGGCGCTCACGGGGTACGGCTTTCGCGCGGTCATCAGCACTTCTTTCGCCGACATCTTCCGCAATAACGCTCTCAAGAACGGCTTATTGCCGGTGATTGTAGATGCCGACACGCATCGCGCGCTCTTTGAAATGCTCGACGAAATCCCCAGCGCGCAAGTGACCATTGACCTTGCCTCCCAAACCGTCACCCTGCCCACCGGCCAGACTGCCGCCTTCCCGATTGATGGCTTCTCGAAAACCTGCCTGCTCAAAGGCACGGATGAGTTGGGATATTTGCTGGGGTTTGACGCGCAGATTGCGGATTACGAGACACAGCATTTGTTATAAGGAACAGGTGACAAGGTGACAAGGTGAATTTCACCCTGTCACCCCTTCACCTTGTCAAATGAAATAGCGTGATTGAAATCTACGACACTACCCTCCGTGACGGCACCCAACGCGAAGGCATTTCGCTCTCCTGCGCCGATAAACTGCGTATCGCGCGTAAACTGGATGAGTTGGGTGTGGCCTTCATTGAAGGCGGATGGCCCGGCTCCAACCCCAAAGATGCCGAGTTCTTTGAACAGGCGCGCGATGTCAATTGGTCTACAGCCAAAATCGCGGCGTTTGGCTCAACCTGCCGCGTGGGCGGTGGCCCCGACGACGACCCGAATATCCGCGCTTTGCTCGACGCCCACACCCCGGTCTGCACGGTGGTGGGCAAGACCTGGACTTTGCACGTCACCGAAGTGTTGAGGACCACGCTGGATGATAACCTGCGGATCATCGAACAAAGTCTCGCCTTCCTCCGTGCACAAGGCCGGCGGGTGATTTATGATGCCGAGCATTTTTTCGATGGCTACAAAGCCGACTCGGCTTACGCACTTGAAACGCTTAAGGCTGTCATACGCGGCGGGGCCGAGACGGTGGTGCTGTGTGACACTAACGGCGGCTCGATGCCGTGGGAAGTCAGCGAGATTGTGCGGGCAGTAAAAACAAAGCTTGAGCATCCTGAGTGGAGCGACGGACGTTCCTCGACGGCGCCGCGAAGCGGCGCCGCTCGGAATGCGCCCGTTTCCCAAGTCGAAAAAAGCATCCTGAGCGGAGCGGCGGGAACTTCCGCCGCGCAGTCGAAGGAGGCGGTGATGGAAATACACCTCGGCATTCACACCCACAACGATGGTGAATGCGCCGTCGCCAATTCCCTTGCCGCGATTCGTGAGGGCGCAATGCAAGTGCAGGGAACAATCAATGGTTACGGCGAGCGGTGCGGCAACGCCAACCTGTGTTCCATCATCCCCGACTTGGAATTGAAATTGGGAATGCCGTGTTTGCCCCCCGGCCAGTTGCCCCGGCTATATGAAGTGGCGCATTTTGTGGCCGAGGTCGCCAATCTCGCGCCGGATGAGCATTTGGCCTATGTGGGCAAGAGTGCCTTTGCGCACAAGGGTGGCATTCATGTGGCGGCGATGCGGCGGAGCGAGCAATCGTATCAGCATATTGACCCGGCCCGGGTCGGTAATCAAATGCGGGTGGTGGTCAGCGAACTCTCGGGGCGGGGCAATTTGTTGAGCAAGGCCGAAGAGTACGGGGTTGAAGTTGGGGCGGGCGCGGAAGTGGCCGGGGTGCTGACCGAAATCAAAGCCTTGGAGTCGCAGGGCTTTTCATTTGAAGCCGCCGAAGCCTCGGTGGCCATGCTCCTTAAACGGCAAACGCCCGGATACACGCCCCCCTTCGAGCTGATTGATTTTTCCGTGAACGTCGAACATCGCGCGGGGCGTGGCATCTTTGCTGAGGCCACGGTCAAGGTGCGGGTCGCGGGTGAAGTCCAGCATACGGCCGCCGAGGGCAATGGCCCGGTCAACGCGCTGGATGCGGCTCTCCGCAAAGCGCTTATCGCCAACTATCCCGCGCTCGCGCATTTTCATCTGGCCGACTACAAAGTCCGCATTTTGGATAGCGACAGTGGCACCGGCGCGACGACGCGGGTGTTGATTGACACTCAAAATGGCACCCGCCGTTGGAGCACCGTGGGCGCGAGCGCGAACATCATCGAGGCCAGTTGGCGGGCGCTGGCCGACTCGATGGAATATGGATTGACGATAGCGGGTGAGTAGTTTGACAATGTCACATGGGTGCATCTCTCAAACTGCATGGGATCATCCAGCAATTGGCAAGGAGC
>CAYUFY010000292.1:0-6756 GCA_964443795.1 uncultured Anaerolineales bacterium | reverse complement strand
AACCTATCGGTTTTTCGCCTGCGCGTCAACAACTCGGTTTTGCGTAAGTCCTAATAGTAATGTCCGTCACCCGATTCTTTTGAACCGCCTGTTCGGTGAACAGTGAAAGCAATTCTGGATTGACGGCCATGAGTGCGCTCCTGATAGGTGAGATGGAGCGAATCGTGCGCCACTCGGCGATTATTGTCAACTTCCCACGTCAAGTGGGAAATACTCTAAAATTTGACACCCGGCGCGGAGAGCCGATAATAGCCCCTATTCATGTCCCCTCCCTTGCCGCGCCCCGTTCTCATCGCCGACGCCCCCGGTCTCGCCGACCTCCTCCGCGCCCTCGCGCCGTATCCCGTCGTCGCCATTGACACCGAATCCAACAGCCTGCATGCCTACCGCGAGCGCGTCTGTCTCATTCAGTTCTCAACCCCGGCGCTGGACTATGTCCTCGACCCACTGCGCGTGCCCGACCTCAGCCCGCTCGCGCCCTTCTTCGCCAACCCACAACAGCAAAAAGTCTTCCATGCCGCTGAATACGACCTCATTTGTCTCAAGCGTGATTATGGCTTTGAGTTCGTCGAGATTTTTGACACCATGGTGGCCGCGCGCAGTCTGGGCTGGTCGCAGTTGGGCCTCGGCGCAATTCTGGAAGAACGCTTTGGCGTGAAGCTGAACAAAAAATTTCAGCGCGCCGATTGGGGCCACCGCCCGCTCACGTTCGAACAACTGGATTACGCCCGGTTCGACACGCACTACCTCCTCCCCCTGCGCGAACTGCAACTCCAGGAACTGACCGCGGCCAATCGCTGGTCCGAAGCCCGCGAGGAATTTGCCCGTTTCGCGCGGATGCGTGTCACCCCGGCCCCGGCCCCCGACCCCGACGCTTTTTGGCGGGTCAACGGTGCCAAAGACCTGAAACCTACCCAGGCCGCCATCCTCAAAGAACTTTTCCTTTACCGCGAACAGCAGGCCGCGCGCATTGACCGGCCCCCTTTCAAAGTGATGGGTGATCAAACCCTCCTCGAAATTGCGCGCCACACCCCACACCACGCCGAAGACCTGCATGGTGTGCCCGGCATGACCCCCGGCCAAATCCGCCGTCATGCCGCCGGCATATTGCACGCTGTCCAACGCGGCCTGGCCGCGCCCCATCCGCGCCCGCCGCACATTGCCCGCGAATCCGATGCCGTCCGCGACCGCTATGACTTGTTGCACAAATGGCGCAAAGACAAAGCCAAAGCGCGCGGCGTCGAGTCGGATGTCATCCTCCCCCGCGACACGCTGTGGGCTTTGGCCCGGCGCGTCCCGCGCTCCCTCGCCGACCTCGCCCAGATCGAAGACCTCGGCCCCTGGCGGCGTGAAACGTATGGGGAAGAGATACTCAAAGTGCTCAGCACCAATCAAGCCTGATACTGAATACGCATTACGCAAAATGCAAACGCATTGCGTATTCCGTAAAAGCTGGTTTATTACCGCCACGACTTTCGGAGACTCTCATGCACATCACCTTCCACGGCGCGGCCCAAACCGTCACTGGCTCGCAACATCTCCTGAGTGTGAATGGCAAAAAAATCCTGCTCGACTGCGGCTTGTATCAAGGCAAACGCCAGGAGTCCATCGAGCGCAACAGCACCTTCAAGTTCGACCCCGCCAGTGTGGATGCCCTCATCCTGTCCCATGCCCACATTGACCACTGCGGCAACATCCCCTCGCTGGTGAAGAAAGGCTTTCACGGCCCGGTGTACGCCACCCACGCCACCGTGGATTTGTGCGATTATATGCTCCGCGACTCGGGCAACATTCAAGAGACCGATGCCGAGTTTCTCAATCGACGCGCGGCCAAACGCGGCAAACCGCAGGATCACGAACCCCTCTACACTTTAGCCGATGCCCAGCGGGCGCTGGGCCATTTCACCGACCAACCGTATGCCACCCCGTTTGAAGTCGTCCCTGGGGTGTATGCGTCCTTCTACGAGGCGGGCCACATCCTCGGCGCGGCCAGCATTGTGCTGGATGTGGAAGAAGCCGGGCGCAAATATCGCTTCGCCTTCTCCGGCGACATCGGGCGGTTTGACGTGCCCATTCTCAATGACCCGGTGTTCCTCAAAGATATTGACTACGCCATCATGGAATCCACCTACGGGACCAAGAACCACCGCCCGCCCGCCGACGCGCAGGCGGAGTTCGAGAAACTGGTCAAGGAGACCATCGCTCGGCGCGGCAAAATCATCATCCCGTCGTTTGCGGTGGGCCGCGCCCAGGAACTGGTGTATGAACTCAGCAAACTCATCCGCACCAAGGAAATCCCGCCCATCCCGGTGTATGTAGATAGCCCGCTCGCTGACCGCGCGTCCACCGTCTTTTGGGCACACATCGGCCTGTTCGACAAGGAAGCCCAGCAGTTCGCGCGCGACGACCCCGGTGATGAAGTCTTTGGGTTCAAGTCGCTCAAGTACGTCAAGTCCGCCGAGGAGAGCAAGTCGCTCAATGAAATGGACGGCCCGATGGTCATCATCAGCGCCTCGGGCATGTGCGAGTCCGGGCGCATCCGCCACCACCTCGCCAACAACATTGGCAACCCCAATAACACCATCCTCATCGTCTCGTGGCAAGCGCCTGATACGCTGGGCCGCCAAATCGCCGACCGCCTGTCCGAAGTTCGCATCTTTGGCGAGACGCACAAACTCAAAGCGCAGGTCTCCACCATCAACGGCTATTCCGGCCACGCCGGGCGCGATTTGCTCATTCAGTGGGCGCAAGCGCTCGGGCCGCGCTGTAAAAATCTTTACCTGGTCCACGGTGAGCCGGAGTCTTCCGAAGCGTTGCGGCAAGCGTTGGTGGAGCAGGGAATGCAGGGCGTGAAAGCGCCGGAGTTGTTTGAGACAGTGGAGGTGTGAGGGCTGACAGTTGTCTGATGGCTTTGTGACGCGTCAAATCCAGTTGCTTGCCGAACGGTTTCATGTGTCACCAGCCGGGTTCATCTAACCCCGTATAATCTTTGTCATGGCAAAATACAAAATCAACTTCACCACCGATGCCCTTAAAGACTTGGGCTGGTTCAAGAAAAACGAACAAACCGAAATTGTAGAAGGGATTCGAGAAAATTTGGAACATGAGCCAAATGTTGAAACCCGTAATCGCAAGAAACTTCGCCCGAATGAAACTGCCGAATGGGAATTGCGCCTCGGGAAATTTAGAATCTTTTATGATGTAAGCGAAGCGGTGCGGGTGGTCGCGATAGAAGCCATTGCAGAAAAGAAGGGGAGTTTATTGTTCTTTCAAGGCGAAGAAGGAGAATTGTGAAAACGTTACTCGTTCCTACTCAATCCAAGACGGTAAGCGAATTACTTAAGAAAGCGCGCACGGCGAATGTGCTCTTGCGCTCCGAAACCGGTGAACAATTTGTATTAGTCAAAGTCCCCTCAGTCCAGGCCTTTTATGTGGGCGGGAGTGATGATTTTGATGAAGAAGTCCAGCAGACGCGGGCGAACAAAAAGCTGATGCGCTTTTTAGACAAGCGGGGAGAGCAAGCCCAAACAGAGAAACTCATTCCGCTGGCCGAAGTGGAGAAGAAATTAGGGCTTACCCAATCGCGCGCGCGCTCAACCCGGGCTACCAATCGTCGCAGTCCGCGTCCCAAGCGTTGAGCGACACTGGAGGCCGAATTTGACCGATGGCTTAAATCGGCGCGCTCGCTATGCTATAATTTCCGCCACTGGAGAGGTGGCAGAGTGGTTGAATGCGACGCTCTCGAAAAGCGTTATGGCTGCAAGGTCATCGAGGGTTCGAATCCCTCCCTCTCCGCTGGTAAACGCGCCCCATCTTGCGGCGCGTTTTTGTTTGCACAGTATCCAAGCTTTAACACGAAGGCCACGAAGTAAGAAAACCAAAAAAACTTTGTGAACTTCGTGTTTCCTTTGCGGTCTTTGTGTTTTGCTTTTCCAACCATGCCCTACACCACCCTCATCTCCACCCACGCCCTCGCCGCGAACCTCGACACCTTCGCCATTTTTGACTGCCGCTTTGATTTGACCGACCCCGATAAAGGCGAACAGCTCTACCACGCGGGGCATATCCCGGGCGCGCTGTATGCCCGGTTGAACCGTGATCTCTCCGGCCCCAAGACCGGCCACAATGGGCGGCACCCGTTGCCCGACATGGATGTGTTCAAAGCCACCCTCAGCGCCTGGGGCATTGCGGCGGGCGTGCAAGTGGTGGCCTATGATGAAGGCAATGGCATGAACGCCAGCCGCTTGTGGTGGATGGTGCGCTATCTCGGCCACGATGCGGTGGCGGTGCTGGATGGTGGGCTGGCAAAATGGCTGGGGGAAGGCCGAC
This sequence comes from uncultured Anaerolineales bacterium, assembly GCA_964443795.1. Classification (GTDB taxonomy): domain Bacteria; phylum Chloroflexota; class Anaerolineae; order Anaerolineales; family UBA6663; genus DATDRS01. The sequence continues at coordinate 2,427 of CAYUFY010000292.1, read as the reverse complement.
CCCACCGGGCGGCGGTTGAATCCCGCGCGCCCCGCCAGTTTAGCGGCACACCGCGCGCGGGTCAGTTGGCGCTGGTGGACGAAATCGAACAACTGCGAACTGACGCAGCGTATCGCCTCATTGATTCGCGCGCGCCCGAGCGGTATCGCGGCGAGATCGAGCCATTCGACCCCGTGGCGGGACACATCCCCGGCGCGGTCAATCATTTCAATTTGTCGAACGTGAACCCCGATGGGACGTTTCGCGCGCCCGAAGTCTTGCGCCAAAAATTTTTGGCCCTGCTCGGCGAAGTGCCGCCCGACCACGCCATCACCTATTGCGGCTCGGGCGTGGCCGCCGCGCACAACGCTCTGGCAATGGAAGTGGCCGGGCTGTCCGGCGCGCGCATCTACTCCGGATCGTGGAGCGAATGGTGTAGTGACCCCACGCGCCCCGTGGCGCGGACGGAAGTATAATTAACCTTAAGGTGACAGTCACTTTAAAAGTGACTGTCACCTATATTGGATTATTCTTTGGGAGGGGATATGCCCCGCATGATTAAAACTGCTTTGTTCGTGGATTTCGACAACATCTATAGCGGCTTGCGCGATATCGAAGCCGAGGCCGCCGAGCGCTTTGCCACTGACCCGGCGCGTTGGCTCACCTGGATTGAAGGCGGCATGTTGGACGACACCGAGCCGGACACGCATGTGCCCGTCGAGCGCGAAGTTCTCATCCGCCGCTGTTACCTCAACCCGGCCCGCTTTGCGCGTTATCGCCCGTACTTCACCCGCACCGCCTTCTCGGTGATTGATTGTCCGCAACTCACCGCCGCCAGCAAAAACGGCGCGGACATTCACATGGTGATGGATATTCTCGACACGCTCGAACATCCCACCCATTTCGATGAGTTCATTATCCTGTCGGGCGATGCCGACTTCACCCCGGTGTTACTGCGCTTGCGGGCGCATGACCGGCAGACCGCCATCCTCGTCATCGGCCCGGCCGCCGAGGCTTACAAGGCCGCTTGCAACCGCGTGCTCACCGAAGATGTGTTTGTCGAGGCGGGTTTGCAACTCACGCCCGAGCCGCTCGAAAACGCGCCCGCCATCCCCGGTAGCACCAGCCCGGCCTCGGCCCAACTCATCCACCGCATGGCGCGCCGTCTCTACGAAGAAGCCAGCACCAACGGCGAAGTCCCCGCCACCATCCTGCCCAAGTTCTATATGCAGTTCAAGGAATTTGTGGACGGCCGCAACTGGCTGGGATTTTATTCCCTGCGCGCGCTCACCAATGCGCTCATCCAAAAACAACCCGCGCTCAAAGTGGTGGAGGGCGACCCGTGGAAAGTGACCCTGGCCCCGGCGGTGCTGGCGACCCCCGCCCGGCGGGCCGAGGCGGAACCCCGCGCGGGGCCGCCGCTCCCCACCGAGCCTATCCCAGTGGCGCCCGACGACGATTTGCGGACGCGCATCCTCAACTATGTGCAAAGCGTGGTGGCGGTGGCTTCCGAGCCGGTGACCATGGCCAAAGTGGCCCAGGAATTAATTTCGCAACTCGGCTCCCAGGTCATCGAGACCCAGTGGGCGGGCGCGGGCACGTTTAAGAATCTCCTGCAAAGCGCCGACCTGCCGCATATTGCCATGTTCACCGCGCCCGACCAACCCGGTTATCTCTACGACCCCCGGCGTCACAGTGCGGTCATCACGCCCCCCGCCGAAGTCGCCTCACCCGAGCAGGCCGCCTTCACCCGGCGTCTGTGCCAAATCACTGGCGCGCCGCGCTTCACCTCCGCGCAATATGGCGTGCTGTTCCGCGCGCTGGCCGCTGACCTTAACCGTCATCCGTTCCACCAAACGACCACCTCCAAAACGGTGCGCGACCAGTGCATTGAGCGCGGACAATCCATCTCGCGCCAAAACGTCAACTTTGTCATCAACGGTCTCAAACTCAAAAACTACGACCTCAGCCCCGAAGCGCACTCGCACTCCGCCGCGACCATCGCCGAGTATTTCCGCGACAACCTGCTGGCCCTGTGCGAATACGCGCAACTCGAACTTTCCGCCGAAGAACGGCGCTGGCTGGATGAGTGGCTATTTGCGGAGATTGAGGAAGCGTAACCCGCCGGGGGCGGTTAAACAAAAAAAGGCGCTACTGTTTTTGACGGAATTGGCGTAGGTCGCGCGCCTGCCCCCCGCATGGGGGGTGTAACGCGACGGTTTTTGCCGCGTCAGATGTCGGGCTACAAGCCCGACCTACATCGGTTTCCCGTTAAATCCGGTCGAGCCACAAAAAAATGCCCCCGCCAGTTTCGGCGGGAGCATTTTTGTTTAACTACGAATACGTGCCCTCTCCCCCTTCCCTTGCAGGGAAGGGGGCCGGGGGGTTAGGTTCTTACCAAAACCCGCCGTAAAGCCCCCGCCTTCAGGCGTGGGGATATAAGGCGGC
>CAYUFY010000291.1:5183-6785 GCA_964443795.1 uncultured Anaerolineales bacterium | reverse complement strand
TAACGCTCGGCGGCGGTGTCGGCCACCACCAGCGATTTGCGCGCCAACTGCTCCACCCCACGCCCCGGAGCCACCCACCGCTTCCAAATCCACCAACGACCAGCCGCCCACAAACGCGGCCAGTTGGGTCAGCAATTTTTGCTCCGACTCCGTCAACAGCGCGTAGCTCCAATCCAGCGCGGCCGCGAGCGTGCGATGGCGCGGGTGCGTCCCGCGTTGCTCGCCCGCCAGCAAGGCATGGCTCAACCGCTCTTCAATCTGCGTCACCGAAAGCCAGGCGGTTTGCGCCGCCGCCAGTTCCAGCGCCAGCGGCAAGCCCTCCAAGCGGCGGCAAATGCCCATCACCGCGCCCGCGGTTGCGGGGGTCAGCGTGAACCCCGGCGCGCGCTCGCAGAACAGGCGCACCGCGTCGTAGAGTTGCAGTTCCGCCGGGTCGGGACTTACCCACAGGGGGTCAGGCGTCCCCAGGGACGGCACGCGCACCACAAACTCGCCCATAACGTTCAGCGCCTCGCGACTCGTCGCCAAAATCGCGCGGCCCGTGTCGGCTTGCAACCACTCGGCGCTGAAAGTCGCGCAGGCTTCGATGAGCTGTTCGCAATTGTCGAGGACGAGGAGCGTGGCCCCGCGGGTATCTGCGCCCCCAACGCTGGCCGCCACCCCCGGCGCAATCTGCCCCGCGTCGGTCAGCGAGGCCAGTTCCACCCAAAACACGCCGCCCGGAAATTGTGCCTGGGTCGCGCGCGCGATTTGTAACGCCAACCGGGTTTTGCCCGCGCCGCCCGCGCCCGTGAGCGTGACCAGCCGCCGCTCGCCCAGCCAGCGTTGTGCTTCGGCCACCTCCGGCGCGCGCCCAATGAACGACGTTAACGGCGTGGGCAAATTGGCGCGTGGCCGAGGCGGCGCGGTGACAAGTTGTTCATACAGTTGTTGAGTCTCTGCCAGCGGCGCGACGTCCAGTTCGCGCTTAAGCGCCTGCTCGCATCGCCGATAAACTGCGCGCACGGCGGCGAGGTCGCCCAGCGCGGCGTAGGCCCGCATGAGATATTGAAAGCTGACTTCGGGCGCGGGCAGACGTTTGACCCAGCCCTCCGCGTGATGCGCTACGCCACGCCAATCGCTGGCCCGCGCGAGTTGATCCAGTTCCGCGCGGGCCAGCGCACCCGCGCGGGAGACGTAGCCCTCGCGGGCGGGGGTCAGCCAATCGTCGTAAAAGCCGGGGAGCAGTTCGCCGCGATACAAGTCGAAGGGTTGTGCCTCCCAGTGTTGCACATCCACCCACATGGCCGGGTTGAGGGTGAGCGTCAACTCATCGGCCAGCAACGCCTCGGGCACCACCTTGCGAATGCGCCACACCACTTGCCGCAAGTTGGCGCGCGCGGCGGCTTCGGTATCGTCCGGCCACAACACGCCCGCCAGTTCTTCGCGGCGGCGCGGGCCGGGGTTCAGCGCCAGGTACGCCAGCAACGTCTGCCCGGGCCGGGTGGTGAGCGCCATCGGTTGGCCGTGCTCCAAAATCTCAAAGCCGCCGAACAAGTGAAGTGCAAGCATGAGGCAAAAGTATAACTCACCCGTAACGCCCCGGAGACGCACCGGAGACGC
>CAYUFY010000291.1:0-5083 GCA_964443795.1 uncultured Anaerolineales bacterium | reverse complement strand
GCATGAGGCAAAAGTATAACTCACCCGTAACGCCCCGGAGACGCACCGGAGACGCGCGTCTGCTAAAGTGGCGCTATAAACATTTTCAAAAACCTGACCGGTCTTCAAGACCGGTCAGGTTTAGCATAGGAGACAACCATGAGCAACGAAACCGAGTTTGAAACCCAGCTCGCCGCCGAAATTGGCAAGTGGGAGGCCGCCCTCCGCAGTGGCTACAGCGTGAAGCAGATGTTTGAAGGCACTGTGAACGAAGGCCCAGCGGCGCTGGCGAGCGAGGTGAAGGAGATGCTGGCCGAGGTGACTGGGGGCCTATCTATGCCCGAGGCCCTCAAACAATGGCAAGCCCGCCACCCCAGCCAGGGCCTAAACTTGTTCGTGGCCACCCTGCTGGTTCAACGCGAGACCGGCGGCAACCTGGCCGATATGTTGCAAGCGGTGGGGTATGTGTTGAAGCAGAAAGCGGGAAATTAAACCCCCCTCGTTCCCCCCATTTGCGCCATTACCATGCGGAAATATCAAGTTTCTGTGGGCGCAAATGGGGGGGAGGACAGGGGGGGTTACCGCATCACAGATGGCATGTACACCCGATAAGGCCAGAAGATAGGAATGTCCGGCTCCAGAATGGTGAAGGTCAGCACGTTGGAGTCGCCGCCGCCGGGGATGGGGTTGGCGACTTGCACACTGGCGACACCGGGCAGGGCTAGGTCACCGGCGTTGATGAAGAGCTTGAGCGTGGTGGCGTTGACAAAGACCGTCGGGCGCTCCTCGCCATTCCATAGCACCCGCGAGCCAAGCATGAAGTTGGTGCCGGTGAGCGTGACCGGCACTTGTGGGTCAAGCGTGAGCGAGCGCAAGGCCGCCGGGTAAAGCAGGGTCAGACCGGGGGCCGGGTTCTGGTTGGGGTTCACAATCTTCAGGCCCACCGGGGTGGAGCCAGTCACGGCCAGCGGCGCGAGCGTGTCGGCGGCATTGGTGTTCTGCACACTGATGGCGCCCGTGCCCGGTTGGGCCAGGTCGGCGGCGGTCAACACGGCGGTCAACTGTTGGGCGCTGAGGTAGGTGGTGGAACGCGGTGAGCCATTCCAGAGCAACGTGGCGCCGGGGGCAAAATCATTGCCCCACACTTCCACCGTCACCGAGTTGCCGCCCGCTAGCGCGCCCGGCACGCTGATTTGATTGATGGACGGGATGCCCAACGCGCCCGGCGCGAGGACGGTGAAAACGAGCGGGTTGCTGTCCCCCCCGCCGGGCGTGGGGGTGTTCACCGTGAGGGTGCGCGTCCCCGCCGCCAGCAGGTCATCCGCCAGGATTTCGGCCAGCAGTTGGGTCTCGTTCATAAAGTAGGTCGTGCGGTTCGCGCCATTGACGCGCACTACTGAGTCGGGCGTGAAGTCGGTGCCGTTCACCGTGACCGAGAAGGTCGCCGAGCCTTCCACTTTGGCCACGGGTGAGAGGGTGCTCAACACCGGGCGCGGGTTGCCAACCAACAGCGTTACCACGCTGTCATCCACATAGCCGGTGGCATACACCGCGCGGCTGTTGGGGTTAACCACGACGCCACGGGCGCCGTCGAGCGCGGGGAGACCAGTGGTGGCGCTCCGGGTATAAATCTCCTGATAGGTTAATGCGCCGGTTTGGGTATCGCGTTTGAAAACAACCACGCCCTTGCTGTAATAAGTCGTCGCAATAAGATGTTTGCCATCCGGGGTCAAGAGGGTATCTGTGGCCGCATCTAAATACACAGAGTTGGCATAACAACTTTTGGGGGTTAAGGTGCCATCAATTTGGTTGCGAGCAAACGTGCAGATCGAATCGCTATCAAAAGCCGCTGTATAAACAAAGTTGCCGTCGGGGCTAATGTTGACGCGGAAAACGCCGTTGAGGCCAGCCGCCGCGCTGGGGGTCAACACCTGGGCCGTGGATAACATGCCGGTGCTGGGATTGCGCTTGAGGGTTAGCAACGAGTCGGAGGTGTAGCCGGTGACATAGACATTCAAACCATCGGGGCTTGTTGCGAGGCCATAGGCTGAGTCCAACAAGGGATGGGTGTAGCGCTGGACGAAATAAGCGCCCCCGCCCAGCACAAGGCCAGTCGTAGAGAGCGCGCCATTGGTCTTACTGCGCTGGAACACCACCACCGAGTTACTGATAATACTGCTCACATAGGCATAGCCCCCGTCCGGGCTAAAGGCCAGCCCATAGGCGCCATCGAGGCCGGAGACGTAGCCAGCACACGTAATTGGAATGGTAAAGCCACAACCATAGCCCTGCCCATCTTTCACGGTATCCAGGAAAGTCAATGCGCCAGTGGCCGCATCCCGGGTGTAAGCGGTCACCGAATCAGCGCTATAGCCAGTCACATACACCGTGCCACCATCGGTGCTGACTGCCACCTGATAGGGTGAAGTGTACTGGCTGGAAGCCGACAAAGCACTGCTCGAATAAGTGGCAATGTGCGACAAGGTGTTATTAACTGTCACCGAATAAGCCACGAGCGCACTATCGCCCACATCGGCCACATACACTTGTTGCCCATCGGGGCTGATCGCAATCCCGTAGGCACCATCCACGCCGCCCAACCCAGTCGTCTGACTACTACTAGAGGCAATGAACTTATCCGGCGCTTTATCCACGGTGCAGGTCAGGTTGTAGGCCGGGTTGGGGTGCGCCGTGTCGTTCGTGGCAAAGGTAAAGGTGGCCGTGTGCAAGCCAATGGCATTGGCCGCGCAGGCTAAAGTGATGATGATGGGGCCGCCACCGTTGCTAACCGTCAAGGGGAAAGTGCTTTGCAAAGTAATGGCCCCCGGTGGGTTACTGACCAACGACGGATTGGTGAGGGTGAGCGTAGTGTTGCCAGTTTCATACACCACAACATACAACGGCACCGCTGTGCCTTCGGTGGTGTTGTTCGAGACTAACCCCGGCGTATCCGGCGCGGAATCAAAGCCCGCCACCGCCGGGGTTGAACCTTGGCAGATGAGATTAAAGCTCACTGAGGCATGGTCGGGGTCGTTGGTGGTGAACGATAGAGTCGCCGTACGAGCATCTTTGTCAGTCGGCTTGCAGCGAAGTCCAATATAGCCGCTGAAGTTATATGCAATCGCGCCGGGGGTGCTGGTCACGGCAAAATCGCCGAGGTTGGCACCGCTTAACGCAAAATTGCTCAGGGTCAGCGGGCCCGCGCCGCCGTTGAAAACCCGGATGGCATCGGTCTTGGTGTAAGTCTGATTGACTTGCACGTTGCCAAAGTTAATCGGGCCGGGCGCGGCGGGGAGGGCGCTAAACTCCGGCTCGGCATCGTCCAACTCAAACGGGCCAATGTCGAAGAAGGGGAGGCCAATGCCGTCGCCGTTTTGCAAACGGGGCAGACCGCGCACATCCCCCTCGCTCACGTCGGGATCAGTGGAATACGCGGTGGGGGTAATCACATCCACCAACGGACTGCCGGGCAAAGGCTTCTGGGTCAACAGCCCGGGCACCACGCCCCCGTTGGGCGCGGGGTCGTCCAACATCGGGTCGGCATTCACCTGGTCGGGCGGGTCATCTTCGTCGTCGTCGTCACAACTCGTATCCCCAAAAGAGTTCTGGCCTTTGCTCTCGATAGGTGTCACCGCCTGCCCCAGTGGGAGGTTGTCATCCAGCGAGTTTTGGTCGCGGCAATCCTGCGGCAAATTGCCCGCCCACACCGACAGGCGAAACTCGGCCACATCATATTTTGAATCGTGGTTGTAAATGCCACCGCCCTTATCGCTGGCGATGTTGCCCGTAAGTTGCGCGCCGATGACACTGATGAGCGCCGCGCTACTACTGCCGTTCAGGTTGGCAATCGCCCCGCCCTTTTGGCTGGCGTTGTTGCCGGTAAAGCCCACCACGCGCAGGGTGAGGTTGCCAGAGTAATCATTCGAGATCGCCCCGCCGTCGCCGATGGCACTGTTGGCGAGAAACATGGTGCGTTTGATGGTCAGCACGCCCACATTGCGGATGGCCCCGCCGCTCCCCAGATAACCTTGCGACCCGACCCCGTTTCCTTGAAACGATGAGTCAACAATAGTCAATAGGCTGCTGCCAGAGTTCTGAAAAATGGCCCCGCCCACGCCCTGGGTGGCATAATTGCCGTTAAAGATACCGCGCGTGACAGTCATGGGATAAGTATTGGAACTATCAGTGACGTACAGAGCGCCACCCCCCTCACCCTTGGCGCTGGGGAGCAAGGTACCCTTGACCACATTGCCCGTGAAGGTGCTATCCACCATTTCCATCCAGCCGCCCTTCACCGCAATCGCGCCGCCGTTTTTATCAGCGGTGTTGCCCGTGAAGGTGCTCCCCGCGATGCTCAGTTTCCAAGTACTCCGAATGGCCCCGCCTTCCATACCCGCCCCAACCGCGCGGTTGTTGAGGAAGGTGCTTCCCGCAATCACGGCCACGCCATCATTGCGAATCGCGCCGCCCCCCGCCCCGCCCGCGCCGTTGTTCTCGAACTTCACGTTGGCGATGTTGATCTCGCCCCGGCTGTCGAGCGCGGTGTAAAAGGCGTTCTTAATCGTCATATTGACGAGATTGAGTCGCCCATTGCTCTCCACATCCAACACAATTTGGTTGGCCTTCGCCAAATCTAGGGTGATGGGGCCGATGAGCGTGACGCTGTTGATGATGTTGGGCAATTGGCCGCCATCCACGCCGCTCGAGATAACGATGGTGCCGCTGACCCCAAACTTAATCGTCGTGTTGCCGCCGGGGGCTTGCGGACAGTCATTGGGGATGGTGTTGTTGTTGCTATTGTCAAAGGCGCGCCCCATGGCCTCGCGCAACGAACACTTGCCATCGTTGGGGTTAACTTTGTCCTCCAACGTGGTCACCGTCAGGCTGGTGGCCGCCTGCGCGGGAAGCACGTTGGCCAACACCCCAACCAGTAACGCCAGAACCGAACACCAGCGGATGAAATGATTTAGTTTTTGAGACAGCATTGAAGACCTCCACAAATTGAACCTATTAGAATCTTTGGACTTGGCAAGGGGTGTGTTGAAATGTTATGGGTGCATCTCTGCAACTGAGAGTACATATGTTCGGAAAGTGCGTCAGGAAA
>CAYUFY010000290.1:0-6795 GCA_964443795.1 uncultured Anaerolineales bacterium | reverse complement strand
AAAATCGCGGATTTTCAATTTGCGTTTCTGCCTTATAAAATGAGCGAACGGTCAGTACTTACTTGACTAGCGGCGAATTCGAAAAATGAAGCACGGAGGTCGGGCGGGCAATTGGCGGCGATGAGATGCAGGAGTGATTCCGCCTCCGCGCGATGAGTCGCCGCCCGCTGGGTCTCGCCGTGCTCGAGGGCTAACCCGGCCCGCGCGGTGTGAATGAGCCACAGCGCCCGCCGCGCCGAGGTGGTCTCGGCCACCGTTTGTGCCTCGGCAAGCAGGGTTGCGGCGCGGGCGTGGTCGCCTTGTCCGCGATAGGCTTGCGCTTGCAAGTATAACGTCTCGGCGGCATACGGGCGAATGTGGAATTTTTTTAGGCGGGCGAGCAGTTGGTCGGCCAAGGCAATGGCGCGGGGATAGTCGCGTCGCGCGAGGGCCAGTTCCACCCCGCCGATGAACAGGCCAAAGCTGGCCACCCAGCCGAGGTTCTCGATTTGGAAACTATCGGCGACGGCGGCGTGGTCTTGCGCGGCTTGGTCGAGGTCGCCACAGGCAATGGCGTAGCGGGCGAGATGCGCGTAGGCCCAAGTGCGGAAGAGCGGCGGCAGGTCGGGGGACAAGTCCGCGCGGGCGGCGGCGGCATACGGGTGAGCGCGGTCAAACGCGCCGATGTTTGAGTACATCCACGCGAGGTCGGCTTGCACGGCGGCTTTCACCAATTGCAAGCCCGAGCGGAGCACCAACGCGACTGAGTTTTCCATGGCGGCAATGGCCGAGCCGGGTTCGCCGCGCTCAAAATAAAGATAGACCGAGGCCGCGCGGCTGAAAGCCTGCCCCCACAAGTTGCCGATGGCGACGCTGATAAGATACGCTTCCTCCGACACCGCCAGCGTCTGCGGGTAATCGCCCAGCAAAAAATAAGTGATGGCCGAGTTGCCGAGGTTGTCGGCCAGCATGGGCTGGTTGCCGAGTTCGCGCCAGAGTTGGCGGGCTTCTTCTAACGCTTGCCGCGAGGCTTCGAGTTGGTTTTGGTTGGAATAGACCCCGCCCAAGTCGTTGAGGATGAAGGCGCGGCGCTCGCGCAAATCGTGTTGGCGGGCAATGGCCAGCCCGCGCTCGGCGTAGGCTAAGGCTTGCCCCAAATCGTTGGTGTTTTTCTTGAGCAGGAGCAGATTCCAGTAAATATCGGCTTCGGCGGCGTGGTCGGCGAGGGCGTGGGCAATGGCTTGCGCGCGGGTGAGGTTGGCTTCGGCTTGGGCGGCATCGAACTTAATGGTTGGGGCGCTGTGCAGTTTGGCGCGGGCGAGGAGCGAATCTAATTCGAGGCGCTGGTCGGCGCGGGTGTGCGCTAACTCGCCCAGTTCCACATAGCAATTGAAGGCGGCTTCGAGTTGGCTGTTGAGTTCGAGGGCGAGACCGAGGCTGAGGTAGAGGTGAGCGAGGGCGGCGCTCGAGAAGGGTAATTGGTAATTAGTAATTAAATTTTTAATGAGCGCAATGGCTTGGGTGTAATGCGCGATAGCTTCGATGTTGGCGTAGAGGCGGGCGGCTTCGTCTCCCGCGAGGGTGAAGTAGTGCAGGGCGCGGGGCAGGTCGCCGCCGAGTTCAAAATGGCGCGCGAGGACAGGCGCGAGCTCGGTGAGGCGGTCGGGGTAGGCGCTTTCGAGGGTGAGGCCCGTGAGGTGGTGCAGGGGTTTCCGGTCGGCTCGGAGAAGGGAACTATAAGCCGCGTCTTGCACCAGCGCATGACGAAAAAGATATTCGAGTTCCGGCTCACTCTGCGCGAGGCGGAGGAGGCCGGAGGACTCGAGGGTGGCGAGGTGGGCGGGAAGGGTCATGGGCCAAGTGTCAACGTGTCAGGTGACAAGATGACTGGATGAAGGGATGACAGGATGACAAAAAGAGTCATCAAGTCATCTTGTCAGACTGTTAGAAGGGGTAGCCTTTGGCACCTTGCGCGCCTTTGGCGGCGGAGATTTCTCCGGCCAGGTTGTTCATGTGGGCGATGACGACCGCGTTGAACATCCAGCGCACGGTTTGCACGCCGAGGCCCGCTTGCGAAAGGTCGCGGGTGCTTTGCAGGTCGGCTTCGGTGGCGGTGGCGAGATACGCTTCGGTGGCGGCGTACACGGCTTGGGCATATTCGCGGAAGGCGGCCACATCCACCTTGACGGCGCGCGACCATTCGAGGTCATTGTTGAATTGCGGGTTGTCGCACCCGGTCTTGCCCGCCCAAGTGGAAGCCATGAGCGGCGCGCCGCCTTTAATCATGGCGTTCACAATAACGTCTTGCGCGACCACCGCGTGGACATATGAGGCCCCCACGGGGTGCGCTGTCCCGGGCGGAATCCAATGCGCCATTTCGGGAGTGACATCGGCCATCGTCGTTTCCATCACATAATTGGCAAACTGCAAACCCTCGCGTAGGGTGTCTATATCGCTCATTGGGAATCTCCTGTGGGGTTTTGAGAAGTTAACTGATGACTGGTGACTGATAACTGCTGTTGAAATGAGGCTTGCAATTCAGGCGGAAGCGTGGCGGCGAGGGCGCGGGTGAGGGCGTGGGCCTGCGCCTGGAGCGTTTTCGCGCGGGATGCGTCGCCCGCGCGGGTGGCCACGTCCGCAAGGGCGCGGAGAATTTCGGGTTGGGCGCGGTGGGCCGCGCGGGCTTCGGCTTCCGCTTGAGCCGCGAGCAGAGTCGCGTGGGCTGAGTCTAAATCACCCATCGCCAGTTGTGCGCGGCCTTTCAAGAGAAGCAAATCGTAGAGGCCGAAGTCGAGGTGGATGGCGTGGAGGTCGGCGTAGCCTTCGGCGCAGAGGACGCGGGCGCGGGCAAAATCTTTTTGGGCGAAGGCGAGTTCGGCTTGGGCGAGCGCGAGGTGGGCGCACAGGAAGCCAACGAAGTTGAGGGTGTCTTTGACGGTGGCGTAGTCGAGGCGGGCGAGGTGGTCGGTGGCGTGGTCGAGGTCGCCGGTGCGGATGTGGAGGCGGGCGGCGTAGATGCGCGGCCACGGGGCGAGGACGGGGATTTTTTCTTCGGCGTAGGCTTCGGCTTCGTGGAGGAGGGCGAGGCCGCGCTGAGGGTCGCCCAGATAGGCGTAGAAGAAACCGAGGAAGGCTTTGCCGCCGCCGATGGCGGTGACGTTGCCCAGTGGTGAGCCGAGGGCGAGGGCTTGGTCAAGTGAGTCGAGCGCCGCGCCGAGGTCGCCGTGTTCCCACTGGATGATGGCGACCATGGTGTGGGTGTTGGATTGCGAGTCGGGGTTGTTGGCGATTTGGGCGAGGCGCAAGGCTTCGGCGGCGAGGGCGAGGGAGTCGCGGTAGCGCCCGGCGTAGCCTTGGTTCATGGAGAGGCGCAGGGTGCTTTCGGCGTGCATGGGGCCATTATCGAGTTCGCGCCAGAGGGGCAGGGCTTCGCGCAGGGCGGCTTCCACTTTGGGCCACTCGCCGACGGGGTAGGCGTACCACAGGTCGTGCAGGATGAACGCCAGTTGTTCGCGCAGGTTATGCTGGCGGGCGAGGGCGAGCGCTTGTTCGCCATAGCGGATGCGTTGCCCCGCACCTTGCGATTGCAGGGTGCTGAGGAGCATGAGGTTCCACAGGATGCGCGTTTCCACCGCTGGGTCGCCGACGGCGTGAGCGAGGGGGCGAGCGTGTTCGAGCATTTGTTGCGCGAGGGCTGGGTTGCTGAGCCGGTTGGCGGTGGAGTAGATTTTGGCGCGGTCCATGAAGGACGCGAGTTCGAGGGCTTGGTCGCCGCGCGCGCGGGCGAAGTTTTCCATATCCGCGTAGAGGGCAATGGCTTCTTCGTAGCGGGTGGAGAGTTCGAGGGTGCGGCCGAGTTTGGAATAGAGCGCCCCCACCCCCGGCCCCTCCCCCGTCGGGGAGAGCGCCGACGGAAGAGGGGAGTGTTTAGCAAGCTCAAGCGCTTTGGTGTAGTGCGTCACCGCTTCGGCGTTGGCGTAGAGGCGGGCGGCGAAGTCTCCGGCGAGAGTGGCATAGTGCAGGGCGCGCGGTAAATCGCCGCCGACTTCAAAGTGGTGGGCCAGAACCGAGGCGAGTTCGTCGCGGCGGGCGGGGTAGGTGGCTTCGAGGGTTTCGCCGACGATGAGGTGCAGGCGCTTGCGCTCGTTTCTGAGGAGCGTTTCGTAGGCCGCTTCTTGTTGGAGGGCATGACGAAAAAGATATTCGAGTTCCGGCTCGGCTTGGACAAGGCGAAGGAGGCCGGAGGTTTCGAGCGTGGTGAGATGACTTGAAAGGGTCACGGTGTTAAAGTGTCAGGTGCTTAAGTGTCAAGTGAGAGGAGGCGGGCGCGGGTGCGCTCGGCATCGGGGCGGGCGCGCAGGGTGTCGAAGTCCGCGAGGGCGCGGGAGAAATAGGCACGGGCTTGGGCCGGGTCGGCGCGGGCCAGCGCGAGTTCACCCAGTTCAAAATAGGTGCGGCCCAACTGCCAGCGCGCGCCGAGGGTTTCAAAAATTTGCAGGGCTGTTTGCAGGCGCGTTTCGCTTGCGGCGTATTCTCTGGCCAGGCGGTGCGCTACGCCCCAGCCGCGGTGGGCAATGCCCTGATAGAGCGCGTGGTTGTGGCGCGTGGCCAGCGTTTCGGTGTGGGCGGCGTATTCCCGCAGGGCGGGGGCTTCGCCCTGTTGGGCGGTTACTTCCAGCAACAAGGCATACACATCTAGGTCGCCGCCCATCGAGCCCCATTCGGTCGGCCAACTGGCGGTGGGCAGGGCGCGGGTCAAATGTTTAAGGGAGAGGGCGAACTCGCCCTCGGCCATCAATGGCAGGCTGGTTCAATAATGTTGGTTGCGTTGCCAGTCGTCCAGCCGCCCGGTATTGGCCAGCATAAAATCGTATGACTCTTGACGATTGGAACGGGCCTCATCAACGTCACCACGCAACGCGTGGATGCTCGCGCTGAGCGCGAGGGCGAATCAGGTGACACCGACGCGCTCACGGGGGTAGCGGCGCATGAGATCGCGCCAGCGGCTCTCGGTGGCGAGCGCGGCGTCCCATCGGTCAAGCCGGAAGTAGCATTGCGCTTGCAAGGAGAGCGCGTTGAATTGCTGGCCGATGGCATAGATTTGGGCGGCGAGGTCTTCGGCCTCGCAGAGATGCGGCAGGGCTTGGGCATAGTCGCCCGCGTACATGAGCGCGCTTCCGGCGGCGCGGAGGCTTTCGACCCGCTCACGCAGGTCGCTGAAGCCAGCCCCGGCGGTGAGCGCCAACCGCTGGAGGGCGACCTGACAATTTTCGCGCAATGCGCCCCGGGCTTGATGAATGGTCGCCAAGATGCCGAGCGTTGCGGATAACCCGACGGTGTCACCGAGTTGTTCGGCCACCCCGCGCGCGGCTTGGGCATGACGCTCGGCGGCTTCCCAATCCGGGGGCAAACGATTGCGCCAGGCATCGTTGGCGAGCGTTAGGTGAACGTGGACAATTTCGGGATGCGGCGCGGCAGTGGCCCAAAGTTGCAAGGCCGCTTCGAGGTTGGTCCGCGAGGCGACCCCAATCGCGTCGGCCTCGGCTTGTTGGGCGAGGCTGGTACTCCAGCGCAGTTCGGAAACGGTCTGGATAATTTTTCGATGCAGGCGGAGGGGGCTGACCTTATCGGCCTCGGTGAAGGCGGGCCACAGGGCGAGCGCCTGCTGATAGCGCGCGAGGGCTTGAACCCCGACACGGAGCAATTGATAAACATCGGCGAGTTCTTCCAGTACTGCCAAACGGATTTCGGCGGGGGTTTCAGTGTCGGTCAGGTCAAGCGCGGTCCGCAGATGTTGAGCGGCTTCTTCGTAAGCATATTTGGCTTCGGCCTGGCGCGCGGCCTGACGCGAATAGGCGATGGCCTTGACGCGTTCGCCCGCCATGGTGAAGTGGTGCGCTAAGACCTCCGCCAGTTCGGCTTGCCGCTCGGGGAACAAGGCCTCCAGCGTTTCGCCAATGACCCGATGCAGGCGGCGGCGGTCGGCGCGCACCATAGACTCGTAAGCGGCATCCTGAATCAGCCCATGGCGGAAGAGATATTCGAGTTCCGGCTCACTCTGCGCGAGGCGGAGGAGGCCGGAGGTTTCGAGGTGGGTGAGGTGGGAGGCGAGAGACATGATGAACAGGTGACAGGGTGACAAGGTGACAAGGTGACAGGGTGACAAGCTGACAAGCTGACAAGCTGATTGTCCCTTGGTCATCCCTTCATCTTGTCATCCGATCAGCTTTTTCACAGTGGGCAGATTTAGAAACGATTCGCGCAAGTCGGGCGGGCAATGGTCGGCGATGAAGTGGATGACGGCTTGGGCATCGGCGCGTAAGGCCTCGGCTTCGGCCACGTGGCCGCGTTGGGCTTCGAGTGCACTGAGGGCGGCGAGGATTTGCCACAGCGTGCGGCGCGAGTTGAAGGCGGCGGCTTCAGCGCGGGCGAGGGTCAAAACATGATGAGCGTCCTCCAGGCGACCCAGGGCCAGCAGGGCGCGGCTTTGCAGAAGCAACAAGTCGGGCCGGTAGAGGCGCACGCCCCAGCGCTGGAGTTCGGCGTAAACGTCTTCGGCGATGGCGATGGCCTGATGATATTCGCCGCGCGCCAGCGCCAGTTCACCCTGTGCCAGCGCCGCGCCCACCCAATAGGGCAGGATAAAACCAAAGGTGTGCTTGAGGCGCGCATAGTCTTGGATGATGCTCAACGCCGCCCGCGCCTGTTCTACTTCGCCGCGCAACAAATGCAGCCGAGCCAGGACGAAACGCGGAAAACCGCGCAGGTGCGGCATTTTCTCAATCGCCACCGTTTCGGCCAGCCGGGCGATTTCCA
>CAYUFY010000289.1:0-6870 GCA_964443795.1 uncultured Anaerolineales bacterium | reverse complement strand
GGCGGCAGGTGAGCGGCGACGCGCGCGTGAACTACGACTACAACACCGCCTATCAAGGCTATTACGAACTCGAACTGCTCGCCGATGCCGCCGAAGTGGTGGGCGATGACGCCGCGGCCGAGCGCTATATCACCCTGCGCGACCAACTGCGCGGCCTCAGCCCCCTGCTCGGCCCGGACTACTACAACCCCGACGTGGACCCGGAGCCGAATATTGCCAAATACGAATCCGACACGTATGTGGTCGAGACCACGGCCCTCCTCGAGCGCTTCACCGCCGCCTCAACCGTGAAGGATGCCTGGGATAGCAAAGCCAACACCTATATCGTTCACCTCACCATGTTGGCCGTCGCCCTCTTCCTCTACGGCCTCTCTACCACTGTCAATGGCAACCTCACCCGGTGGATTTTCACCATCTCCGGTTCGGGCGTGGCCATCTTTGCCACCGGCTGGGCGCTGGTGACTTATCTCAAACCCGTCCCCGACCTGCGCGATTGCAAAGCCCCCGATGGCATGTACGCCATTGACGCCTACGCACAAGGCGTGGGGCTGGCGTATCAAGAACTGCACCCGCAAGCCATTGCCGCCTACGACAAAGCCCTGGCCTGCGCCGCCGACTACGCCACCGCCCACGCCGCGCGGGGCGAATCCAATCTCAGCCTCGGCAACCTCGAAGCCGCCGCCACCGATTTTGAACGGGCGCGCGCCAATGGCGATACCAGTAGCAACACCGCTGGCGAACTGGCCTGGATTTACTATCTCCAGGGACGCTTCGATGACGCGATTACCATGAACCGCACCGCCCTCACCGCCAGCCCCGGCGAGTTGTGGATTCAGTTTGACCTGGCCCTCAGCCTGCTCGCCGCGAACAAGATTGACGAGGCCCGCGCGGAATACAAAGTCGGCCTAGATTCAGCGGCCCAGCAAGTCGCGGCGGCCAAAGCCGCCAACGCCGAACCGCCCTCGTTCCTATGGGCCGGCCTCGAAGATGGCGCGGTTAGCCTCGACGATTTGATTTTCACGATTGAAGCGGGCGATGGCCTCCCCGCCCCCAGCGCGCTGGCTTCCCCCGACGTGATCGCCGCCGCCGCGGGTGAACTCTCCAACCTGCTCAAGAGTCACTCCGTGGCGCTGGAATACACCGGCTTGCCGCCGCAAGGCTCGCTCACCGCCAGCCTCAGCGAGTTTTACATCGAGCAACCCATTTATGATGACAACGGGAATGTGGCCGACTATATCGAGGCCGAGTCCTTCCCCTTCGGCACCGACGAAGTCGGCATTGTCTTCGACTATAACGGGATGCAAGACGGGCAAGACTATGTCTTCAAAGTTTACGTGGATGGCGTCGAAGATCCGTCGTGGCGCATCATTGACACCTGGGCGCTCGGCGCCTCCGGCACCGCCGAGATTCCGCTGAGCCTGTCTTACAGCGCCACCCAAGTCCTCAACCCCGGCGAATACACGGTGGAGTTGTATGTGGACTCGCATTTGGCTATGAGCGGCGGGTTTGTGATTGAAGAACCGTAAAGTGCCGTGAAGCGTGGGGAGTGAAGCGTGGAGCGATTAGTTCATTTCCTGCGCCTTACTCCTCACGCTTGGTCGGGAACAAACTATGCCTGCTAAAGACCATCGCGAATTGCGTGTTTATCAACTTGCCTTTGAGACGGCTACCCAAATTCATCACATCACCAAGTCATTTCCTCCAGAGGAAAAATATAGCCTGACCGATCAAATCCGACGCGCTTCCCGTTCAGTTTGCGCCAATATTGCTGAAGCTTGGCGGAAGAGGCGTTATCCTAAAAACTTCGTGAGCAAGCTGAGCGATGCCGACACAGAGGCCACAGAAACCATTGTCTGGCTGGACTTTGCTTTGCATTTTGGCTATATCGCGCCGGACCTTCACAAAGAGCTGACCGACCACTATGACCATGTTTGCAGTCAACTTGCGCTCATGATGTCTTCACCAAACCAATGGATGCCTAAAAATCAAGCGTGAACTACAGCTCGCTTCACACTCCACGCTTCACGCCCCACGCCTCACAATAAATTATCGGAGAGCCTTCATGCAGACTCAAGCACAGGTTGTAGTAATAGGTGGTGGTGTGGGTGGATGCAGTATCGCTTACCACCTCACCCTCATGGGCTGGAAGGATGTGGTGGTCATCGAGCGCCACGAGCTGACCAGCGGCTCCACGTTTCACTCCGCTGGTTTGGTTGGGCAGTTACGCGCCAGTTCCAGCCTTACCAAACTCATGCGGTACAGCAGTGACCTGTATCGCAAACTCAAAGACCTCACCAGCGTTGACCCCGGCTGGTGCGAGGTGGGCAGTCTGCGGATTGCTTCCTCCGATGAGCGCATGGAGGAACTCAAGCGCATCGTGGGCTACTCCAAAGCGTTTGGGATGCCGCTACAAATGCTCGGGCCTAAAGAATGTCTTGACCTGTTCCCGCTCATGTCGCCCGACAACGTGAAAGGCGGAGTTTACCTCCCCACCGACGGGTACATTGACCCCACCGGGCTGACGAACGCGCTCGCGGCCGGGGCCAAAGCGCGGGGCGCGCAATTCCTCACGAACACGCGCGTCCTGTCAATCACGGTCAACAATAATCAAGTCACCGAAGTCGTCACGGATAAGGGCGCAATCAAAACCGAAGTCGTGATTAACGCCGCAGGCCTGTGGGGCAACGACATCGCGCGCATGGTCGGGCTGACATTGCCCATCATCCCGATGGCGCATTTGTATCTCATCACCAAACCCATCGCGGGCCAGCCGCACACCTTGCCCACGATGCGCGACCCGGACAACTTGGTGTATTACCGCGAAGAAGTCGGCGGGCTGATTGCGGGCGGCTACGAGCGCCAACCCGCGCCGTGGGGTTTGGACGGAGTGCCGCAAGATTGGAATTTTAAATTGCTCGAACCCGATTGGGATAGATTCACGCCACTGATGGAAAACGCCATCAAGCGTGTGCCCGCCCTCGAGCGCGCCGAGATAGTGCAACTGCTCAACGGCCCCGAAGGTTTTACGCCGGACTCGGAATATCTGCTTGGCCCTACGAGCGTGCGCGGCTTTTGGGTAGCGTGCGCGTTTTGCGCGCATGGCCTGGCGGGCGCGGGCGGCATCGGCAAAGTCATGGCCGAATGGATTATCGCGGGCCATCCCGAATGGGATATGTGGAAGCTCGACGCGCGGCGCTTCGGCGCGCAATACAACTCGCAGGCCTTCACACTCGCGCGCACGGTGGAAACTTACGCGCAATACTACGACATCCACTACCCCAGCGAAGAGCGGCAATCCGCGCGGCCCTTGCGTCTCTCGCCCGCCTATCATCGGCTCAAAGATTTGGGCGCGGTCTTTGGCGAGAAGGGCGGCTGGGAACGCCCCAACTGGTTCGCGCCCAACGCGCGGGATGCGCGGGCCGCGTCGGTCCCCGAACCGCGCGGGTGGGCGCAACACGGTTGGTCGCCCGCCATCGCCGCCGAACATCGCGTCACCCGCGAGGCCGCCGGGCTATTCGACGAAACCTCGTTCAGCAAAATCGAAGTCCTCGGCCCCGGCGCGCTCGCCTTCCTCCAACGCCTATGCGCCAATGATTTAGACAAACCGGTTGGCTCAATCGTCTACACCCAAATGCTCAATGCGCGCGGCGGCATCGAGTGCGATTTCAGCGTGACGCGCCTCGCGCCCGACCGCTTTATGATTGTGACCGGCACCGCCTTTGGCACGCACGATATGACACACCTGCGGCGCTATATGCCCCTCGACGGGTCGGTGTACCTCAACGATTTAACCGCGGCCCGGACGTGCTTCGGCCTGTGGGGGCCGCACGCCCGCGCCATTTTGCAACCCCTAACGAAAGACGATGTTTCCAATGCGGCCTTCCCATACATGACCGCGAAACAAATCACCATCGGCAACGTGCCAACGCTGGCCCTGCGCGTCACTTACGTTGGCGAACTCGGTTGGGAGTTTTACGCCCCCACGGAATACGGCGAACAACTGTGGGACACACTCTGGAACGGCGGGCGCAAACATGGTCTCATCGCCGGCGGCTACAAAGCCATTGACTCATTGCGGCTCGAAAAAGGTTACCGCTACTGGAGCGCCGACCTCACGCCCGATTACACGCCCTACGAAGCGGGCCTCGGGTTTGCAGTGGCGCTCAACAAATCGGTTGACTTCATGGGCAAGTCCGCCCTGCTTGAACAAAAAGCTAAAGGCCTCAGCAAAAAACTCGTCTGCCTTACGCTGGCCGATGGCAACGCCATGGTCTTTGGCAGTGAACCCATCCGACACACCGGGCAAGTGGTGGGCTGGGTCACCTCGGGCGGCTACGGTTACTCGGTGAACAAGTCCCTCGCCTATAGTTATCTGCCCCTGGAACTGGCGAAACCCGACACGCAACTCACCGTTGAGTGCTTTGGCATCGAGATTGGCGCGACGGTGGTGAAAGAGCCGGTGTACGACCCGAGAGGGGAGAAGGTGAAGGGGTGAGGTTGTATACTTATGGCAATCAAAGAAAGGCTCATGCTCCATGCCTGTCACCCTCGAACTTCCTTTTGACCTATCACAAGCCACCCGACTGGAACCCGATGAAATCCGGCGCGAGTTAGCCTTGCTACTTTTCAGTCAAAACAAGCTGTCATTGGGCAAAGCGCGCGAGCTGGCGGGGATGGATATTTGGGCGTTCATGCATTTGCTTGGCGCACATAATCTTCCGCTTCATTATGATGTTGCCGAATATCAGGAAGACTTGAATACCTTACGCACATTAGGGCGGCTATGATTGTCGTATCCAATTCATCTCCGCTTGTCGCGCTAACCGCCATCAATCACACCCACTTACTTCCTGAACTTTATGGGCGAGTCATAATACCGGGGGCCGTTTGGGATGAGGTTATTGTCAGCGGGCAAAATCATTCGGGAGTCGCTGAACTCAGTCAAGCACCATGGCTTCAGCGACAAGCGGTGACTGATTCCAAATTAGTACTGGCCTTACAAGAAACTTTGGGCCTCGGCGAGTCCGAGGCTATTGTTTTAGCTGTTGAACGCCAAGCTGACTTGCTTTTAATTGACGAGCGGCTCGGGCGGCGCACCGCACAACGCTTTGGATTAAATATCGTGGGGGTTATTGGGGTCCTCATTGAAGCCAAACCCAAAGGGCTTATTCCAGCTATCAAACCGCTCCTCCTCCAACTTCGCCAAATGGAAGGCTTTCGCTTGAGCGAAACGCTTTATCAGGAGGTGCTGGCTGATGAGGGCGAATAAGCCTGTCATCTTTTCTCACTTCCAACTATCCGTTTCATCCGTTGATAAAGGAACCCCATGGAATCCAAATTCAAAGACCTCAAACTCCGCCTGGCCGAAATCCACGACCTCAACAAGGTCAGTTGGGTACTGGGCTGGGACCAGCGCGTGATGATGCCCGCCCGGGGCGCGGCGGTGCGCGCCGAGCAACTCGCCACGCTCAACAAAGTGGCGCACGAAAAATTCACCGCCGCCGAGATTGGCCACCTACTGGATGACCTGCGTCCCTACGAGGAAAGCCTCCCCTACGACTCCGACGAAGCCAGTCTCATCCGCGTAACCCGCCGCGATTACGACAAGGCCCGCCGGGTCCCCTCAGAACTCCGCGCCGAGATTTCCCGCGCCGGGTCGCAAGCCAACCCGGCCTGGATTGAAGCCCGCCAAAAGTCGGACTATTCCATCTTCCTGCCCTATCTGCAAAAGAATGTGGAACTCAAGCACAAGTATGTCGAGTGCTTTGACGAGGCCGACAGCATGTACGATATTCTGCTCGATGACTTTGAACCGGGCATGAAGACCGCTGAAGTCCGCGCGTTGTTCGACGACCTGAAGCAAGACCTCGTCCCGCTCATCGCCGCCATTGGCGAGCGGGTGGATACGGTGAGCGACGCCTGTCTGCATCAGCCCTTTGCAGTGGACAAGCAGGAAGCGCTCTGCAAAGCCATCATCGCGCGGTTTGGTTACAGCCCCGACTCGTGGCGGCTCGACCCCACGGTGCATCCGTTCGCCAGCAATTCGTCCACCACCGACATTCGCATCACTACCCGCTATTACCCGGATTTCATCAGCCCGGCGCTGTTTGGCTCGATGCATGAGTGCGGCCACGGTCTGTACGAAAACGGCGTCAGCCCGTTGTTGGAGCGCACCCCGCTCTGTCGCGGCGCCTCCCTCGGGGTCCACGAATCCCAGAGTCGGATGTGGGAAAACCTGGTCGGGCGCAGTCGCGCGGCGTGGCAGTTCTTCTATCCCCAACTGCAAGCCACCTTCCCCGAACAATTCAAGACCGTGTCAATGGAAGATTTTTATCGCGCCATCAACAAAGTCCAGCCGTCACTCATCCGCGTCGAAGCCGACGAAGCCACTTACAACCTGCACATCATCCTGCGCTTTGAGTTGGAGCAGGAAATCATGGAAGGCAAACTGGCGCTCAAAGACATCCCCGAAGCGTGGA
Source organism: uncultured Anaerolineales bacterium (assembly GCA_964443795.1). Classification (GTDB taxonomy): domain Bacteria; phylum Chloroflexota; class Anaerolineae; order Anaerolineales; family UBA6663; genus DATDRS01. The sequence goes on along the minus strand of CAYUFY010000289.1, from coordinate 391 downwards.
ATGCGCGCATGAAGCAATATATCGGCGTGACCGTGCCCAATGATGCCGAGGGGGTCTTGCAGGATATTCATTGGTCGGGTGGGATGTTTGGTTATTTCTCCACCTATTCGCTGGGCAACATTCTCTCGTGCCAAATCTGGGAGAAGGCGTTGGCCGCGATGCCCGACTTGTATGAGCAGTTTGAGCGCGGCGAGTTCATGGCCCTGCGCGAGTGGTTGCGCGAAAACGTCCACAAGCATGGGCGCAAGTTCACCCCCAAGGAAACGATTGAAAAAGTCGCGGGCGAGCCGATCAATGTTGGGCCGTATGTGAAGTACTTAAAGACCAAGCTCGGTGAAATTTACGGCCTCAATTAATGTGTCAACGGATTTAGCGGATGGAACGGAAAATA
>CAYUFY010000288.1:0-6874 GCA_964443795.1 uncultured Anaerolineales bacterium | reverse complement strand
TCATCCGCAGTTCGCTATGGACGATGCTCGCCGCCCTCGCGGTCGCGGTGGCCCTGACGATTTTCCTCACCCGCCGCGCCCTCGCGCCCGTGGGTGAAGTCGTAACTGCCGCACACGCCGTCGCACGCGGCGACCTCACCCGGCGCGTGCCGGAAACCCGCTGGGATGACGTGGGCCAACTCGCGCGCGCCTTCAACGAAATGGTCTCCGGCCTCACCGACCGCGAGCGAATGCGCGATTTGTTCGGGCGCTACCTCTCGCGCGAAGTGAGCGAAGCCGTCCTCGCGGGCCGCGTCACGTTGGGCGGCGAGCGCAAGACCATCACTTGCTTGTATGTGGACATGCGCGGCTCCACTTCCTTTGCCGAAAAATATCAACCCGAAGAAGTGATGGCCGCGCTCAACGGCTACTTTGAAGTCATCATCCTCGCCACCGAAGCGCACGGTGGCATCGTCAACCGCTTTGTCGGCGATGAAGCCGTGTGCGTCTTTGGCGCACCGCGTGATTACCGCGACCACGCCGACCGCGCCTTGCAAGCGGCCCTGGGAATGCGCGAAGGCTTCGGCTATCTCCATCGCAAACGCGAAACCTTAGGCTTGCCGACTTTGCAATTCGGCATGGGCCTAAACTCCGGCGAAGTCGTGGCGGGCGCAACGGGTTCGGAAGAACGCCAAGAATACACCGTCATCGGCGACGCGATGAATGTGGGCGCGCGTGTGCTGGCGCTCAACAAAGTTTTCCCCGATTACGATATTTTGGTGAGCGAGTTTACGGTGAGCGCATTGCAGACACAATACCCACTCGTTGACCTCGGCCCGGTCGAATTGCGCGGCAAAAGTGAGAGCGTGCGGGTGTTTGGCGTGAGGCAATCGTGAAAATCAGTCTCCTCGCCCTCGGCTCGCGCGGTGATGTGCAACCCTATTTGGCGTTGGCCGTGGGGCTACAGCAAGCGGGGCATCAGGTCACCCTCGCCGCGCCTTATAACTTCACCGACTGGATTCAGTCTTACGGCGTGCAGACCCATCCCGTGAGTTGGAGCATCGAAGCGTTTCTGAAAAATCCTGACAACCAGGCCGCGCTCAAAAGCCGGAACCTCGCGCGCGTTATCCGCGTGATGCGGGATGGATTAGGGCCGGGCTTCATCCAGGCCAACGATGATTTTTGGAAAATGGGGCCAGCCACCGAGTTTGTGGTGCAGACCATCCCGCTGTTATGCGGCGTAGAAATCGCCCGCCAGTTTAATCTCCCGCTGGCGTTTGCGTCGGTGGCCCCCGTCTATGCGCCGCCCACCCGCGCCTTTCCTTCGTTTGGTCTGCCGTGGCGGTTTTCATTGGGCGGCGGTTACAACTATCTGTCGCACGCGCTGTTTTGGCACATCCCCGGCGCGCTGGAACCGCTCAATCGTTGGCGCGCCACCCGCTTGGGCTTACCCCCGGTGCGCTCTATGGATGACCGCCGCTTGCTGGCGGCCCCTTCGTTATATGGCTACAGCCCCAGCGTCTTGCCCAAGCCCAGCGAATGGGATGCCACCCATCACGTCACCGGCTATTGGTTTTTAGAGCCGCCGCTGGACTGGTCGCCCCCTGCCGATTTATTGCGCTTCTTGGAAAGCGGCCCGCCGCCCATTTACATTGGCTTTGGCAGTATGCGCGATGAAGACCCGGAACGCCTGACCCGCCTGACCTTGCGCGCGCTGGAGCTGACCGGGCAACGTGGGGTCGTGGCCACCGGTTGGGGCGGCATCACGCAACTCACCTCAGCCGCCGCCGTGTATTACCTCAACAACGCGCCCCACGCCTGGCTGTTTCCGCGCATGGGCGCTGTCGTCCATCACGGCGGGGCAGGCACCACGGGCGCGGGCTTGCGCGCCGGCGTGCCGAGCCTCATCACGCCGTTTACGCTGGACCAATATGCCTGGGCCGACATCGTGGCGCGGTTGGGCGTTGGCCCGCGCGTGGGCGATGTTAAAAAACTCACCGCCGAAAAACTGGCGGGCGCGATTAACGTCGCGGTCAACGATGCCTCCCTGCGGGCGCGGGCCGCCGCGCTGGGTGAGAAAATCCGCGCGGAGAACGGCATCGCCCGCGCGGTGGAAATTATCGAACGGCACGCGGCGGGTTCAAATTTGCGCCCTCCGGCCATTGAGACCATTTCACAAATCACCGGAGACGATCGAATGCGTGAACCTACACTGTGGACGAATCTGCCAGAAAGCGCGCTGGTGTACACCACCTGGTCGTGGGCGCGCATCGAGCCGTATTACACTGACCTGGTGGCGCGTGAGCTAACCTCGGCCGCCCTCGCGAGCTGGCTGGACGATTGGTCGCGCTTGCGGGCGCTGAACTCGGAAGGTCTCGCGCGGCTGTCGAATGCCGCCGCCGCCCACACCTCCGCCGCCGACCGGCAGGCGCGGTTTCAGGCGTTCTTCACCGAAGTCGTCCAACCCGCCGAGGTGTATGAAGAACAACTACAGAACCGCTTGCTGGCTTCCGGCCTCACCGCGCCCGGCTACGAGCGGCCCATTGCGTTGTTGCGCGCGCAGGGCAGTTTCTTTTTCCCGGCCACCCAGCCGGTGGCGGCGCGGGAGCAGGAACTGATTGCGCGGTTCAATGAGATCGTCGGTGGGCGCACGGTGGAGTGGGACGGGGCCGAGGTCCCCGCTGGTCGCCTCGAACTGGCGCTGGAGAGCGACGACCGGGCGCGGCGCGAACGCGCCTGGCGTTTAAAAATGGCACGGAGCCTGACCGACCGCCCGGCCCTGGCCGACGTTTGGCGGGCGTTGCTCGCCACCCGCGCGGAACTGGCGCACCATGCGGGGGTCGCCGATTTTCGCGCTTACCGCTGGCGCGAGTTGGGACGGGAATACACGCCTGCCGCCTGTTTGGAATTTCACCACGCCATCGAACACGTGGTGGTCCCGGTGGCCACGCGGCTCTACGCGCAACGTGCGGCCCGGCTGGGCCTCACCCGCCTGCGCCCGTGGGACCTGGCCACTGACTTCAGCCGTGCCGCCGAACCGCCGGGCACGCCGCCCCTGCGCCCCTTCCGGGACAGCGCAGAGTTGATCACCAAAACCGCCGCCGTTTTACACCGGGTTGATCCAGAGATTGGCGCATATTTTGTAGGCCTGGCGCGGGATGGCCTGCTCGATCTGGACAGCCGCCCCAGCAAGGCCCCCGGCGGCTTCCAACGTGGCTACGCGGTCACCCGGCAGTCGTTCATTCTGCTCAACACGGTCGGCACCCAGGAGGATGTCGTTGGGTTGTTACATGAGGCCGGGCACGCCGCCAGCGCACATGAGCAGGGCCAGCGGCCTTTCTTGCAAATGAGCCTGGCGTATGGCCTGGGGGGTGAGTGGTCAGAAGTCTGCTCGCTGGGGATGGAACTGCTGTCCGCGCCGCATGTGGGGCCAATCTTTTACCCCGCCGCGCCCGCCGCCGCCGCCCGCGCCTGGAGCGAACTCCTGGAAACGAAAATCCTCTTCTGGCCGTACATGGCGGTGGTGGACGCCTTCCAGCATTGGGTTTATACGCATCCGAACGAGGCCGCCGAGGTATCGCAGTGCGACCAGCAGTGGGGCGCGTTGTGGGCGCGCTTCATGCCCGGGGTGGACTGGAGTGGACTGGCAACGGAATGTCAGGCGGGCTGGCAACGCCGGCCCCACATCTTCGCTTCGCCATTTTTCTACATTGACTATGGCATCGCCGAATTGGGGGCCTTGCAGATCTGGCGCAACGCGCGGCAGGATTACGCTGGCGCGGTGGCGGCCTACCGCCGCGCGATGGGCGCGGAGCCGTGCCTGCCCCTGGCCGAACAATATGCGCTGGCGGGCGCCCGCTGCGCGCTGGACGCGGCCACCCTGCGCGAGGTGATGGAAACGCTGGAGGCGACCCTCCGCGAACTGGAAGCGGCCTAAAAGGGTAGCCATGAAAATCCTCATCACTTCTTTCGGCACGCGCGGCGATGTGCAACCCTATGTGGCACTGGCGGTTGGCCTGCAACACGCCGGGCATCAGGTCACCCTTGCCACCTCCTACAACTACACGGAGTGGATTGAAACATACGGGGTGAAAGTGCACCCGACCGGCTTCAATATGCAGGAGTTCATGCAAACGCCGGAAGCGCAAGCCGCGCTTAAGGGTGGCAATTTTTTTAAGCAGGTGCGGCTCATGCGCGAGGGGATGCGCCAAAATGCCGAAGCGCAAAATGAAGTATGGGCCGCCATTCAGGAAGCCGAGTTTGTCATCCAAAGCCCCACGGCCAGCGGCGCGTTGGAGGCCGCCCACTTGCGAGGGATTCCGGTGGCCTTTGCCTCGCCCATTCCGTTTGCGCCCACCCGCGCTTATCCATCCTTCTTCTTGGGGGCGTTGCGCTTCTCACTCGGCGCGAGCTACAACTACCTCACGCATGGCCTCATGCATCGCGCCTTATGGAGCATCATGGGCGGGCCGATAACGAACCCGTTGCGCCAAAAGTTGGGCTTATCGCCCTGGCGCTCGTATACCGACTTACTAGGGCACAGCCGCCGTTTGGGCATTCCGTGGCTCTATGGTTTTAGCGCCCACGTCCTCCCCAAGCCCGCCGATTGGGATGCGTATCAGCACATCACGGGCTATTGGTTTTTAGATGCACCCACGTCGTGGCAACCCGCGCCCGAGTTATTACAATTTTTAGAAAGTGGCCCGCCGCCGATTTACTTTGGCTTTGGCAGTATCAACCTGGGCGATGGTGAAGCGAAAACCCGACTGGTCTTGCGCGCGCTGGAACTCAGCGGGCAACGGGGAATTATTCTCACCGGGTGGGGTGGCCTCACGTCAGTGAGCGCGCCGCCCCAGGTCTTGTTTGTGGATAACGTGCCGCACGCCTGGCTCTTCCCGCGCGTGGCGGCGGTACTGCATCACGGCGGGGCCGGCACCACCAGCGCGGGTTTGCGGGCCGGTGTGCCAAGTATTGTGACGCCATTGGCGGGCGACCAGAGTGCTTGGGCGGAGCGCGTAGCGCAATTGGGCGTTGGGCCACAGATGCCGGAGGTGAAAAAATTGACCGCCGAGAAACTGGCGGGGGCGATTAACGTCGCGGTCAACGACTCAGCGCTCCGGGCGCGCGCCGCCGCGCTGGGCGAAAAAATCCGCGCGGAGAACGGCGTGGCGCGGGCAGTGGAACTTATTGAGCGGCACGCGGCGGGGTTCAAGCGTCTTTCGTAGAAAGGTCAGGCTGGCATGGGAACAGCGGCCAGGTGGGCTGGCTCAATTACGATATACTCTGTCCGATTATTTGATTGTTGCAACTTAGCCCGATTCAATCGCACCTTTGGATTTTGAGTTTGGGGTTTGGGAGTTTTCCATGTTCCTCGCCATACGCAATCTCACCGCTCACCCGCTTCGTTCGGTTTTGACCGCGCTCGCTATCGCGTTGGGGGTGGCGATGGTGCTGGCGGCCGCGGTCATTGGGCAGGCGGCGAGTGAACAGGCGAACACCCTCGCCGCGGCCAGTGGCCCGCGCATTGATTTGGAGGTCTTCGCGCGCGACCAAAAGCCATTTGCCGAAGACACGCTGGCGGTGGTTCGCGCGAATGCGGGGGTGGAGATTGCCTCGCCGGAATTGCAAGTGAACAGTGACCAGTTATCAGTTATTGGTGACCAATGCACTGATAACTGTTTACTGATAACTGATAACTTAGTTGGTGTTGACCCCGCCGCGTATCAAGCCCTCCGCCAGCCCAAACTCGCCGATGGAACTTTTCTCGCGGCGGATAACACGATTGTTGTGCCGACGGCGCTCGCGGTTCGCAACGGTTGGCGCACGGGGGATGCGCTTCAGTTGGGGGTCAGTGACCGCGTGGCCCACGTCACGCTCGGTGGCCGATTAAAGTCCGAGGCCGGTATCGCGCTGGGGGCCACGCCCGCCGCCCTCGTGCCGCTCGCCATCGCCCAACATCTGGCGGGCGCGCCGGGGCAAATTGACCGCATCGAAATCCAATTGCGCGCGGGCGCCGATATTGAAACGACGCGTGCGGAATTGGCGCGCGTGTTGGGCGTGGAGTTGGCGGTGGCGCAGGTCAGCGTGGGCGGTGGGCCGTCGTTTAGCACGTTGACCTTGCAGGCGTTGTTGGCATTGGTCGGGGTCATCATTTTGTTTGCGGCGGGGTTCGTCATTGCCAATGCGTTTGGGATGAGCGTGACCGCGCGGCTCAAGGAGTTTGGCTCACTCCGCACGTTGGGCCTGACGCGGCGCGGCGTGCTCAATTTGGTGTTGCTCGAAGCGGGCGGGTTGGGCGTGGTCGGCGCGGTGGGCGGCGTTCTGCTGGGGCTGGGTCTCGCGTGGGTGACGCTGGCGGTGATTGGTTACGATACGGCGTTGAACGTGCCACTGTGGGCGGTGGTCTTTAGCCCGGTGATGGGGCTGACGATTACTTTGTTGTCGGCGCTCTTGCCCGCGTGGCAAGCCAGCCGCATCTCGCCAATGGAGGCGGTGCGCGCCGAGGGGAATCAAACCCTCAAGACCTCGCAGACCATGCGGGTCTCTGGGCGGTTCGGCGGGATGGCCCTCGCGCTGATTATCGTGGGTCTCGGGGTCTATGGCTTCTTCGGGCGGCCCGATTTTGCGACAGGGTTGGTCGTGCTATTGCCGAGCATGGTGGTGTTGCTGGCGGCGATGGCCTTGCTCATGCCCGCGTTGGTCGCGCCCATGGCCACGTTGGTTCAGCCATTGTTACAGCGCTGGCCGGGTGGCACGGCGGGCCGCCTCGCCGCCGACAACCTGCGCCGCAACCCCACCCGGGCCGCGCTCACCGCCGCCGCGATGACGGCGGGCCTGACGATGATTATCGCCACCAGCGGCTTAATCCCGACCATCTTCAAGGGCGGCCTAGATG
>CAYUFY010000287.1:0-6919 GCA_964443795.1 uncultured Anaerolineales bacterium | reverse complement strand
GCCCGCGCTGGCGATGCGAGATGAAGATATTTTCGGCCACGCTCAAATCGGGATAGGTGAGCGGCTCCTGATAAATGGCCGCGATGCCGTAGCCCTGCGCCTCCACCGAGGAGTGGATGCGGATGGGCCGCCCCTCCAACAAAATCTCGCCGTGGTCAGGCGGATGCACGCCGGTCATAATTTTGATGAGGGTGGATTTGCCCGCGCCGTTCTCGCCCAACAGCGCATGAATTTCGCCCGGATACAGGCTGAGCGAGACATCATCGAGCGCCTGTGTGGAATCAAAGCGCTTGGAGATGTGGCGCATTTCGAGGAGAGGAGTGGTCATTCGGGAGGTTTCCAAGTTGAGGGCCTTTGGTCAACGGATGAAGCGGATGTGGGAACGGATGGAACGGAAAACCCACTCCGTTCCATCCGCCGTTTTTTCCGTTTCATCCGTTGACTTATTTGCGTTGTGAAAGTTCGCGCCGCTCATATTCAGCAATCTCATCCATCCATTGCCCGCCCACCGGGGCGTTTTGCGTGAGACAGTGATAATCCCACACCGCGCCGATGGGCAGGCTCTTGAGTTCTTCGAGCAGAGCGAGGCGGCGCGTGTAATCCCCGGCTTGTTCGAGGCGGCGCAGTTCGGCGAGCGGCTCAAGCAGAGCGCCCAGCAACGCGCGTAACGTGTTGCGTGACCCAATCACCCACGCGGCCACGCGATTGATGCTGGCGTCAAAATAATCGAGGCCGATATGCACGCGGTTGAGGTAGCCGCCGCGCACCAGCTCCTGGGCAATGGCGTGCAGTTCATCGGTGAGGGTCACGACATGGTCACTATCCCAACGCACGCCACGACTGACGTGCAGGAGCAACTCCGGCACATACATCAAGATGGATGAAATTTTGTCGGCGACAGACTCGGTGGGGTGAAAGTGGCCCGCATCGAGACACAGTAGTTTTTGCCGCGTCACGGCATAGCCCATGTAAAACTCATGCGAACCCACCACATAGCTTTCGGAGCCAATGCCAAACAACTTGCACTCCACCGCGTCCAAGTTGTGGCGCGGGTCGAGCGGCTTCGCAAACACGGCATCAAGCGATTCGCGCAGACGTTCGCGCGGCGCGGTGCGGTCGGCGGGCGTGTCTTTGTAGCCGTCGGGAATCCATACATTGGTCACGGCGGGCGTGCCAAGTTCCTGTCCGAAGTATGCGCCAATCTCGCGGCTGGCGATGCAATGCTCAATCCAAAAATCGCGCACGCCTTTGTCAATATGAGCCAATGTGAAGCCGCTATCGGCCAACGGGTGCGAGAAGCAGGTTGGGTTGAAATCAACCCCATGCTTGTTGGCTTTGGCCCAGTCTGCCCACCGTGCAAAATGTTTGGGTTCGATGGCGTTGCGTTCAACTTTGCGGTCGGTGTCCAGATAAATGGCGTGCAAGTTGAGGCGGTGTTGACCGGGGATAAGGCGATACGCCACATCGAGGTCGGCGCGCAGTTCGGCGGGGATGCGCGCTTTGCCGGGGTAATTGCCGGTGGCGAGGATGCCGCCGCTCAGGCCGCGCTCCGGGTCTTCAAAGCCGCCCACATCATCGCCCTGCCAGCAATGCAAACTGAGCGCAACGGTTTTGAGTTGCGCCAACGCCGCTTCGGTATCCACACCGAGTTGGGCGTAGCGTTCCTGCGCTAATCCATAAGCCTGTTGAAGATGCGTTTCAGCTACAGTCATGTTTACCTCGGGGAAATTTTCACGGAGAGGCCAAGTCAAGCCATTGCATTTCGGCAGGCGTGAGTTCGATATTGACCGCCTCAAGCGCGCTGTGCAAATGGCTCACCGACGTTGGGCCAATCAGTGCTACAACCGGGAATGCTTGTTGGAGGACATACGCTAACGCGATGTGCAGAGCGGTCACGTTTTTGCGCGCGGCCAATTCCTGCGCGCGGCGCAAGCGTTCAGAATTTTCTTCGGAGGCATAGACTTCCGCCGTGAACGAGTCGCTGGCAAATTGCCCACTCATAAAACCGCTTGCCAATGCCGACCACGCCAACAAGGGCAATTGGTGGGCGTGGTGCCATGCGCGTGTTGCCTCATCCGCAAACAATGTGCCGGGATAATACATTTTGAGCGGGCGAGCGAGACTCAAACTCGGACTGGAAACAATAAACCTGTTCAGCCCATGTTGGGCGGCGTAGGCATTGGCTTCGGCGATTCTTTCCACACGCCAGTTGGAGGCCCCAAACGCGTGGATGCGTCCGCGCACTTGTTCTTGATTCAGCGCCTCGATCAGCGGCCCAACGGGCATCGCTTCATCATCCCGATGTAAGAGATAGAGGTCAATGTAATTGGTTTGTAAGCGCTCCAAACTTTCGCTCAAGTCAGCGCGGATGGCTTCGGAGGTGAGGCGCGGCTCCCAGGGTTTGCCAAATAAATTCTGTGGGTCAACGGCGGGATGGCAACCTTTGGTGATTAACACTACCTCAGCACGTCGCCCGGATTCTTTGAACCAGCGCCCCAAAGTTTTTTCGCTATTGCCAAAGCCGTAAATGTGCGCGGTGTCAATGCAGTTCCCGCCAGCGGCAAGAAACGCTTCGAGCAAATCGGCGACGGGGCGGTAGGTCTCCGGGGTGAAAATGCGAGTCCCCGTTCCTAGACCAATTATCGAAACCGCATGGTTGAGGCCGCCGAGGTTAATGTAACGCATCGCGTTAACGGAGTGGCTCAATGGGAAACGCCTCCAACAACTTCACCGGCCGATGTTCAGCCAGAGACTGCTTCAGGCCCGCTTCAAATTGCAGTTCCAAAAGCCCGGCGAGGCCGGGCACAGGTGGCGGCGTGCCGTTCCGAATCGATTCAAGATAGGCATCAATGGATTTCTCAAACGATTCATCGTATTTGTTCCAACGGGAACTGGCGCGGCTGGGGGAGAAAATTTCATGTTGATTACTGCGGTAGTCAAGGACTTCCATCGTTTCATCTAATCCACGCAAGTGAAGGCGGCCATGTTCAAAGCCAAGCGTTAATTCAAAGAGCGGGAAATCCCAGTGAAGGCTATGCGTGCCAAGTAAGGTGCCAGTGGCCCCATTCTCCATGAGAAACGAAGCCGCTACATCTGGGCCGTCGCCGGTCACCGGATGGGCGCGCGTCTGCATGCCTTGTTGCGCTGAGATTTCGCGCACTGGGCTCGCTAGTTGCAGGATGAGGTCAATACAATGACTCCACGTTGCGAAGTGCGATAACGCGATGACGTTGACGGCAGGGCCAAAGTTGCGCTCTTCAATCAAGCGAATGGCCCGTTGCGTCTGGTCGAAGAAGCGGTAGTTGAACACCATCGCCACTTCGGCCCCGGCGGCGTGCGCTTCTTCCAACAAGCGCTTGCCATCCCAAAAATCTTCTGGGGCAACGTGGGCTTGCCCATTCTGCGCCACTAATGGTTTTTCAAAGAATAGCCGTTTCGGTTTGAAGGAGAGCAAGGCTTCGGTCGCCGCCAAACGTTGTTGCTCACCCGTTAATACAAAGACCGCTTCGGGCTGGCGCGCAAGCAGTTCGGGGAGGGTGCGCGCCACTGGCACATTGAATTTTTGCCCCAACGCTTCGGCCCGCGCCAGCGTGCGTGAATAACATGTCAGTGTGACATCTGAATGCCGCAATAGGCTGGGGATGTAATTTCGCTCAGCAACTTTGCCCGTACCGACGATAGCGATTTCCAAGAAGGGCACTCCTGCCAAAATCTGAGGTTTTAGCTCACTTTTTGCGTTTATCTTGACAATCATAATCAACGGGATATGATTGTCAACGATGAAAGATGAAAGCAAACGAAAGCAACCCCTATCTGACCCCGACTTGTTTCGTGAAGAACGTCGCCAGCAAATTGTGCGGGTGGCGGATAATCAACAACGGGTCACCGTAAGTGGCCTCGCTAAGCTATTTGCCGTTTCACCCGTCACCATCCGCACCGATTTGGCGTGGTTGGAGCAGAATGGGTTGATTACGCGCACGCACGGCGGGGCCGTACCTGCGCTCCCTCAGCGGGTGGACTTGGCCTTTGTAGCGCGCGCTCAGATCCAGCAAAACGAAAAGGAGCGTATCGGCGTGGCGGCGGCGAGCCTCATTCAAAACGGCGAGAGCATTGCTTTGGATGCCAGCACGACTGCATTACATTTAGCCCGCAATTTGCGTGGCACCAAAGAGGTTACGGTCATTACGAATGGCATCCGTGTCGCCGAGGAAATCGCCAACTATCCCGGCCTAACGGTCATGTTATTGGGCGGCCTCATCCGTCCGGCGGCCATGTCAGTGGTTGGAAACTGGAGTGAGGCATTGCTCAATCAAATTAATATCAGTAAGGTTTTTGTGGGCGCAAAAGGGTTTACCTTCACGGAGGGGTTGACCGATGTGGATGGCGAAGAAGTCAAACTCAAGCAGGCGCTGGTGGCGGCTGGGCGAGAAGTAATTGCAATCATCGACCATACTAAATGGGGGCAAGTCGGCCTTGCAACATTTTGCCCCGTAGACCGCATACACCGCTTCATTACTAATCGTGCTGCGCCGAAGGATTTAGTGCAGAAAGCCCGCCAGCGAGGAATTGAGGTCGTGCTCTCTTGAGAGTAGCAAAGCTGGGGTTGCAGGTAAGCGCCCCATGCGGGGCAATAAGGCATCGAACTCGGCGGGGTCGTAATGGTTGTTAGGAGTGGGGAGGGGTAGTCATCGTATCCCCTGTTTGGAACAAAGCACGTTTAAACCAACAAGTCTCCGCTTCATAGGCTGAAAGACCTCCCCCACGCCATCTTGCAGGCCGTCGCGCAGGCCCGCAAAAACTTGACGACGAAGAAGTCCAAACGCCGGCGGGGGCGGCCTACCAAACGCAAGCGGGCGGCAGTGCAGCAGGCGCAGCCTATGCAAGATAAAATCGCGGACCGGTTCACCTATCGCCATCGCTTTGTGCAGCGCCACCTGACCGACACCGAATGGGCGACGCTCCAGCGTATCACGCGGGGCGTGCCGCACTTACGCGCCCTGCGTGATACGCTGGAGCACGTCTACCAGTTGTTTGATCGGCGGTGTCGCACCACCACGGCCCTCGCCAAACTGGCTCGCCTGCGCGAGCGCGTCAAACGCTTCAAGCAACTCGGGCAAGCCTTGCGGGCGTTGTTTTCGCCTAACCTGGAAAAGGCGCTCACCTTTCTCGATGATCGCGCGTTGCCGTCTACTTCAAACGATTGAAACGGGATTGGTCGATGGCCACAGCGAACTCACCGTTAATCCCCGCCACGTTTTTTCGGTCCGCCACAAACAAGCCCGTCAGGTATTCCGCTTCAGCTAGTGGCAGTTTGCAAAACCACAGTTAGCGCTGATATCAAAGTCGGGTTCTCTCCCCACGCGCGTGCCCTAAACCCTCACCGCTCCGTCTCCACCCACACCTGCGCCCCATCCGTGAGGATCGTCACTGCCCCATCGCGGTCGGTGCGCCAGACCTGCCGCCCCTCAAAATTTTCCAGCTCAAATTGAATATCCCCAGCGGCCTCGGCCCCCATGGCGAGCACCGTGACCCGCGCGTTTATCCGCCACACCGCGTCGGCCGGGATGGTGCCCACGCGGTCACCCGGCACAATCAGCGCGGTGCCCGGCCCCACGTCCTCCCACACCGCCGGGTCTTTTTTATCCCAGCCGATGGGGAACCACGCCACAAACTTGCCCATCGCCAAACGCGCCATGCTCCCCTGCGCATCATCATGGATGATGCGCAATATCACGCCATCGCCCAAATCAAAAGTTGGCTTCTCGGTGGCAAGCGTTTGGGAGATGCCCTTATCGCTCAGAGCCTGCAACACCGCGCGGTAAGTGGCGGTCTGGCCCGGCGCGCCGGTCAGCACCACCTGCCTCACGTCATACCGCGCCAATGCATCGGGCAGGCTACCCACACTACTCTCCCCCGGCGCGGCGATGACCAACACATCAATCCGCTCCGTGAACAACGGCCAGTGCGCGGCTAACGCCCGGTTCAACGCTCCCCCGCTCGGGCCGCCGTCAATCAACACGTGCGCGCCCGATGGCGTTTGGATCAATATCCCATCGCCGTCCCCCACGTCCAGCACCGTCACCCGCAGGCGGCCATCCGGCAAACTGAAGTAGTAACTCCACACCAGAAACGCGCCCACGCCCAGCGCCGCCAACACCGCGCTTTCCAGCCACGCGCGCGCGGGCCAGCGTAACCAGCGCGGGCGCTGATCCATCGGGCGGCTGAACAACCAAGTGCCGCCCAACAACAGCGCATACGTCCCGATGACAAACGCCAACGACATTTCACCGAGCGCGATGGACGCGCGCGGCCACTGGGCAAACCACTGCACAAAGGCGATGGTGAACGCCGTGAACGGCCACGCCGCCAACGCCACCAGTTTGCCGAGCGGAATGGCAATCAGCCCGGCGATGAGCGCCAGCCCGCCCACCACCATCACCGCCGGTTGCGGCGGCAGGATGATGATGTTGGCGATGAACGAGACCAGCGAGATGCGTTGAAAGTAAAACGCGATGAGCGGGAGCGTGGTCAATTGCGCGGCGAGCGTGAGTAGAAAAAATTCGGCCACCACCCCGCCGAATTGCGCGGCCCGCGCGGGCGAGGTGACCCGCGCGGCCAACGCCCGAAAGCCCTGCTCCAGCGGGTCGGCGTACACGATGAGGCCAAAGGTCGCGGCCACGCTGAGTTGGAAGCCGACATCCCAGAGCGTGAACGGGTTGAGGAGCGTCATCCCCAACACCGCCGCCGCGAGCGTATTCAAGCCCGCGGTTCGGCGCCCCAGTTGTTGCGCGATCAGCACGAGGCTCCCCATGATGGCTGCGCGCACCACCGACGCGCTGGCGCCGACCAACACTGTATACGCCGCCACCCCCACGATAGCCACGAGTGTCCCGCGCCGTTGGCCGAACAGCCGACTGGC
>CAYUFY010000286.1:0-6952 GCA_964443795.1 uncultured Anaerolineales bacterium | reverse complement strand
CGCCCAACCCCCTCATGGTTTTCATGCCAACGCAGACTGAAAGGTCTGCGTTTTTATTTTCCATATCAAGGTGACGGTCTGGGGATGGCCCTTAGCCTATTTATCAGAGTATACTTGTCGCTTATCATTTCGGAGTGATTGACATGAACCGTTTGCATCTACGTCCCTGGGTTGTTGGAGGGGTCTATCTCAGCCTGCTGAGCACTGTTGTGTTTTGGCCAGTGCGCCCGGTGGGGGTTAGCCCCGCGCTCGGGAGCGTGCCCCCCGCCGGGGCGCCGCTCCCCACCACGCCTCAACCCCCGGTCTTGCCCATGACCGTATATGGAACCCTTACCCTCAACGGTGGGTTGGCGGCCAATGGGACGACGGTCTTGGCCCTCATCAGCGGCACAGCGGTGGCTACCGCGACCGTCTCCAGTGGTGGTCTTTATCAATTCACCATTCCGGGCGATGACCCCAACACGTCGGGCGTGCAAGGCGGCACAGCGGGTAGCGTGATTTCATTTGCGGTCAGCGGCTATTTAATTCAGCAGACCACCACCTGGACGAGTGGCGCGATCGTTAATCTCAATCTTACCGGAGACTCAGCGTCGCTGACCGCAACTGCGAGTGCGGCTACAGTCACTTCCGCGTATGCCACCTCGGTGGCCGGGACAGCGACAGCCAGCGCGGCGACTGCTACCTCGGTTGCAGGAACGGCGACGGCCGTAAATGCCACCTCCGTTGCGGCCACCGCGACCGCCGTGGCTGGCAGCGGTCACAAACTATTCTTGCCATTGATCCGGCGATAACCCACGGTTAAATGCCAGCTCCAACCGCCGAGCGCCTGATGGGCGGTTGGGGCTGTTTTTTTTAGTTCTCCACGCGTTTAATCCGCGCCCCCAGGGATTGCAGTTTGGCCTCGATGTTTTCGTAGCCCCGCTCGATTTGCCCGATGTTGCGGATGGTGGACGTGCCCCGCGCGGCCAGCGCGGCGATGACCAACGCCATGCCCGCCCGAATATCCGGCGACTCTAAATTCTCCGCCTCCAAATAATTTGGCCCCTGCACCAGACAACGGTAGGGGTCGCACAAAATAATGCGCGCGCCCATGCCCGCCAGTTTGTCGGTGAAGTACATCCGCCCCGAATACATCCAGTCGTGAAACAGCGTGGTCCCGGCGGCTTGCGTGGCCACGGTGATGGCGATGCTGGTCAGGTCGGTGGGGAAGGCGGGCCAGATGTTGGTTTTGATTTCGGGGATGGCCCCGCCGAGATCGGGCACCACGGTGAGCGACTGACTCGCGGGGACGAGCAAATCATCGCCTTCGGTTTGCCACACCACGCCCAGCCGCCGGAAGGTCAGCCGGATCATAGCGAGATATTTCACGCCTGCGTTTTTGATGCGAACTTCGCCGCCGGTGACCACCGCCGCGCCCACATACGAAATGACTTCCATAAAGTCCGCGCCGATGGTGTATTCGCCGCCGTGCAAGTGCGCCACACCATGAATGGTGAGGGTGTTGGAGCCAAGGCCCTCAATCTGCCCGCCCAGACAATTTAGAAACTCGCATAACTCCTGCACATGGGGCTCGGAGGCGGCGTTGTGGATGACGGTCGTGCCTTGCGCCAGCACCGCCGCCATGAGCGCGTTTTCGGTGGCGGTCACGCTGGCTTCATCCAGCAATAGGGCGGCGCCGTGTAACCCCTCGGCGCGCATGACGAATTGCGCGTTGTCATACGCGATCTGCGCGCCCAGCCCGCCCAGCGCCGCCAAATGGGTGTCGAGGCGGCGGCGGCCAATCACATCCCCGCCGGGGAGGGGCAATTCCAGCGCGCCATGCCGGGCCAACATGGGCCCGGCTAATAGAATTGAAGCCCGGATGCGGCGACACAGATCGGGGTCGGCTTGCGTGTTGACGATGCGTGGGGTAACGATGCGCCAGGTGTGCGGGTCGAGTTCCTCCACTTGCGCGCCGAGGTTGACGATGAGTTGGCGCATGGTGGCCACATCGCGGATGCGCGGGACGTTGCGTAAGATGACCGGCTCGTCCGTGAGTAAACATGCCGCCAATAAGGGCAGGGCGGAATTTTTGTTGCCGCCGGGGGTCACCTCCCCGTGTAAAGCTTGGTTGCCTTCAATCACAAATTGTTCCATGGTGGGTTATCCAGTCAGAGGGGGCTTTGGCACAGCCGTGCCAGATTGTCACGGATTTTAACGGCGGGGATGAAGGATGGTCAACCGGTGTTTGGCATACGGCCAACGCGCGGGCCGGGCACCCGCTCGGGGGGGCCGAACCCTGCGGCCCCGGCAGCCCGGCGGGATGGCCGGGGCCGGTCAAAAATCGCTAAAAACATCGGGAAAACAGGCCATTTTGGGGGTCAGGAAACCGTCCGAGTATGGTAGAATTAGCACTCTATGGCGGTTAAAACTCAGGCTCCCGAACCCCCGTTGGGCGTGGTCAACATCTTGGTGGCTGGCTTCGAAACCGTCAACGCCCGGCTGGATTTGATCCTGCTCCCTCTGGCTTTGGATTTGTTTTTGTGGCTTGGCCCGCATTTGTCTGTCAAACCCATCGTCAGCGGGGTGCTAGAACAAATGAGTGCCATCTTTGGGCAGGGGGCGAGTGACCCGAATCTTATTCGCACCTTTAATGAATTGCACGATATGTTGACGGACTATGGGGCGACGTTTAATTTGTTCTCGGCCTTGAGCACCGCCCCGTTAGGATTGCCCAGCCTGATGGTTGCCCGCGCGCCGCTGGGGGTGCCCGCTGGGGCCCCGCTCGTGTGGTCACTGGCCAACCCGTTCCTTTATCTGCTCCTGACGGTGGGGCTCAGTTTGGCCGGGGTGTTTTTGGGCACGGTGTATTTCAGCGGTATTGCCCAGCAGGTGCGCGATACCCGGATTGATCTGGCGCGCTTGTGGGTTCAAGTATGGGGCGATTGGTTGCAAATCCTGGTGGTCATTGGATTGGGGCTGGTGTTGATGGTCATGCTGGGGGTGCCCTTGTTGTTGTTGGCGGGTTTGCTCACGCTCATTAGCCCGTTAGTCAGCAGTCTCTTTACCCTCCTCGGCTCCATGGTGGGGCTGTGGATGTTTATCTATCTGGGGTTCACCTTGCACGGCATTGTGTTGCAACGCCGCAACTTGTTCGCGGCCATGTGGGATAGCGTGCGGTTGGTGCACCGGAATCTTTCGGCCGCCGCCAGTTTGTTCGCCGTGGTGATGCTCACCAGCACTGGATTAAGTTTTGTGTGGAACGCCCCGACGGATGGTTCGTGGCTGTTGCTCATTGGCCTGAGCGGACATGCACTGGTCTCCACCGCGCTGGTCGCGGCCACGTTCAAGTTTTATCAGGACCGCTATCGCTGGCAACAGGAAATGAGCCAGTGGACGGCGGCGCAGTCACAACGCACTAAAGTCAATCGCCGATAGCGAACGGCAGATCGCCGATAGCGGCGGGCAA
Organism: uncultured Anaerolineales bacterium; assembly: GCA_964443795.1. Classification (GTDB taxonomy): domain Bacteria; phylum Chloroflexota; class Anaerolineae; order Anaerolineales; family UBA6663; genus DATDRS01. The sequence continues at coordinate 3,504 of CAYUFY010000286.1, read as the reverse complement.
GGTGTGCTGATTAACGATGGCGATTCGCCATAAGCCAGCCGCCCGCCAAGTGGAGTGAAGGCATGACCAATAAAGAAGCCGAAATGCAATACGATGTCAGTTCCATTCAAGCGCTGGAAGGCATTGAGCATGTCCGCAAGCGCCCGGGGATGTATGTCGGTGGCACCGATATCAAAGCCTTGCACCACCTCATCTTTGAAGTGGTGGATAACTCGATTGACGAAGCCCTCGCGGGGTACTGCACCCGCATCGCCGTGACGGTTCACGAAGATACCAGTGTGACCGTGGAAGATAACGGGCGCGGCATCCCGGTGGGGCCGCACCCCACCAAAAAAGACGCCAAAGGCCGCCCCATGGAAACGGTGGATGTGGTGATGACCGTCATCGGCGCGGGCGGCAAGTTTGGCGGCGGTGGGTATAAGGTCTCCGGCGGGTTGCACGGCGTGGGCATTTCGGCGGTGAACGCGCTTTCGGAGTGGACCGAGACGCAGATCAAGCGCGACGGCAAAATCTGGTTGCAACGCTACGAGCGCGGCATCCCCGTCGGGCCGATTAAACAAACCGGCAAGACCAAGACCGAAGACAGTGGCACCCGGCAGACCTTTAAGTTCGACAAGCAAATTTTCAAAGAGAGCGGACTGGATTACAAGTTCGACACGCTGGTGGCGCGGTTTCGCGAAATGGCGTTTGTTACGCGCGGGGTGACGATTGACTTTATTGACGAGCGCGATGGCCGCGAGATGAACTTCTATTTCGAGGGCGGCATCACGTCGTTTGTGAAGTATCTTAATCGTAACCGCGCGACCTTGCACCCGGTGGTCCACGCCGAAAAAGAAGTGGAGGGCGTGGGCATCGAAGTCGCCGTGCAATACTCGGACTCGTACAACGAGTCGGTGTATTCATTTGCCAACACCATCAACACCATTGATGGCGGCACCCACATGACCGGCCTGCGCGCGGCGCTCACCCGCGTGATCAACGATTACGCGCGCAAGAGTGGCGGGCTGAAAGACGCCGACCCTAACTTCACGGGCGATGACACGCGCGAGGGATTGACCGGCATTGTGAGCATCAAGCATCACGAGCCGCAGTTCGAAAGTCAGACCAAAGTGAAGTTGATGAACCCCGAAGTGCAGACCGCCGTTCAGCAGGTGCTGGGCGAGGCCTTTGGGTCGTTCCTCGAAGAGAATCCGCGCGAGGCCAAGGCCATCGTCGAGAAATGCCTCACCTCCGCCCGAGCGCGCGATGCCGCCAAGAAAGCGCGCGATCTTGTCATTCGCAAATCGGCGCTCGAGAGCCTCACCCTCCCCGGCAAACTCGCCGATTGTTCGGAGCGCGATGCGGCCAAGTGCGAGTTATATATCGTCGAGGGCGACAGCGCGGGTGGCTCGGCCAAGCAGGGCCGCGACCGGCATTTTCAAGCCATCCTGCCCCTGCGCGGCAAAATTCTGAACACCGAGCGGGCGCGGCTCGATAAGATTTTGGGCAACAATGAAGTGAAGGCGCTGATCTCGGCGCTCGGCACGGGCGTGGGTGATAACTTCGGCCTCGATGGTCTGCGCTATGGGCGCGTGATTTTGATGACCGACGCGGATGTGGACGGTTCGCACATCCGCACGCTCCTGCTCACGTTCTTCTTCCGGTATATGCAGAAATTGATTGAAGAAGGGCACCTATTCATCGCCCAGCCGCCGCTATACCGCATTGAACACCGGAAACAAGTGCGCTACGCCTATACCGACGCGGACAAAGACCGAGTGCTCAAAGAATTTGGCAACGCCGAAAAAGCCAGCCTGCAACGCTACAAAGGGCTCGGCGAGATGAACCCCACGCAGTTGTGGGAGACGACCATGGACCCGGCCACCCGCACGCTTCTGCAAGTCACCATTGAGGATGCGGCGGAGGCGGATAGAACTTTCGACATGCTCATGGGCGACGCCGTGGACCCCCGGCGCAAGTTTATCCAAACGCACGCGAAGAATGTGACGAATTTGGATATTTGATTCAAATTTTTCCTCAACTCAAATTAACAGAACCCCGCTGACATGCATTCAGTCGGGTTCTGTTTTTAGCTCAGGGGCAAACTCGATAAAATCAGGTGACCGTCACTTTCAAAGTGACTGTCACCTGTGCATTGCTTACTTCACCTTCACCTCATACCCCGCCGCTTCCCACGCCTGCCAGCCCCCGGCCAGGTCCCACACATTGGTGTATCCGGCCTTCACGAGCTCTTGGGCGGCGATGGCTGACATGCGCCCGCTCCGGCAATAAAGATAGATGGGCGCGGTCTTGTCGGCGGGCAGTTCGTCCAGGTGTTGCAGAATCGTATCGTAGGGGATGAAGGCATCGGTGGGTTCGATTTCGCCCTCGTAGGGGATGTGGGTGTTGACGAAGATGAAGTCCTTGTTTTTCAGTTTTTCGGCCAGCATTTGCGGCGGGATTTGATAGAAGAACCCACCGTCGGTTTCGACCTTGACGGCGTTGGCGGGCGGGCCGCTGGTTATTTGCGTGGGCGCGGCATTGGGCGGGGCCACGGGCGGCGCGGCGGGCGCCGACGCACAAGCCGCGAGGGTCAGGCTCAAAAGCAGGGGGCACAGTTGGTTAAGTTTCATGGGTAATCTCCAAATCATTAGTTGAAAAAACAGCTTCCCGCAGGTTTCCATTCCAGGCGGCTTGCTTGACATCATCAACCTGCGGGAGGGTTCCCGTTAAATCCGGTAGAGCCGAAAAACAGTTTAACATGCCTTGTCGTGGGCAACTTCTTCCCAATGGCCTAAATTCCGGAGGCCAAAAGTCATATTCAGGCGTGGCGGCGCGTTTTATCCCGCCCTCACTTTGCTATATAATCCTGGCAACTCATTAATCAGCTTGTCCGGCGGGGTAATATGCCACTCGAACTCGACTCACTGCTCAATCATCGGTATCGCATTCGTGAAGAACTGGGCCACGGCGGCATGGGGGCCGTCTATCGGGGGCACGACGAAAACCTGGGCGTCGAAGTCGCCATTAAAGAAAATCTGTTTGTCTCGCCCGAGTCCGAGCGGCAGTTTAAGCGCGAGGCGGTGTTGCTCGCCTCCCTGCGGCACTCCAACCTCCCGCGCGTCACCGACCACTTTGTCATCGAGGGGCAGGGGCAGTATCTGGTCATGGATTTCGTCCCCGGCGAGGATGCCAATCAAATCCTCGAGCATACCGGCGGCCCCCTCCTCGAAGAGAAAGTCGTGGGCTGGGCGCTCGAAATTTTGGACGCGCTCAAATATTTGCATGGCCGCACCCCGCCCATCGTCCATCGGGATATTAAACCCGGCAACATCAAAATCACCCCGGAGGGCCGCGCGGTGCTGGTGGACTTCGGCCTGGCCAAGTTCCACGATGTCTCGCAATCCACCACCGTGGGGGCCAAAGCGCTCACCCCCGGCTATGCCCCGCCCGAACAATATGGCATGGGGCGCACCGACCCGCGAACGGACCTCTATTCTCTCGGCGCGACGATTTACACACTCC
>CAYUFY010000285.1:0-6959 GCA_964443795.1 uncultured Anaerolineales bacterium | reverse complement strand
ACCTATCGGTTTTTCGCCTGCGCGTCAACAACTCGGTTTTGCGTAAGTCCTATTGATAAAAATCGCGGGCTTGTTGAAAAGGGGAAGTCTGAGGAACTCAGGTCGCTTCGGCGGCGAGGAGCGTAAACCGGAAAATCGCGCCCCGGCCCGCGCGGCCTTCGCTTTCCACCCAGATGCGGCCCCCGTGCGCCTCGACCACATGCTTGGCGATGGCCAGCCCCAGCCCGGTGCCCCCGCCCGCGCGGGAGCGGTCACCCCGAAAAAAACGCTCGAACACGCGGGGCAAATCACCCGGCGTGATGCCCGGCCCGGTGTCGGCGACTTCAATCAACACATCCTCCCCCGCCGGGCGCGCGCGAACCCAGATGTGGCCCGCAGTCGGTGTGAACTTGATGGCGTTGTGGAGCAGATTGCCGATGACCCGGTTGATTTGTTCGGCATCGGCCAGAGCCGTCAGGTCGGGCGGCGCTTCCACGCTCACCCGCAATTGTTTTTGGGTGGCTTGCGGCGTGAGGCGTTGCACTGCGCGTTGGATCAGACTCACGACGGGCACGGGCACCAAGCGCACCACGGCTTGCCCAGATTCGATCTGCGCCAAATCGAGCAGTTCCTGCGCCATTTGTTCCAGCGCCTGCACTTCGACCCCAATTTTTTCAAGTGGCGTGGCGGGGGTGAGGGCGGCGCTACTCAGCAGGCTATCCACAATGAGCCGGATGGAAGTGAGCGGGGTGCGTAATTCGTGCGAGATGTTGGCGATAAAATCGCGGCGGGCGCGCCCCAATCGCTGAAGTTCGCTTAAATCGGTGAGGGCCACGACCACGCCCACCGGGGCGGCGTTCGCTTCGGGCAACGCCATGACCGCGCGGGCGCGGTAGGGGACGCCGTGCAAGTCCAGTTGCCGGTCCCGATCATCGCCCCCCGCCAGAACGTGTCCAATCAACGCCTCCAGTTCAACCGAGCGGGTGGCTTGGATGATGGTTTGACCAGGCCGGGCGGCGGCGCCAAATAAATTTTGGGCGGCGGGGTTAAGGTAGGTGACCACGCGCGCCTGGTCACAAATGAGAATGGGGTCGGGTTGCGCCAGGCTGAGGGCGTGCAAGCGGGCGGCCTCGGCGCGCGCCTGAATTTGGAGTTGTTGCGCCACTTGTTCCGCACGCGAGGCGCTCAGTTCGGCGCGAGTGGTGGCGGCGCGGGCGCGGTGCCAGAGAAACACGCCCACCCCGGCGGCGATGGCGCACCCAGCGGCAATTAGTTCAGTGAACATCCGCGCGCTTCAGCCTTCGAACCGATAGCCAACGCCGCGCACGGTGGTAATGCGGCGGGGGGCCGAGGGGTCAGCTTCAATTTTCTCGCGGAGCCAGCGGATGTGAACATCTACGGTATGCGTGTCGCCGGGGTAGTCGTAGCCCCACACCCGGTTGAGGAGCAGGTCGCGCGAGAGCACCGCGCCTTTGTTTCGCATGAGTTCGGCGAGGAGATCAAATTCGCGGTGGGTGAGCTTAAGTTCGGCGGCGGCGCGCGTGACGCGTCGGGCCACGAGGTCTACCGTGAGATCGCCATGTTGCAGTTGCGTGGCGGGGGTCGAGAGGGTGTTGGCGTTGCGCCGCAATTGGGCGCGGATGCGGGCCAGCAGTTCGCCGAGGCTGAAAGGTTTGACCACGTAATCATCCGCGCCGGTTTCGAGCCCGGTAATGCGGTCCATCTCCGTGCCGCGCGCGGTGAGCATGATGATGGGGACATTGGAGTCGCGGCGCAACATCCGACAGAGCGACAGGCCATCGAGTTCGGGCAACATCAGGTCGAGCAGGATGAGGTCGGGCTGGGCCTCGCGCGCGAGTTGCAGACCGCGCGGCCCAGTGGGTGCGGTCAGGACTTCATAGCCTTCTGTTTGCAGGTGTTGGGCCAGGGTTTCACGGACGGTGGCTTCATCTTCGACGACAAGGATTTTGGACATGCCGGAATTGTACTATGGCAATGGGTTTGAATTGCCCCCGCAATTCGTTGACTCACTCGGGCATTTGAGATAGGCTTAATTGAGCGTTGGATCAGGCAGTGGAGATTAGAATGACCGAGCAACCTAGCAAAACCCGCAAAGTGGTGGTGGTGGAAGATGATGAAGATTTTATGCAGTTGGTGCGGATGATTTTGGCCGATATAGATATCGAAGTTATCTCCGCATTTTCGGGGCGGCAGGGTTTGGAGGCCATTGCGGCGCACAAACCCCAGGTGGTGATTTTGGATTTGATGTTGCCGGATATGAACGGCTGGGAGGTGTATATGCATATGCGGCAGACCCCGCCGCTGGCCGATATTCCCGTCATCATCCTCACCGTCCAGGGCACGCGCCAGGATCGCACCTTTGGGGCGCATGTGGCCAAGGTGCATGAGTATTTGCTCAAACCCTGTCTGCCATCCCAATTGCGCCAAAGTGTGTTATCGGCGCTGGCTTAAATTATTCCAGTGATAGAATTGGGCTTGTGGCCCCGCTCTCCTTTGCGAGGGCGGGGTTTGTTATTTCCCCTCCCGAGGACTCTATGCCTTTTTCCTTCCCTTCCCATGACTGGGTCACCGCCTTCAAAGATAAACTCAACACCAGCGCCTCCTACGCCGACATCGCCAAAACTTGGGAAGGCGATATCCTGTTCCAAGTGGATATGCCCGATGGTCGGGTGCTATTGCTGTACCTGGATTTATGGCATGGCCAATGCCGCAACGCTTTTGAAGCCACTGACCCCAATCAACAAGCCGCCTTCCGGCTCGCCGCGCCACTGGCGAACTTTGTCAAAGTGCTCAAAGGCGAACTGGACCCCATGCAAGCCATGATGACGGGCAAGCTCAAAGTGCAGGGCAGTATGGTGGTGTTGATGAAGAACATTCCGACCGTGCTGGAGTTTGTCAAAGTGGCGCGGACGGTGGAGACCGTGTTTCCAAACTAAAGTGACAGGTGAATCCAAATTCTCGCACTTCTTGTCACTCGTCACCCGTTACCTGCCACCTATATGAACGGCTATCGCGGCCAAATTCTCACTGTTGACCTGACAACGCAAACCACGACCACGCGGTCGCTTGACCCCGCGCTTTTGCGCCAGTTTATCGGCGGGTCGGCGCTTGCGGCGGCGTTGCTGTACCCGCACCTCACCCGCGACCTCGACCCGCTTGGCCCGGACAACCCCCTGCTCATTTTGGGCGGGCCGTTCACCGGGCTGGCCGGCCCGGCCGAGGGGCGCTTTGTGGTCTGCGCCAAATCCCCGGCCACTGGTTTGTGGGGCGAGAGCAACTGCGGCGGGTTCTTTGGGCCGGAACTACGGTTCGCGGGCTACGATGGTTTGCTCATCACCGGGCGCGCCGCCACACCGAGCTACATTTGGATTCATAATGACCGGGTCGAAATCCGCTCTGCCGAACACCTGTGGGGGCAGGCCGACACTTACGCCACGCAAGAAAAACTCCGGGCCGAGGTGGGCGAAAAATTGGCGCGGGTGTTGTGCATTGGGGTGGGGGGCGAGCGGCTGATTCCGTATAGCCTGTTGTTGTGCGACCACGGGCGGGTGGCCGGGCGCACGGGTATGGGCGCGGTGATGGGGAGCAAGAATCTCAAAGCCATCGTCGTGCGCGGGACGGGCAAAATCCCGGTCGCGCCGGACTTTAATCCATTGCGGTCAACCGCCAACCTGGCGTTGCGGAACGAGACCATGACCACCGGCTTGCGCGATTTGGGGTCGGGGGCGGGCGCGGAATTTTTTGATTACATGGGCGAGATGCCCAAGCGTTATTTCACCTCGGGCGCGTTTGAGGGCGTGGCCAAAGTTTCGGGCGCGATGATGCATGAGACGATTCTGACGGGCGTTAGCACCTGCCATGCGTGCGTGATTGCGTGCGGGCGGGTGGTGACTTTGCCGGGTGAACAGCCGGGCAAAGGCCCGGAATACGAAACCATTGTGGGCTTTGGCCCGCAGTTGTTGGTGGACGACCTCGCGGCGATTACGCGGCTGGGGCGGCTGTGCGATGCCTATGGCCTCGACACGATTAGTATGTCGGGCGTGATTGGGTTGGCGTATTTGCTGTTTGCGGAAGGAACGCTCACCACCGTCGAGACGGGCATCCCATTGGAATGGGGCAACCCGGCGGGCGCGGAGCATTTGCTTCATCTAACGGCGAGGGGCGAGGGGCTGGGGCAACTGCTCGGGCGCGGAACCCGCGCGGTCGCCCATCATTTCAACGTCCCCGAAAAAGCCGCGCAGGTCAACGGTCTCGAAATCGCGTATCACGACCCGCGCGCGGCCTCGGGCATGGCGCTGGCGTATGCCACCTCGCCGCGCGGCGCGTGCCACAACCAGAGCGATTATTTCATGGTGGATGTTCTGCGCGAGGCGCGCGAGGAAGTGGGCGTGACGTTGCACGACCGTTTTGCGGGCGGCGAAAAGGCGCGCTCGGTGGCGCGGCATCAGGATTGGCGCACGGTGCATAACGCGCTCATTCAGTGTTTCTTTGCGAGCGTGCCGCCGCAGACCACGCTGGCTTTGGTGAACGCGGCCACCGGCTTTGATTACACGCTGGAAGAATTATTGACGCTCGGCGAGCGGGCGTGGAACCTGAAGCGGGCGATTAACTGCCGGATGGGCCTGACCCGCGCGAATGACACGCTCCCCCGGCAGTTGCTCAACCCCGTGCCCGACGGGGGGGCGGCGGGCCAGAGCATTGACTTGCCCGAGCTATTGACGGCGTATTATGCCGCGCGCGGTTGGGACCCGGCCACGGGCCGCCCGACCCGCGCCACGTTGGAGCGACTGAATTTGAAAAACGCGGCGGATGATGTATGGGGGATGTGATTCTGGTCACCGGCGCGACCGGGTTTTTGGGGCATAACCTCATCACGCATTTGGTGCGCGCGGGCTATGGGGTGCGGGCGTTGGTGCGCCCGCTGAGCCAGTGGCAATACTTGCGCGACCTCGGCGTGGATTTGGCCTGGGGCGATGTGCGCGAGGAAGATTCGCTGGAGAAGGCGATGGCCGGGTGCCGGTTTGTGGTGCATGGCGCGGGGTTGTTCCGGTTTTGGGGGCGGCCCCAGGAATTTGAGGGCACCAACATCATCGGCACCGAGAATGTGATGGAGGCCGCGCGCCACGCTGGGGTGGAGAAGGTGGCGCACATCTCCACCATCGCCATCATGGGCAACCCGCCGCGTGGGATTGTGATTGATGAGCAAACTCCGCCGAAGCCCTCGGACGCTTATCAGCATAGCAAATGGGTTGGCGAGCAACGCGTGCGGCAATGTTTCGAGCGCACCGGCCTGCCGGTGATTGTCCTGCGCCCGGGCGCGTTCTATGGCCCGTGGGGCCACTACGCCTTCAACCGTTTGTTTTTTGAAGACCCGCTGAAAGGCCTGCCCATTCAAGTCCATCGCGGGCAACGCTACACCTTCCCCATTTTTGTCCCCGACCTCGCGCGCGCCATCGAAGCCGCCCTGCGCTTGGGCCGCCCCGGTGAAATCTACAACGTCTCCGGTGAGTCGCTCACCCATCGGGATGCGAACGACATCATCAGCCGCCTGGCGGGCATCTCACCCTTCCGCATCAATATCCCCGGCTGGATGATGGTGTCGTTGGCCGGGGCGTGGACCCGGCTGGCCGAACTCACCGGGCAGGAGCCGTACTACTCGCTCAATATGCGGAGTTACGTCTTCAACGATTGGCGCGTGTCCTCGGCTAAAGCCCAGGCCGAACTGGGCTTTACCGCCACGCCCTTTGCAGACGGCGCACGGCAGACGCTGGAGTGGTATTGGCAGAGCGGGAGGTTTAAGCGGCGCGGGCCATGAGCGGCGCGCTGGGGAATGAAAAACCGCCGGGTGTTGTAAAAACACCCGGCGGTTTTGGTTTGGTGCCCAACGGCAGGCTTCACCCGCCGCGCCGAACTCTACAGAACCACGATGCTTGAATAACCAGAAACTCCACAACAGCGGCGCTTTGGCCCTCGCGCCGCATGCGCGGCATGCCGTACTCGTCAAAATCAATCTTGCGCGGGCGGGTGGAGGCGTTGGGGGCGGGCGGCAGAAGAGTCATCTCAGCAATCGCTTCATCGCATAATCAACGGCAGGTACAAAGCAACTTCGCCAGTGAAGCGCAAAATACACAGACCATCTGAGCCATCCGCCACATAGGCGTAACTCCCGGATAGCGCCACGCCATACGCCTCGCCCGGCGTGTCGTAGAACCCCACTTCCACTAGCGCGGCTGGATTGGCGATGTTCACCACCCGCAAGCCACTACCCCCATCTGCCACATAGGCGTAACTCCCGGCCACCGCCACGCCATACGCCAAGCCCGGTGTGGCATAGAACCTCACTTCCACTGGCGCGGCAGGATTGGCGATGTTCACCACCCGCAAGCCATCAGTCCCATTTGCCACATAGGCGTAACTCCCGGCCACCGCCACGCCATAAGCATAGCCCAGCGTGTCGTAGAAACCCACTTCCATTGGCGCGGCTGGATTGGCGATGTTCACCACCCGCAAGCCACCAGGCCCATCTGCCACATAGGCGTAACTCCCGGCCACCGCCACGCCATACGCCAAGCCCGGCGTGTCGTAGAACCCCACTTCCACTGGCGCGGCAGGATTGGCGATGTTCACCACCCGCAAGCCCTTATCATAATCCGCCACATAGGCGTAACTTCCGGACACCGCCACGCTCCAAGCCTCGCCCGGCGTGTCGTAGAACCCCACTTCCACTGGCGCGGCTGGATTGGCGATGTTCACCACCCGCAAGCCCTTAACCTCATCTGCCACATAGGCGTAACTCCCGGACACCGCCACGCCATATGCCAAGCCCGGCGTGTCGTAGAACCCCACTTCCACTGGCGCGGCAGGATTGGCGATGTTCACCACCCGCAAGCCCTTATCATAATCCGCCACATAGGCGTAACTCCCGGACACCGCCACGCCCCTGGCATAGCCCGGCGTGT
>CAYUFY010000284.1:0-6992 GCA_964443795.1 uncultured Anaerolineales bacterium | reverse complement strand
ACAGGAATATCGTCGACGCGTTCTGAAATGACTGTCGGTTTCTTGGGCATCCGCCAATCGTACCTGATTCGCGGTTTCCCATGTTCAAAATGAGCGAACGGTCAGCAACATCATTGCTAAAGTGATGTTTGAATTATAGGCTTTGGCCTCACTTCCGCAAAACTGTATAATCCGCCCCATCCGTTCACCTGTTCCCCACCCGTTGCCCATGCCTACTTGCGACCTACTCCTCACCAACGCCTTCGTCCTCACCATGGACGACCAATTCACCGCCTACCCCACCGGCGCAGTCGCCATCACCGGCGATTCGATTGTGGCCGTGGGCGACATCGCCCAAGCTTACACGGCCAAGCAAACGCTGGATTGCGACGGCAAAGTAGTCATGCCCGGCCTCGTCAACGCGCATACCCATGTGCCCATGACGCTTCTGCGCGGCCTCGCCGACGACTTGCGCCTCGATGTGTGGTTGCTCGGGTACATGATGCCCGTCGAGCGCGAGTTCGTGAATCCGGACTTCGTCAAACTCGGCACCAGCCTCGCCTGCGCCGAAATGATTCGTTCCGGCATCACGGCCTTTGCCGATATGTATTACTTTGAAGAGTCTGTGGCGCAAGCCACCGCCGCTGCCGGGATGCGCGCCCTGTGCGGGCAAACCGTGCTCAAGTTCCCCACTCCCGACGCCACCAGCTACGAAGACTCGCTCGCCCTGGCCCGCGACTTCATCATCCGCTGGAAGAACCACCCGCTCATCGTCCCGGCCCCCGCGCCCCACGCGCCCTACACCTGCACCGCCGAAATCCTGCAAGCCTGCGCCACCCTCGCCATCGAGTTTGACGTGCCGATGCACACGCACCTCTCCGAGACTCTCTTCGAAGTGGAGAACTCGCGCCAAGAGCATGGCATCCCCGTCATCCCCTGGGTCAAAAAACAAAATCTCTTCGAGGCCAAAGTTCTCGCCGCGCACTGCGTCCACGTTGACGAAGGTGAGATCCGCACCCTCAAACATGCCAACGCCGGGGTGGCCCACAACCCCACCAGCAATCTCAAGCTCGCTTCGGGCGTGGCCCCAGTGGTGCGGATGCTCGAGCACGGCATCAACGTCGGGATCGGCACCGACGGCCCGGCCTCGAACAACGACTTGGATATGTTCGAGGAGACGCGCCTCGCCGCCCTCCTGGCCAAAGGGATTTCCGGCGACCCGACCGCCCTGCCCGCCCGCCAGGCCCTGGCGATGGCGACCCGCCTCGGGGCCCGCGCGTTGCACATCGGCGACCTGACGGGAACGCTGACCCCGGGCAAACGCGCCGACCTCATCGTCCTCGACCTCACGGCCCTGCACAATTCCCCCACCTTTACCCGCGACCCGAACGCGATCTATTCGCAAATCGTCTATGCCGCCAAAGCCACCGATGTGACCGACGTGATGTGCAACGGCCAATGGCTCATGCGCGAACGAAAATTGCTGACGCTCGATGAAAAAGATTTAACGCTGGCCGCGCGCGATTACGCCAAGCGCATTGACCACTTCCTCATCCAGCGCGAGGGGAGCGTTTTGCAAAAACTCATCGCCATTGGCGGCGCGGTGGAACAGGAAAGCTTTGAGGTGCAGGTAAAGGCGCGCGTGCCCACGCCCGAACAGATTCAACCGGTTTTACAGAGCGACACCATGACGATTCTTCGCGCGGTGCATTATCACGAGTTCGACACCTACTTCTTGTTTGACGACCCGGCCCAAGGCCGCTTGCGCTACCGCGAAGATGAATTTTTGGACGGCCACGGCAAAGTGACGCAAGTGCGCTCCCGCCTCACCCTCACGGGCCAATCGCGCGAGGGCGAGTTTGGCCTGGCCCTGCTCTCCCATTCGCGCTATTGGGCCCCGGCCAATCAATCGCTCCGTTTTTATCGCGAATACTTCCGCCCCACCGCCGAACGGGAAGTGGAAAAAGACCGGCGGCGGTGGCTGGTGGTCTATAAAGGTGTGGAGTTTTTTGTGAACTTGGACCAGTTGATTAAGCCCGCCGTGGAGGGTTACTATCTCGAAATCAAATCGCGCACCTGGTCCCGGCGCGACGCCCAGGATAAAGCGGCGGTGATTAACGAATTGCTGGGCTTATTCGGGGCAACAGTGGATCACACCGTGAAGGAAGATTACGTGGAATTGACAGGGCAAGGCTGATTCTAAAAATCATTGGGCAAGGACTCTGGCGCAAGTTCATAAACCACCAACTCTTTCGCTAATTTCTCATCAACCCATTCCCGTTTAAGCAGGCGTTGCTCCCAGGGCGTGCCCCGCACCCCAGCGTAGACTCGCTCTGAAACCAATACGAAATTTTGTTTGGGCGCTATTTGGCGGGTAAGGCCCTGTAGTCGAAACGTATCGTTGATATCGTTCCCGTGTAACACCCAACGGAAGATGTATAAATCCCCTTGATGGGCTCCCGCCACAAGCCAACACGTTAAATTCAATTCCTGCCGAAAACTCTCCCACTGTCTGCATAACCGACTGGCGGCGGAAAGCATCAGGTGCGGCGTGGGAAAAGTCAACCCATAACCGTCCCCCATATTAATTCGGAGGGTGCCGCCAAAGTCTTCACAAGCCCGCCGGTGAATTTCATCCAAGCGGACGAGTGCCTTTTCAATTAGGGGCATGGGATACACATTCATTAAACTCGAAAAGCCCGCCAAATCGCTCATCAAAATACATTCATTTTGAATAACCCGGGTTTTGTGTTCATGGCTGACCCGGTAAAGGGTAACTGGCTCGGCAATCCCTTTTAGATTTACGTCACCAACCACCATGGTCTGCACTTCCGCCTTATTCAGTGCCAACCAAGCCGCCTGGGACAAGTAAATCTCATCTGGTGGTGTGACCTTTTCGATACGCGCCACCAGATTCACCGCATCCCCAAAAATATCGCGGTCTTGATGCAGGATATCGCCCAGCGCAATCGCCATACGAATGACCAGACGCTCTGTTTCAGGCTTGCCGATTTGATTAACTCGTAGCTCTTTCTGCATCTCGATAGCCGCTAGAGCGGCTGAAGTTGCGCTGGGGAAGGTGAGCCAGAAAGAATCGCCCTCCCCTTTAATAACTGTCCCCTCATGCTTGGCAGTAATCTCTACAATAAAGTTTCTATGCTCATTCAACAATGCGCTCAGGTCAGTCTCGACCAAAGTTTGCACTCGGATCGTATAATCACTGAGGTCGGTTTTCATTACGACGGTTGTCTGTAAGTTCGTCATATCAACCTCTGGAGCATCTGTCAGAGCAACTTCCCACCAAACCGCGCCTGCCACTCAAACAGTTTGCTCAAGGCCTCCATCGGGGAGAGCGAGTTTAAATCCAGTTTCGCTAACTCAGTCAACAAGGGATTGGTCTCCGGGAAGAGCATGATTTGTTGCGCCTGCGTTTCGTCCAAATGCACGGCGCGGCCAGCGGAGGCTTCGAGTTGCGCCATGATTTCCTGCGCGCGGGCGATGACCGGGCGCGGCAGGCCCGCCAACTGTGCCACATGAATGCCATACGACCGATCCGCGCCGCCGGGGATGATGCGGTGCAGGAACACCACATGGTCACCTTCCTCGGTGACGGCCACGTTGTAGTTGCGCACCCCGGGGAGGAGTTCGGCGAGTTCGGTGAGTTCGTGGTAGTGCGTGGCAAAAAGCGTCTTAGCCTTAAGCCGGGGGTGGTTATGGATATGCTCGACAATTGCCCATGCCAGCGAAACGCCATCATACGTGCTGGTGCCGCGCCCCACTTCATCCAACACCAGCAAACTCCGACTGGTCGCGTGATGCAGAATGTTCGCGGTCTCGACCATCTCGACCATGAAAGTGGATTGCCCGGCGTGAATTTCGTCCTGCGCGCCGATGCGGGTGAAGATGCGATCCACGAGGCCGATGGTCGCCGCATCGGCGGGAACGTAACTGCCCATTTGCGCCATGAGCGCGATGAGTGCGGCTTGCCGGAGAAACGTGGATTTGCCCGCCATGTTAGGGCCGGTGATGACCCGCACGGATTCGCCCGGCTCGAAGGTGACATCGTTGGGGACAAACCGCTCGCCCGCCGGGAGAAATTGCTCCACGACGGGATGCCGCCCGTTGCGGATGTCGAGCACCGGGTCAATGACCAACGTCGGGCGCGTGTAGTTGTGGCGGGCCGCCACTTCCGCGAGGGCCGCGAACACGTCAATCCGGGCGAGGGCACGGGCGGTCTCCAATAAACGGTAGGCGTGCGCGCCAATCTGGTTGCACAAATCTTTGAACAGCCGGGTTTCGATTTCGAGGATGCGCTCGTCGGCGTTGAGGACGAGGGTTTCGTATTCTTTGAGTTCGGGGGTGATGAAGCGCTCGGCGTTGACCAGGGTTTGCTTGCGAATGTAGTTCTCAGGCGCTTTATCGCTTTGGCCGCGACTGATTTCGAGATAGTAGCCAAAGACTTTGTTGTAACTGACTTTGAGGGTTTTGATGCCCGTGCGCTCGCGCTCCACTTTTTCGAGACTGGCAATCCAATCTTTGGCGTGGCGCGACGAGCCGATGATGCCATCGAGTTCGGCGGAATAGCCGGGGCGGATGATGCCAGATTTGCCCGTGACCGCGGGGGGATCGTCGGCGAGGGCGGCGTGGAGGAGGGCGATGACTTCGGGGGAAGAATCGAGCGCGGTAATTGGTAATTGGTAATTACCAGTTGCTAATTTGTCTTTTAGATTCGGCAGGCCTTCGAGCGTGGCCCGCATCGCCACCAAATCCCTCGGGTTGGCGGTGCCGCCGAGGATGCGATTGGCAATGCGCTCGAGGTCGGCGAGGGGTTTGAGACCCTGGCGGATCTCGGCGCGGAGTAGACCGTTGGCGTGGAAGGCGGCGACTTGATCGAGACGCTCGGTGATGCGGGGGAGGTCGAGGAGGGGTTGGTTGACCCATTGCCGCAGGAGGCGTGCGCCCATGGGGGTGACGGTTTCGTCGAGGATGCCCAGCAATGAGCCTTTGACTTGCGCCCCACGCAGGGTCTCGGTGAGTTCGAGATTGCGCCGGGTGGCGGCATCAAGGGTCATGAAGTCGGCGAGGGTGTAGAGGCTGAGGCTTGTCAGTAAATTCAGCGCGGCGGGGCGCTTGTCTTTAAGATATTGGAGGATGGCGGCGCTGGCGCTGATGGCGGCCGGACTCTGTTCGATGCCAAAGCCCATGAGGGTATTGACTTTGAAGTGGTCGAGGAGAATGTGGCGGGCGTGGCCGGGGTCGGACTTCCACGCGGGCACCACGCTCCGGGGAACGGTGATCCCGTCGAGCGCGGCTTGCATCCCGTCGGGGAGCAGTAATTCGGCGGGCCGCAGACGCAGCAATTCATGGCGCGCCCCCGCCCAGGGGTCGGAGGATTCAATGACCGTGACCGCGAATTCGCCAGTGGTGATGTCCACGTGGGCGAGGCCGAGGCGCGTGTCGTGCGGCATGAGGGCGGCGAGGTAGTTGTTGCGATCCGCCGGGACGAGGTTCGGCTCGACGAGGGTGCCGGGCGTGACCACGCGGGTGACTTCGCGTTTGAAGAGGCCTTTGCCCGCTTCGCCGCCGGTCTGCTCGACGATGGCGACGTGGTGGCCCTTGGCGATGAGTTTGGCGACATAGTTTTCGAGGGCGTGGTGCGGCACGCCGGCCATGGGTTTGTCGAGGCGGTGGGTGAGGACGATTTCGAGTTCGCGGGCGGCCAGTTCGGCGTCGGCATCAAAGGTTTCGTAGAAGTCGCCGAGGCGGAAGAAGACGATGGTGTCGGGGTAATTACGCTTGATATCGAGGTATTGTTTGCGGAGGGGCGTGAGGTCGGAGTCGGGCATAGCGGCATTGTAAATTACAAATTACAAATTACCAATTCGGGTAAGTGGTAATTGGTAATTTCATCTTCCGCCATGTTATACTTTTGCCATGACTGCTCCCTTTTTTATCGGCGTAGATATTGGCGGGACGAGCGTGCGCGCGGCGCGGTTTGAGGGCTATACCCATGCCCCGGCGGCAAAGGTGAAGGCCCCGACCCTGGCAAACAAAGGCGTGGCCGCGGTGTTGGAGCGCGTGGAGAAAAGCATCCGCGAGGTGTCGCCGCCCGAGATGCGCGAGGTGGCTGGGGTGGGCGTGATTGCCCCCGGGCCAAGTGACCCGTTCACCGGGGTGGTGTTGGCCGCCGCGAATTTGCCGGGGTGGCTGGATGTGCCGCTCAAGAAAACTTTGGAAGAGCGCCTGAGGGTACCGGTGTTTATCGGCAATGACGCGAATTTGGCGGCGCTGGCCGAATGGAAATTTGGCGCGGCGCGCGGGCACAAGGATGTGTTGTATCTGACGCTCAGCACCGGCATTGGGGCGGGAGTGATTAGCCGGGGCGAGATGTTGCTGGGGGCGCGCGGGCTGGCGCTGGAAGCCGGGCATATGCTGGCGGTGCCCGATGGGCCGTTGTGCGGGTGCGGCCAACGCGGACATTTGGAAGCCGTGGCCTCGGGCACGGCCATTGGCCGCAACGCTCAGGCGCGCATGAAAGCCGGCGATGGCGAGGACTCAAAAATCTGGGAAATTGCTGGCGGGCATTTAGAGCAAGTGACGGGCGCGGTGGTGGGCGAGGCCGCGCTGGCGGGCGATAAGTTTGCACGGCAGTTCGTGATTGAGGCTGGCACATTCATTGGCCGGGCGGTGGCTGACCTCATGCACTTATTCAATCCCTCGATTGTCGTGTGCGGCGGCGGGGTCTCGCTCCTCGGCGATATTCTCTTCAACCCCCTACGTGAAGCCGTGAAGAAATACGCCATGAATGATTTTTACTGGAAAAACGTGCCCATCGTGCCCGCCGCGCTCGGCGACGACGCCGGGTTGGTCGGCGCGGGCGCGCTGGTCATGGAAGAAGTGGGAAGCAAAGCAGAAGAAGCGATATAAAAGCCAACTTCAAACTCCAAATTTCGGCAGGGGTAACTTTGTAAGTGATGAATTTGAAAGACCTGTCAGGTGGGCGCCGCAAAATG
>CAYUFY010000283.1:0-7023 GCA_964443795.1 uncultured Anaerolineales bacterium | reverse complement strand
CCTCATCTTCTTCCTCTTCCGCCTCACCGTCGGCGCCTTCGTCGTCCGCTTCATCGGCGGCGGGATCGCCAGGCTCCTCGGCAGACGGGTCATCGTCCGAGCTCGCGGGCTCTTCGTCCCCGTCGTCGTCACTCGAATCCGCGGCCCCGATTTCAGCGCCTTCTTCATTCCCCTCCACCTCATCGCCGCTGTGCTGATGGGCCTCGGTCTCCAAGCTATCATCAATTACACCTCCCCCCGGCTCCCCCGCTCCCCGGCTCCCCTGCTTGCCACTTGCGCCTTTGCCCTCCTGCCTCTCAGTTTCATCTGGACTGTCCTACCCAAAGTTGACCAGTCCTCCGACACCGCCAAATACCAACTCGGCCAAACCATTTTGACCTATCTGCCGCCCGGCGCGGCCACCGTGCTCGCCGACTCCGACAAAATTGCGCCGCTGTACTACCTCCAGGTCGCCGAGGGCCAGCGCCCGGATCTGGATATTGTGGTGCTCCCCGGCGAAGAACACTACCGCGCCCTGCTCGATGAGCGTCTCGCCCAAAACCAAACGGTTTATCTCGCGCGCTACCTGCCGGGGCTAAGCAGTTTCTATTCCCTGCGCTCCGTTGGGCCAATCGCGCAAGTCTCCACTGCGCCCTTCACCGCCGCCGATTACCCGACGAACCACACCCCCCTCTCGGCGACACTCGTCTCCACTGTTCAACTCAGCGGCTACACGCTAGCCGATGAGGGCCTCATCCTCTATTGGCACGCCCTCGCCCCCGCCGAGGCCAACTATCTCGTCTATCTGCGCCTGCTCGATTCAGCCAATACCGCCGTCTGGCAAAACAACGGCGCGGTGCCGGTCAACGGCCTCTACCCCACCAACGCCTGGCGGGCCGGTGAAACCATCGCCGACTATTACCCCTTGCCCAAACTCGCCCTCGCCCCCGGCGACTACCACTTGCAAGTCGCCCTGTTCCCGCCGTTTCAACCCGCGCCCACTGGCTGGGTGGATGTCACTCGCCTAACCCTCACCTACACACCCACAGCGCCCACGCACCTACTCCGCGCGCAGGTGCAAGATCACTGGCTCCTAGGCTACGACGCGCCCGAGACCGTCGCCCCTGGCGCGCGTTATACTGTCACCCTGTACTGGCTTCACACACAGGCGGAAGAAACTGTCACGGCTTTTGGAGAAACCCGCTCCCTCGCGGATTGGCCGTTAAACGCGCTCGTCCCGCAAACCTACCATCTCACCGCGCCCACCACGGGGGAGCACGTGGCCCTGCGGGTCGAGGGGTTCCCCGCGCGGTGTGCGTGGCTCGCGCGGGAGTCCGACTCCTGCCCGGTCACCACCCTCCACCTCGCGGGCCAAGCCCTCGCCGAGAATGCCATCAACTTCAATAACCAATTACTACTTACCAATTACGTCATTGACAGCCCATCGGCCGCACCCGGCGGCACGGTCTCCCTCAGTCTCCACTGGCAAGCCCTCCAAACCATCCCCGACAACTACACCGTCTTCGTCCATCTGCTCGGCCCCGATGGTCTGGTGCATGGGCAAGTGGACTCGTGGCCGGTGAACGGCACGCTGGCCACCAGCCAGTGGCAACCCGGCCAAACCATTGACGATCACTACACCGTACCCGTGGATGCCGATGCCCCCCCTGGCGATTACCACATCGAAATCGGGCTGTATTTGCTCGCCACCCTGCAACGCCTGCCCATCCTAAACGCCGATGGCGTGGTGGTGGATGACCATCTGTTGCTCAACGGGTTGGTGATTGAGTGATGGGGAGTTGGAAATTGGGGATGGGGAGTTGGCGGCCAAGTCGCAGGGTTTACTGATTCCCAACTCTTTCGCCTCTCCCCAATGCTATAATCGAAGTCTCATGGCCGAACAACTCACCATCAAAGGTCTGCGCGAGGGTTTATTAGTCACGCTGAACGGTGGCGACGACTGGCCCGTGGCCGCGCAAGCCCTGCTCACCCGCATTGACCAAAGCGGCGATTTTTTCAAAAGCGCCAAACTCGCCCTCAGCGTGGGCGCGCGGCCCCTCACTGCCGCCGACCTCGGGCGATTGCGCGATACGCTCTCGGAACGTAATGTCAGCCTGTGGGCGGTGCTTAGTGATTCGCCCACTACCCTCAACGCGGCACAATCCCTGGGGCTGGTCATCAGCCTGCCCTCCAGCACGCCGCAAACCCGCCCCGACCCCGAGGTTGACTCGGAAGAAGCGCGCGATACTGCGGTGATGGTGCGCCGCACTTTACGTTCGGGGCGCAGTGTGCGGCATACCGGGCATGTGGTCGTCATTGGGGATGTGAACCCCGGCGCGGAAATCGTGGCCGGGGGCGATGTGGTGGTCTGGGGCCGCCTGCGCGGGGTGGTGCATGCCGGAGCCCCGGCCGCCACACTTCACGGTTCTGCGGCCGATGGCGACACCCACGCGGTCATCTGCGCCCTCGACCTGTCGCCCACCCAATTGCGCATCGCCAGCATCATCGCCATCTCCCCGGCCCGCAAAGGCGAACCCAAGCCGGAGATGGCCAGCATCAAAAACGGTCAAATCATCGCCGAGCGATGGTCACCCACCAAAGGGAAATAACTATATGCCAGCCAAAGTCGTCACCGTTACCTCCGGCAAAGGCGGGGTGGGGAAAACCACCGCCACCGCCAACATTGCCGTGGCCCTGGCCGCCACCGGCGCCAAAGTCGTCTGCATTGACGGCGACATCGGCCTCCGTAATCTGGATGTAGTGATGGGCCTGGAAAATCGAATCGTCTACGATATCGTGGATGTGGTGGAGGGGCGCGCGCGCTTGCGACAGGCCATGATCAAAGACAAGCGCCTGCCCGATCTGCACCTCATCCCCGCCGCGCAGACGCGCGACAAAGCCGCCATCAGCCCTTCCGACATGATCAAAGTCTGCAACGACCTGCGCGCGGATTTCGACTGGGTGCTGATTGACTCCCCGGCAGGCATCGAGCGCGGCTTTCGCAACGCCATTGCCCCCGCCGACCAGGTGCTAGTGGTGACCAACCCCGAGGTCTCGGCCGTGCGCGATGCTGACCGGGTGGTGGGTCTGCTGGAAGCCGAAGAGAAAGGCCCCGGCTATTTGATTTTGAATCGCGTCAAAATTGAGATGGTAAAGCGCGGCGATATGCTGAGCGCGGAAGACGTGCTGGATATTCTGGCGATTCCGCTGATCGGCATTATTCCAGAAGACGAAGGGATTCTGGTCTCGACGAATCGGGGCGCGCCGGCGTCCATGGACGAGAAAAACCGCGCGGGCCAGGCGTTCCGCAATATCGCGCGCCGCCTCAAGGGCGAGGAAGTCCCCTTCATGTCGCTGGAAGAAAACAAGGGCTTCCTGCAAAAATTGGCCGAGCGGTTTTCCAAGAACGGGAGATAGGTGACATGAGCAGTTTCTTCGACAAACTATTTGGGCGTAGCGACAATCAAAGCGCGCAGACTGCCAAAGAGCGCCTGCAACTCGTGCTCATTCACGATCGCACTGACATCTCCCCCGCCGTGCTAGAACAACTCAAAGATGAAATCATCGCCGTTATCTCCAAGCATGTGGAGATAGATCGGGAGCATGTTGAAATCAACCTCACGCAGAACCAGCGCGAGAACAAACTCGTGGCGAACATTCCCTTGCTGGAAGCCAAGAGCGGGCGGAAACGCAGAAAGTGACCGGTGACGAGTGACAAGCAGCCTGTTCTTGACACCTGTCACCCGTCACACGCCACATGAAGATTTGGCGGCATTTCGATTTCTGGCTCATCGGCGCGGTGGCTTTGCTCATCGTGTTCGGGCTGGCCATGATCCGCTCGGCAGTGCTCAGTTCGCCCGACGCAGGTGAGCGTGAGTTGAGCCGCCAACTCATCTTCGCGCTCGCTGGGATTGCGATTGTCATGGGGCTGAGCGCCATTGATTATCGTTTCTGGGGGCGCGTGTCGGGTTGGTTGTATGGGGTGTTGATGATTTTGCTCATCCTCGTGGCGGTATTGGGCGATGCGGTCTTCGGGGCGAAACGCTGGATCCCACTATTTGGCGGACTGTACAATCTCCAACCCTCTGAAATCGGCAAGTTCGTCATGATCCTGGGCCTCGGCCACTATCTGATTAACCACCCGGACGAAACCCGCAAATTTTCGTTCATCGTTCGCACCCTGATTTATATTGGGGTGCCGGTGTTACTCATCGCCGTTCAACCCGATTTCAGCACGTGCATTTTGTATGGCGTTATCTGGCTGGCGTTGCTCTGGCCGTCGGGCTTGCGCGTGAGCCATTTGCTCTTTATGGGAGGGGTGGCGATCGCGCTGGGCATCATTGGGTTCTTTGTGGCTTTGCAATCCGACGAGGCCCGGTATATTGCCCAACGGGTGGTGTTCTTTATCCTCCCCGATAACAATTCACAGGAATTTCGGGATGCCACGTATAACATCACCCAATCGCTCATCAGTGTAGGCTCGGGCGGCTGGTTTGGGCAGGGCTATGGGGTGGGGAGTCAGGTGCAATCGCGGTTTCTCAAAGTGCGCCATACCGACTTCATCTTTGCCACCATTGCCCACGAGTTGGGTTTTGTCGGGGCGGTGTTCACCATCGGGTTGTTTGTCTTCATCATTTTCCGCATCTTTCAGGCCGGGTGGCGCGCGCGCGATGCCTACGGTCAGCTCATCTGCTATGCCATTGGCACGGTCATTCTGTTCGAAGCCTTCTCGAACATTGCCTCCACACTGGATATTCTCCCGGTCACTGGCTCGCCCCTGCCGTTTGTGAGTTATGGCGGCAGTTCGCTGTGGACATTCCTCGCCGGGATTGGTTTGGTACAATCAGTGATATTAAGACAAAAGCAGATTGAATTTTAGAAAGGGTGTAATTGGTAATTAGTAAATGCAATGGCCTATGGTCAATTACCAATTACCAATTACTTATGCCTCCCGCCCGCGTTCGTTTTGCCCCCTCCCCCACCGGCCGCTTTCACATCGGCGGCGCGCGCACCGCGCTCTACAATTACCTACTCGCCAAACAAACGGGCGGCCAGTTCATCCTCCGCATCGAAGACACTGACACCAAACGCTCCACGCCCGAGGCGCTGGCAGAACTCAAAGAAGCCCTGCGCTGGCTGGGCATCCACTGGGATGAAGGCCCCGATATCGGCGGGCCGCACGCGCCGTACAACCAACTCGCGCGCAAAGATATTTATCTCAAATACGCGCAACAACTTTTAGACTCCGGCCACGCCTACCGCTGTTTTTGTTCCCCCGCGCGCCTCAAACAAGTGCGCGAGGAACAACAGCAACGCAAAGAGCCGACGCGCTACGACGGAACCTGCCGGGGTCTCGCACCTGCGGAGGCCGCCGACCGCGCCGCGCGGGGCGAGGCTTGCGTCATTCGGTTCAAGACTCCGCGCGGGGGCACGACCACCGCCCACGACCATCTGCGCGGCGACATCACGCTCGACAACAGTCAAATTGATGACTACATCATCGTCAAATCCGATGGCCTCGCGCTCTATCATCTCGCCGCAATGGTGGACGACCACGAGATGGGCATCACCCACGTCTTTCGCGGACAGGAGTGGCTCGGCACGTTTCATTTGCACGCGCTCATCATCCGCGCGCTCGGTTGGCCGGAGCCGGTGTGGTGTCATCTCTCGGTGTTTCTCAAGCCCAACGGCAAAGGCAAGATGAGCAAACGCGATGTGACCAGCGAGCAATCCATCTTTGTGCTGGAACTGCGCGAGCTGGGCTACCTGCCCGAAGCCGTGAACAGTTGGGCCACCCTCATGGGCGCGTCATTTGGCGCGGATGAACTCTTGATGACGACGGATGAGATGGTGACGAGGTTCAGCCTCGACCACCTCAACCCCGCGCCCGCGCGCGTGAATTTTGAAAAGTTGGATGACTTCAACGGCAAGTGGATGCGCCGCCTCGCGGTGGACGACCTGGCCGCGCGGATTAAGCCTTACTTTGAAAAAGCTGGCCTCGCGCCCGATGGGGCTACCCTGACCCGCATCGTGCCCCTCATCCGTGAGCGCCTCGTGACCCTCGACGATGCGGTGGCCTTTGCGGGCTTCTTCTTCCGCCCCGATGCGCAACCTGCCCCAGCGGACCTCGTGGCCAAGGGCCTCACTCCGGCCCAAAGCCTCGCCGCCCTCATCCGCGCCCACGCGCTCATTGCCGCCGCGAGCGAGTTCACGCACGCCGCGCTCGAAGCCCCCCTCCGCGCCCTCGCCGAAGAACTCGATCTCAAACCCGGCCAACTCTTCGGCCTTGTGCGCGTGGCCGTCACCACCCAACCGGTCAGCCCGCCGCTGTTTGAGTGCATGGAAATTATGGGGCGCGAGGTGGTGCTGGGGCGGTTGAGGCAGGCGGAGGGAATGTTGGAAAGCTCCGCTATCGGCTAAAAGCCAACGCCGCGCCTCAGGAGAAAATTCATGCCCCACCCGCTCCTCCTCCAACTCCGCTTCACCCGCAGTGAATTCAAGCGCGGCCTCGTGGGTCTCACCGAGGCCGAGGCACGGCAACGCTTTCTGCCCCTAAACTCCATTAGTTGGAACATCGGCCACATGGCGTGGCAGGAACAACGCTATTGGTTGTGGCGCGCGCAGGACAAAATTTTACTACCGCACCTCAACGAACAATTTGCGTACGGCGCGCCCGCGCACACCCCGCCCCTCGACGAAATCTGGGGCCACTGGCACACCATCACCGCCGCCGCCGATGTGTGGTTGGACACGGTGACTACTGAAAAATTACAATCCGAGGTAGTGATGACCAACGGGGAAGCGCTTGGCACCAGTTGGGGCAACTTACTGCAACGGGTGATTTACCATTACTGGTATCACACGGGCGAGAACCTCGCCATCCGGCAAAACCTCGGCCACACCAACCTGCCCGACTTTGTGGGCGATATTGATGGCGAAGCGCCGTATGTGCCCCATTGAGTAAAAAATGTTGGACACGGATTTTTACAGACACAGGACTTCAGGAAACCCGGCTCCAAATCACCGAACACAAGTCCAGCAACG
>CAYUFY010000282.1:0-7025 GCA_964443795.1 uncultured Anaerolineales bacterium | reverse complement strand
CAGTTGAAGGTGTGGTACAAATGTTCAACCGCGATTTATTGAGAAGTTACAATTTCGGCTGGTTTTGGAATTTGAATTTGGAAGTTTGAAGTTGACCATGTCCGCCCCCCGCCCCGTCAGCCTCGCTGTCGTCCTCAAACTACTGCAAGAAGGCCAGCTCGACCTACAGGGCCTCATGCCCAACGGCTCCAACTACACCTTCCTCGTCGCCGCGAGCGATGGCGACCAAAAACTCTACGCCATTTACAAACCCACGCAGGGCGAACAACCCCTGTGGGATTTCCCCGAAGACACCCTGGCCCTGCGCGAAGTGGCCGCCTTCCTCGTCAGCGAGACCCTCGGCTGGTGTTTTGTGCCCCCCACGGTCTACCGCACCGAAGGCCCCCACGGCCCCGGCTCCCTGCAAATGTTCGTGCAAGCCGAACCCGAAAGCCACTACTTCAACATGCAAGTCGAAGACAAAGGCGAACTGCGCCGCGTGGCGCTCTTCGATTTGCTCATCAACAACGCCGACCGCAAAGGTGGGCATGTGTTCAAGGACGCGGGCGGCAAGTTGTGGCTCATTGATCACGGCATCTGCTTCCACGCCCAAAACAAACTCCGCACCGTCATTTGGGACTTCGCGGGTGAACCCATCCCCGACGATTTACTGACTGATATTCAAGATTTTCGCGAGCGGTTGCAATCGAACGCTGACTTAAAAACCGCCATCAGCTCCTTGCTCGACCCGCTCGAAGTCTCCGCCCTCCGCCGCCGCGCCGACAAACTGCTCAAGACCCGCCAATACCCCGAACCCGGCCCCGGGCGTAATTACCCCTGGCCGCCGCTCTGAGGAATTTGACAGTTCCGGCGGGCGGGCGTAAAGTCGCAGTATGAAAGTCAAGACATCTATCACCCTATCTCCAGAATTACTCAAAGCTATCCACGCGCTTGAAAAGCGCAGTGGCAAAGCCGCGAAAACCTACAAAAATCGCTCGGACTTTATTGAAGCTGCCGTCTGGGCGTTTATTGGGCAGATGATTCGGGATGAACAGAATGCCCGCGATATTGAAATTATCAATCAACACGCCGAAGCATTGAATGCTGAAGCGCTGGATGTCCTAGCATATCAAGGACACTTATGAAGCGCGGTGAACTCTACCGCGTCGCCCATCCGACGGCGAATGACCCGAAAAAATATCGTGTGTTTGTGGTAGTCAGTCGGCCAGCCGTAATTGGCTCTAAATTTTCAACCGTGATTTGCGCGCCAATTTACAGTCAACACGACGGGTTGGCTTCTCAAGTATTGGTGGGGGAAGAGGAGGGGCTTAAACACGAGAGCAGTATTCACTGCGACGAGTTGGTGAGTTTGCCCAAAACCATGTTGATAAATTTCATCGGTGCCTTGCCGCCCCAAAAACTGAAGGCGTTAAATCAAGCCTTGCGGGTGGCGTTGGATTTGCCCGACTATGAGAAATAGCCCCCCCTTCCGCAACTCGATTTAATACCAGCCCAAAGAACAGGCCGCCGAGATAAATCTCAGCGGCCTGTTCTTTTCCCAATCACTAATCTCTAATCTCCCAGCCTCACGGCTTCAGCCACCAATTCTGCGCGTCCCACGACATACTGCCCCAAGTGCTGACGGTGTAGCCCTGTAGTTTAGTCGCCATGCCATAGCCATCCTGAAACAAGTAGATATGCACCTGCGGCAAATCGTCCTGAATTAATTTGCCCAAGTCGCAGTAAGCCGCTTTGCGCGTGACTTGGTCAAACGTGCCGCCCGCCGCCGCCACCGCTTCATCCGCCTTGGGGTTCACCCAGCGCCAAATGTTGCCGCCATCCACGTTGTCCGCCGAGGGAATAGCCGTTGAAACATACGTCGCGGCCACGTCCCCTTGCGGGTCAATGCCATAGCCACGGTCGTAGATGAGCATATCGTAATCGCCCGTCATGCGCGGTGAGCCATCGGCGAAGGAGCCGAAGATGATGGAGAAGTCGTAGTTTTGCAGACGCGCTTCGATGCCGACGGCCTTGAGATTCTCCACGATAAATTCTTCGGTGCGTTGGAGCGGCTCGTAACTGGTGTAACCTTGCAATTCCAGCGAGAGCCGCGTGCCATCGGCGGCGTTAGCCACGCCTTGCGCCATGCGGATGCCATCCGCGCCTTCCACCCAACCGGCCTCGGCGAGCAGTTGCTTGGCCTTCGCCACATCAAAGACATACTTGCGCGGCAGGTCACACTTGTACCAGCCATAAGCAAACGGGTTAGTCGAGGGTGCGACTTGCCCTTGCATCACCGTGTTTATCAACGTGTCGTAATCAATCGCGTGAGCAATTGCTTGGCGCACGCGGAGGTCGCCGAGCATGGGGTGCGGGTCCGCGCCGCTGGGGTCGTTATCGCCGGGGCGGCTCAAGTTAAAGTCAATCGCCATGTTCCAAATACCGGGCACCAACACTTGTTTAGCCGCGCCACTCATCAATTGGTCGTATTCGGCGGCGCCCTCCCCCGGCCACAAATGCACCTGCGCCTCGCCCTGCTTCATCACCGCCGTCTGCGCCGAGGGTTCGGGGATGATGCGAAAAATCAATTTGTCGAGATACGGCTTGCCGCTCTCAAAATAATTGGGGTTGCGCTCCAGCGTGAGGCTCTCGCCCGATTTCCATTCGGTGACGATGAACGGCCCCGCCCCGACGGGTTGGCGATTCCATGCCCAATTGCCCATCTCTTCGGGCTGGCCGGTAGCGTGACGCGGCAGAACGCCCGCCGCGAACTGCCCCATGTAACCCACAAACGGTTCGGCATAATGAATAATCGCTGTCGTCGCGTCGGGCGTTTCGACGCTCTCAATTAATTCAAAGCCAGTAGTCTCATTGAACGCGCCGCTGTTCGGGTTCGAGACTGCCTCCCACGTGAACTTCACATCGTCCGAGGTCAGCGGTTGCCCGTCCGACCATTTCAAGTCGGGGCGCAGTTTCCACGTCACGGTTTTGTTGTCATCAGAGATGGTGGGCAGGGCGGCGGCGAGCACTGGCACATATTCGCCGTTTTGATTGGCGGCGGTGAGGCCGACACTGCTCGTCGAATCAGAGACTTGGCGGACGATGGCGGCATCGGCCATATAGCGATTGAGGGTGGTCGGCTCTTCGGGGAGAATGAGGACGACGGTGCCACCCTTCGTCGGGCCATCCCCGCCCGAGGGGCCACTCGCGGTGGGAGCGGGGGTGGCCGCCCGGGCGCAGGCCGTGAGCGCGAGGGTGCCTATCAAAATCAAACTGGATACGGTGTGAATGAGGCGTTTGTTCATGCAATGGTCTCCTTTGGAATATTCGTAGGGGCGGATCAGAGACCCGCCCCTACCATACATCACGTCGAGGCGCGCACCGTGTACGGGTCCAGCGCATCCCGTAGGCCGTCGCCGAGGTAGTTAATCGCCATCACCGTCACAAAAATCATCAAGCCCGGAAAAATCGCCAGCCACGGGGCGCGGTAGGCGTGGCTTTGCGCGCTAGCGAGAATGTTTCCCCAACTGGGCGTGGGCGGTTGAATGCCGAAGCCCAAATAACTCAGGCCGGACTCGGTGATGATGGCAAAGGCCATCTCCAGCGTGCCATTGACGAGAATGGGGCCGAGGCAGTTGGGAAGGATGTGCAGAAAGATGATGCGGGCGTCGCTGGCCCCGAGGGCGCGCGAGGCGGCCACGAAATCGCGCTCGCGCAGGACGAGGAACAGGCCGCGCACCAACCGCGCGGGCCACATCCACGCCAGCAGGCCGATGACGAGCGTGACGAGCCACACGCTGTTGCGAATGCCGATGAACGGCAGGTCGCGGAGGAGCGCGCTGAGAAGAATCAAAACGAAAGTAGTGGGAAAACTGAGGAAGGTGTCGGTGACGCGCATGAGCAGGTTGTCGAGCCAGCCGCCGTAGTAACCGGAGAGCGCGCCGACAATGCAACCGAGGACGAGGGTGACAAGCGTGGAGAAAAAGCCGACGGCCAGCGAAATACGCCCACCATAGAGGATGCGCGTGAACAAATCGCGGCCCAGTTCATCGGTGCCAAACCAGTGCGCCACCGAGGGGGATTGAAAAGCATTGGCCGGGTCTTGCTGGGTGGAAGTGTATGGGCTAAACGTGGCGAGGAGGGCGCTGACGATAAGCACGCCGAGGACGACCAGCGAGGCCAACGCGGGTTTATGCCGCTTAAAGCGCCGCCACACGAGCGCGGTGAGGGTCTCAGGTTCGGCGGAGGGGGCGAGAGAGGTGAGGGTGAGTTCAGCCATCAAGTCACTATGAACATTCAGCGGAAATCATCTGGACACGGATTTTCACAGATGCGCACAGATTTTAATTTCTGTGCAAATCTGTGTCCCAAAATCTTGTGCCGCAAATTGACACCTTTACTCATACCTCACGCGCGGGTCGAGCAAGCCATAGAGCAAATCGGCGAAGAGATTGCAGAAGACGATGAGCGCGGCGTTGACCATGACGACGGCGAGGAGCACCGGGTAATCGCGCCCCCGCGCCGCATCCCAGAACAAGCGGCCCATGCCGGGCCACGAGAAAATGGTCTCGACGAATAACGCGCCGCTAAACACGGTGGGTAAATCCAGCGCCATGAGCGTGACCAATGGCAGAAGCGCGTTCCGTAGGGCGTGCTTGTATTGCACATTGCGCTCGCGCACGCCTTTGGCCCGTGCCGCGCGGATATAGTCCTCGTGCAGAACATCCTGCATACTGGCGCGGAGGAAGCGCGAGTACCACGCTATCCACCCGAGGCTGAGCGCCATTACCGGGAGCGTGAGATGCCAGAGCAAATCGAGCACGTTGCTTTCCTGCCCCACCGTGCTCATGCCGCCCGCCGGAAAAAGGGGTTGGCCCGTGACCGGGTTTTGCAAGGTGAGATAGAAAACGATGATGAGCAATAACCCCAGCCAATACACCGGCACCGATTGCCCGACGAAAGTAAACGTCGTGATGAGATAATCGAACCATGAATACGGGCGCGTGGCTGACAGCACGCCGATGGGGATGGCGACGATGAGCGTGAGCAGAAACGCGGACCCCGCGAGGAGCAATGTGGCGGGGATACGCTCGGCAATCATCTCGGTCACCGGGCGGCGGAACTTAATCGAGTCGCCCCAATCGCCTTGCAGAACCATCGCGCCGACCCACTTGAGGTACTGAATGGGCAAAGGCTGGTCAAGCCCCAACCGGGCGCGCATGGCCGCCAGTTGTTCGGTGGTGACGTTGGGGTTGCGCTCGGCCTGCGCCAGCGGCCCGCCGGGGGTGAGCCGCACAATGCCAAACAGAATCACGCTCAGGAGGAGCAGGATGGGGAGGGCTTGGAGGGTGCGGCGGAGGGCGTAGGTCAACATTGATTACCCCTCAAACACCACCCTCCCATCCACCATCGTCAGCACTGGCTTCACCTTTAACACATCCTCCGTCGGGGTCTGTTCCAAATCACCAGAGAGCAAAACGATATCGGCCAGCAGGCCGGGCTTGAGTTGGCCTTTTTCGTGTTCCATGAATTCGGCGTAGGCGGCATCGCGGGTGTAACCGGCGAGAGTCTCAGCGAGCATTTGGCGCTGGTCGGGGTCGCCGGGTTGCCAGGGGGCGCGGTTGAGCGCGGCATACACGCCCATCATTGGGTCAAAGGTGACGACGGGCCAATCACTGCCAAAGGCGAGGTGCGCGCCCGCGTTGCGTAACGTGCGCCACGCGAAGGAGAGCGGCCAGCGGGCCGAGCCGGAGCGCGCGGGCCACACATCCTCGGGGCCAGCGGTGGCCGGCGCATGCAGGGGTTGCATGGAAGCGATAACGCCGAGTTGCTTGAAGCGTGGCAAGTCATCGGGGTGGATGACTTCGATGTGTTCGACGCGATGCCGGCTGTCGCGGGGGCCGTTCAGTTTTTGGATAGCGGCATACCCGTCGAGCGTGCGCCGCACCGCGCCATCGCCGCAACAATGCACAAAAATCTGCAAGCCCAGCCGGTCACATTCGGCGGCCATGCGGGTGAAGTGGTCCAGGGTGAACAGCGAATCGCCCCGGGTGGCGGGGTCGTCGGCATACGGGTCCACCGCGAGGGCGGTGTACGACTCCCACACGCCATCCATGAAAAACTTGGCCGCGCCGCCCCGCGCAAAATCGCCGCGCACTTCCGACATGGCCGCGGCCTCAGCTAAATTCTCAATGGGCATTTCGGGTTTGATGTGATACGGCACATACACGCGCAGGCTCAGTTCGCCCACGTCTTCCAGCGCGGCGTACAAGCCGAGTTCGTCCATCTCGCCGTTCATGTTGTGGATGCTGGTGAGGCCTGCGCGGGCCATGAGTTTGAGTCCGTGTTGAAGGAGTGACCGCTGACGCGCGGCATCCGGCGCGGGGATGAGATTCCGCACGCGGTCTTGCGCCCCGGCCTCGCGCAGTTCGCCCGTGGCGATGCCACTGGCATCCCGCACGATGACGCTATTCGGCCCGGTGGGTTCACCGCTGTTCAAGATGCCTGCCAGCTCGAGCGCTTTGGTGTTGGCCCAGGCGGTGTGTCCATCGTAAGCGACCACATAGAGCGGGCGGTCATTCACAATGGCATCGAGTTGGTGGCGGTCATGCATCACCACATAGCGCGCGCCACTGCCCATCACCCAGGGCTGGTCGGGATGTTCGGCGGCAAATTGCGTGAGGGTGGCGGCCACCTTCTCGGGCGTGTCGGCTTCATAAAGTTGCGCGTTGCCCAGCCAAATCGAACCCCACAGCAAATGGAAGTGTGAGTCAATAAAGCCGGGCATGAGCGTCGCACCTTGCCCATCCACCACCCGTGTACCGGGGCCGCGATAACTTTGCGCGTCGGCGTTGCTCCCGACAAAGACAATTCGGTTCCCTTGCATGGCCACCGCCTCGGCGTGGGGTTGGGCTGGGTTTTGAGTCAGGGCGCGGGTGTGGGTGAAGAGGAAGTCGGCGGGTTGGGGCATGGGAAATTGGGGGTAAACCTGACCGGTCGTTGAGACCGGTCAGGTTTTCTAGGAAGATAGTCAGAGTGTAGTATGA
>CAYUFY010000281.1:0-7075 GCA_964443795.1 uncultured Anaerolineales bacterium | reverse complement strand
CGGCGCCCACCTGACAGGTCTTTCAAATTCATCACTTACAAAGTTACCACTACCCAACACAAGGAGTTCGCACCATGACAACACAGCCCAAACTTCCAAGACTACCCAAAGGACAACGTAAGCATATCCGTCGGCTAAAGGAAACCGCCATTAAGGAAGGCACCACTTACCGGCCGCAAAAAATACGCCGCGCCCCGGCCAAAATCACCGGGGCCTAACCGCTCCTCCGCTTGATCTCCCCCAACTGGTGGAGACAAACTCTCCCCAGCCGATGGATGTGGCTGGGGAGAGTTTGTTATAGCATGAACTTATGCTCCGCCCCCGTATCTATATCGCCGATGGTCTGCCGGAAGAACGCTCGGCGCTCCGGTTGCTATTAGAAAGTCTCGATATGCAGGTGGTCGGCGAAGCCGCCGACTGGCTGACCACCCTTGCCCAAGCGCCCGCCACCCGCCTGGATATATTGTTGGTGGAGTGGCGGTTGCTCCCGCCCGAGTCCGTCACGGCCCTCGCGCAATTGCGCGCGGCCTGCCCCACCACCATCATTGTGGTGCTCATCAGCCACCTGGACACCCGCCAGCAGGCCGCCCGCTCGGCCGGGGCCGATACATTTATCAGCAAGGGGGAGGCGCCCGACCGGGTGGCCGAACGCCTGCGGGTCTTGGCCGAAAGCATCCGGAAGGCGGCCCCCTCGACCGTTGAGGACCCCCCCCGTGAATAGACATTTATTTGAAGCTTCCTGGAGACAACTGCGCGGTCAGGTTAAAACGTGGTGGCGCCAACTGACCGACGACGATCTGGATCGAGTCGCGGGCAATTTCGACGAGTTTCTTGGCCTGCTACAAAACCGGTATGGCTACAGCCGCAAAGCCGCCGAAGAGGAATTCTATCGGCGGATGGCGTCACTCCGCGAGATGCGCGAAAAGCGTCTCGCCGTGGAATTTAAACGGCGCTTGTCCCGGATTGAGGTTCGTCAAAAGAATCATCTCCAGTCCGGGTAATTCACAGCGCTGAAAACCGCGCGCCTTTTTGCCTGAAACAAGGGCCGCTTATCACAATCAGGAGAAACTACCATGCAAAGTAATACCCAATTCGTGAGAGAAGCGCTGGCCGTGGCCGAAACTGGGAATATGCAAAAGTTGTCCGGTTTGGTGACCGAGGACATGACTTTTGAAAGTGCGGCCACTGACCCGTTATCCAAAACCGCCTATCTGGCGTTATTGGAGGCCCTGCTCCAGGCCATCCCCAACTGGCAATTTGACCCAAAGAATTTCATCGAGCGGGGCAATAAAGTCTCGGTTACTTTGCATATCAATGGGACGCATATGGCGACGCTCACTTTGCCCATGCTGGCTCAGCCGCTCCCGGCCACGGGCAAGCATTTCCAGTCACCGCCCGAACTTTGCGAGTTTACGTTTAAAAGCGGGAAGATCAGCCGGATTGTAAGCCAAGTCGTTCCGGGGGGCGGTGTGCGCGGTCTGCTGGCCCAATTGGGGGCGGCGCTCCCGACCGTCTAATTATCCTGACCATGGCCCATTGCAAATACATACTGCGCGCGGTCACAAATTGCGCTTTTGTAGGGCGGGCTTGTCGCCCGCCGTCTTCGGCACACTAAGGGCGTCAGGCTACAGGTAGCCTGACCTACGGAAACCGCAAACGATGACAGCGGGCCAACACTGGGGGTAAGTCGGCGCTCCTCACTACCCAGAGCGTCCTTAAAAGCCGGGGTAGTTTAGCGAAAGCAGAATTTAGGATGAGCACACGATGAACAACGATGAATTTGAAGGTCAATGGAGACAAATCAAGAGTCAGGCCCGGCATTGGTGGAGCAAGTTAACCGACGCGGATTTGAAGCAGGTGGAAGGCAAGCTGGATAACTTCCTCGACATCCTGCAAGCGAAGTATGGCTACCCCCGCGCCACCGCCGAAGCCGAACTCAACCAGCGGATGGCGCAGTATGACGCCAAGCAAAAGCGCAAGAAGAACGACAGTTGGACGCCCGCCCTAAATATTGCTGAAGGTCAATGGAAGCAAATGCGCGGTCAAGCCCTCGGGTGGTGGGACAAGCTCACCGATGCTGATTTAGATAAAGCGGCGGGGCAGGCTGAGATCACCATCGGCCTGATCCAGGAAAAATATAGTTACACCCGCGAGCACGCCGAGGCCGAATTCAAGCGGCGGGTAAAAGAGTATGAGGCCGAGGCCGCCCAGAAGGAAATCGCTGTCCCCCTGCCGTGACCCGGCGTAGTGAAGGTCAGGTAGCCGTAATTCTCAATCTGAACTGGAATCGAGGCTTCGCATAGCACCCTTTAGGGTTAGCCGGTTGCTTGCGGGCGTGGGCTGAGAATAGCTGGTCCGGCAGACACTTGTGCAGTCGGCGCGTCCCTTCTTGTACAAGAAGGGACGCGGCCAAGCCCAGGGGGCGCTCGCCCGCTCGAGTTACCCACGGCATATGGATGTAGCCGCAATGACAACTTTGCCGAAGACCCAATGAATATTCGCTCCCGTACACCTTCGAGAATCCTGTTAGCCGGATGGCTGATCGTCAGAAACGTTATCCGTTGGTTGGCGCATATCGCGTCGCCCACCGAACATGATTTTCAGGAAGCGGGGGTGTATCTCGGGGAGAACCATGCTTGAGAAACTGAGCCAGAGAAGCCTTACATGACCCGCTCCGAGAAGATACTTTGCATTGTGTATGCAGTCATCGCCGTGGTCGCGCTGGTCACAACCCAGGTCAATAACGTTGTGTTCTTCCTCCAGCCACAGAATGGCGGTGTGGCCGGTTGGATATCAGCGCTTTACGCGAATCCCGCCGTAGCGTCCTTTACCAATGACATTATCCTGTATGTGGTTGCGGGATTCATATTTATGGTCATTGAAGCCCGCCGACTCGGAATACGCCATGTCTGGGTATACCTGCTACTTTCGGGTCTTATCGCCGTGAGCGTCATGTTCCCCCTCTTTTTGATTGCACGGCAATATGAGTTGGCGCGACAACGCGCATCACAATAATGTGCTCCGCGCAAATAAAAGCCGGGTTCAATAAGTAACTCGCCTTACGCAGTTGGCCTTGTCAGTCATGCCCGCGCGCTCGTGGCGGGCATCCAGCGGCTCGCATCCATTGCAGGTTTGGATGCCCGCTGTCATTCCCGAGGACTTCTATCGGGAACACGCGGGCATGACAGTGCGTAAGCTGAGTAAGTAATCCGCCCCTTTATGCTGGAGGTAGCCAATGAATTGGGGATTTGTTATCAGAGAAAGTCTAGCCATCGGCATGGGGCTTAGTACCGTTCTGACCATAATGATCGTGGTCAGCTTGATGATCAATAAAGAGATGTGGGTCTCCAAATACCCGCCCGATGTCAAAGCCAAATGGGGACCCGTCAGCGAAAAGGCCAAGCGTCAGCGTCGCGTGTTCGCGATTGCCTTCTTTGGGGTGCTGATCGCCGCGATGGCCTATGACGTAACCCGGCTTGAACTGGTGCTCGGAACGCCGCCAGCGTTTCTCGCCATCTTTGTCAGCAGTGTGATCATCTTGGCAGTGTTTAACATCGTTGATGCGGTCATCATTGACTGGCTGATTCTGCTGGTCCTGTGGCCTGCGCTCGGTGTGCTCCCGGGAACTGAAGGCATGGCTGGCTACAAGGATGCGCGATGGTGGACAATAAATCTATTAAAGGGATTCGCGCTGGCTCCCCTCGCGGGCGTACTGGTTGTAGGCGTTGTGTTCTTTTTTAGGTAGGAAAAAAAGTAATGACCCTTTTGGAGCAAATGCGCCGTTTTTCTGACCGATTTGGAAAGAACCTCGTTGTCAATAACACAACCTGGCGTTACTACCGCCTGGGTGCAGGTGCCCCCATCTTCTGGCTCCCCGGCGGGGTGCGCCGGGCGGCGTTCGGTTTCGCCTTTCTGGAAAAACTGGCCGCCCACCATACGGTCATCGCCCCAGATTATCCACCCATGCAGACGAATGCGGAGTTCATCACTGGATTCGATGCCATCCTGCAAGCCGAGGGCGTGGAGACCTTTACGCTGGGAGGCCAATCTTACGGCGGCGGGCTGGCGCAGGTCTATCTGGCGCACAAGGTCAAATCCGTCGAACGCCTTATTCTCTCCAGCACGGCCCCTGGGAATTACCCCCGAGCCATGTTGCCGGTGCTGTCTGCCCTCATTGCCCTAGCGCGCCACCTGCCCGAAAAGACTCTCAAAAACCTGATGACGGGCGTCATGCTCAAGTTTCTCAGCGTGCCCGAAACCGAGCGCGCCAACTGGCGGGAGGCCCTCGATACCCTAATGCAAAATGACCTAGCCCGCGCCGATATCGTCTCACATTTTGCCGTCGCCGCCGACCGGATTCGCACGGGTCGCGTGAAGCCCGCCGATTATCAAAACTGGACCGGGCGCGTCATCGTGCTCAGTTCTGATAACGACCCGACCCAGAGTAAAAAGTATATTCCACGTTACGAAAAACTCCTGGGCCGCGCCGTGGAAATGGTCAATCTGGGTGATCTGGGTCACACCTCAGCGTTCTACAGCCCGGACCAATACGTCGAATTGCTCGAACAGGCGTTGGGCGGCTCGCTGTAAGGTTGTGTTGAACTCAGGGTAATCAAAGAGTATCTAGCCAAGGAGACTTCCATGCCCAGAGTCAAAATCCCAAATAATCAACTGCGCCTTGCGCGAATTGTGCTGTGGCTTTATGCGGTACTCTTTGTAGTCTTTGGCGTACCCGCGATACTGGTGCCTGTACCTCTGGCGGCAACCGTTGATACCTTGCTCCCAACAGCAACGGCTCGTATTGACTTCGCCGCTACGTATGGCGGTTCCGTATTCGGCATAGCGGCTTTTCTTGCTTTTTGTGCCGGTCATCAGCAACGGTTGCGCTTGGGTCTTCTGGCAAATGCTTTCTTTCTCGCTGGTTATGCAATAATCCGTGGTGTCGGCATCGTTTTGGCCCTAGGTGAGGTCAGACCGATCTTGTACCTTATCCTTGCCATTGAATTGTCAGGTGCCGTTATTTCCTTTTGGGTTGCCAGTCGGGTCGTGAATTCTGAACCACTCTCGTTCCCATTGCAATAATGTCCGCTCACCGGATGAAGTGCATTCTCATAACCCGAACTCCTTTATGGCAAAAGGCCGCCCAACCAGGTCAGTCAATATGAGTCAAACCAGCGTCTATCAACCCTCCCCCAGCGAAGAACTAGCGAACAGCCTCAGTCATGGCATTGGGCTTTTCGCCGCATTGGTCGGGGCCTTGTTTCTAATTGCGACGGCGATTCAACGCGGGAACGTCAATTTCATCATCGGCGCGAGCGTCTTTGCCACGACGATGGTGCTGGTGTATCTGGCTTCGACCATCTATCACGCCCTGCCGCCCGGCCCCCAAAAGAACGCGCTCATGGTCTGCGACCATGCGGCGATTTATCTTTTGATTGCTGGCACTTACACACCCTTCACCCTGGGCGTGCTGAGAGGCCCCTGGGGATGGGTGTTGCTGAGTTTGGTGTGGGGAATCGCGGCGGCGGGCGTGGCCTTCAAAATTATTGGGGGCGCCACCCGTTACCCAGTCCTCTCGACCAGCATTTATTTGGGCATGGGGTGGCTATTCTTAATCGTCATCGGCCCCCTGTGGCAACGTATGCCACTGGCCGGTTTGCTGTGGCTGTTGGCGGGCGGCCTGGCCTATACCGTCGGCGTCGGGTTCTTTGCAACTGAAAAAGTGCGCTACAACCATTTGATCTGGCACTTGTTTGTCCTGACCGGCACGGCCTGTCACTTCGTGGCAGTGTGGCAGTATGCCACTTGAAACCGCACTTCCGTCTCGCGTCCGCAAGGCGCTTTCGATTTATGCTCGGTCATTCCCGCTTGCGCGGGTGTGAACCAAATAAGGGCTGTAACGTTTTTGACGGGATTGACGTAGGTCGCGCGCCTGCCCCCCGCATGGGGGGTGTAGCGCGACGGTTGTTGCCGCGTTAGGTGTCGGGCTACAAGCCCGACCTACATCGGTTTCCCGTTAAATCCGGTAGAACCCAAATAAGAATTCGCTCTAAACCAAGGAGTCTGTCATGGAAGTCAAACTATATGTGGGCAATTTAGCTCAATCAACCACCGAAACGGAGATTGGCCTGTTATTTACGCAAGCGGGCAAGGTCGTCTCGACTCAACTTGTCAAGAATGAGAACAGCGGCCTGTCGAAAGGCATTGCTTACGTCACCATGAGCACCTACGCTGAGGCCCAGAAGGCGATTGAGCTGTTTCACGCTTATTCCCTGTCCGACCAAGTGCTGACGGTGAAGGCAACCAAACCGCGGCCGGCCACTGGCACTTCGTCAACCTCAAGCCAGCTTAGCGCTTTTTCCACCGCTGACCGCAAACCCAAAAGCCAGGCCTTGAAACTGCCGAAGGCCCCCGGGGGGTATCAAAGCAAGTTGGGCGCCTTCGGGGTAGGTGGTGGCCCGGTCGGGCCCCGGCGGCGCGGTGGGGGTGGCAGTCGGCGGCATTAAAGTAGGCTTTCAGTCCGATGGTCCCCGCCTACTTATGGGCGGGGGAAAAGGAGAAGCTAAAATGTTTGGTCAAGGACTTCGGCAAGTACAAGAAGTGTTGAATCGGAAAGCCGATGCTGTTCAACATGAGTTTGGCGACATCGGCAAACAGTTGCAGACACTGGGCCAGAAAATCATGAAAGCGCCCGGCGCCGAACAGACGCTCTTACTCGCCGAACGGGAAGCGCTATATGAAAAACAACGGGGCTTGGCCGATGCCTCCAACCTGTGGCGCGACCGGGCCCGCGGCGCGCTCCGCCAGGAGAATGATGAGGCCATCCGGGTCTATTTGAAAGAGCTTCTGGCCACTCACGATGAAATGGTGCGCCCGGCGGTGGAACATATGCTCCAGTTGCTTAATGCCACCGGAGAAGAACTCACCACCCTGGCCGAAAATCAGGTCCAGGCCCTGGCCGCGGCGACCCCGGCGGACCGCTACATTGAGCGCACCCGCACCGCCTACGAATTGCGCGGTCAGGACCCTTCCCCGCGCCGTTTGGCCGCATTCGAATTCGCCAATCGCACCGGCG
>CAYUFY010000280.1:0-7077 GCA_964443795.1 uncultured Anaerolineales bacterium | reverse complement strand
CTAGATCGCGCTGGAAACAGCCGCATTTTTGGCGAGGTGTCTCGGCTCTTTCACGCTCACGGCCAGCACCACCACCCCGCCAATGGCCAACACGAGCGAGACCGCAAACAGCGTG
Source organism: uncultured Anaerolineales bacterium (assembly GCA_964443795.1). Lineage (GTDB taxonomy): Bacteria > Chloroflexota > Anaerolineae > Anaerolineales > UBA6663 > DATDRS01. The sequence goes on along the minus strand of CAYUFY010000280.1, from coordinate 6,962 downwards.
GGGTAACTCCACGTCTGGGCAATCCAACCGCCAATGAGGGGCGCGGCCAACAGCACGGGGCCAGTGGTCGTGCGGGCCAGGCCAATGTAGGTGGGGCGCTCAGCTTCGGGGCCGAACTCCATCGCGATATTTAAGTCCGAGAGCACGCCGCCCGCGTTCCCAAAACCCATCAACGAAAAAACTAGATAGAAACCCCATTCGCTGGGTGAGACCAACGCCACGCCCAACGCGATGAGCCACAGACAGGCGGCGACTTCCATCACCCGCTTGTGGCCGATGCGGTCGCCAAGTGAGCCCCACACCGCATATCCCGCCACGCCCGCGGCGTAGAGAATGCCGGTGTAAATCGCCGCCGCCGAGTCGGGCAGGTGAAACCGGGTGACGGCATACACCGCGATGAAGCCCTGCGCCATGCCGCCACTATAGGCAAACCAACGACTGATGAGATAGTTGCGAAAATTAGCGTCAGATTGCAGGATGCCCCACAAGCGGCGGGCGTAATCGCGGTTGGAGTGTGGGGGTTGGGGCGGCGGCGGGATGGCTGGCTCTCGAGTCTGCATGACAAAGAACTGCGAGATGGCAATCCCCACTGCGCCCACCCCGAAACTAATGGCAAAGTTTTGCGGGTAGGGATAACGGCCGAGGATATACGCCGCCAGCGCCGAGCCGCCAATGCCAAAGAATTGCCCAAACACATGCCCCCACCCGAAGAAGCGGCCCCGGTGGGAGACCGGGATAACCTTGGCGATCAGCTCCTGCCAGACGTTGGCCACGATGCCGCTCCCCACCGCCTTCCACAGAATCAACAGCATAAATAAAAAGGTGGCGGTGCCTTGCGGCAAGGTGTGGAACCACAACGCGGCAAAGGGCAGAACGATATAGGGCAGGCGTTCAATGAAACCCAGCACGGTGACCAATGGCAGTTTGCGCGCCAGGCGTTCCACGTAGGGCGCCATGAAGAGTTGTGGCAAGAACCACCCCGCATCGGTGAAGGCCGGGATCAGACCCAGCAGCATGGGTGAGGTGGTGAGGTGCGCGGCATAGACCGGCAGGACGGCGGTGACCGATTGAAAACTCGCGCCGAAAAGCCAGGTGGTGATGTCACCCATGTTCATGAGAAAGTTGCGCCGAAAGTTCCGGGCAACTTCGGGATGGAGATTGGGGTCGGGGGGCAGGATGAAGAACGCATCCAACCGACGGAGGCCGCGCAGACACATGGGGAAATCCTTTTTCAACTGAGAGCGAGATGAAGGGCGGGGGAACACAGGCGACGTGATACGCCAATACGCATCCCGCATTACGTAGCCTATGAAATTCAAAGTCGAGGGGTCACAAATGCAGGGTTTTTTTCACCGCCACCGGGTCATCGGCGATGAGGCCATCCACCCCCAGGGCGTGGAGGCCGCGATAGAAAAGCGGGTTCTCGGTTTTCCAGAACCAGGCGAAGACCGCCCGCCCCTGGCGGTGAGCCTGCCGGATCATGAATGGATTGAGGAGGGCAATATCGGCCAGCGGGCAGGCGTACTGCGCCCGCGCGGGGATGCGGCTGACCGTGAGCATTTTTTCATCATAAAGCGCGCCGATCTTGGCCGCCGGGCTGAGCTCGCGCACCCGTTCCAATGACTTCCAGTCAAAGGACATCATGAGTGTCTTATCCAAATAGTTCGCGGCGGTGAGCGCGTGGAGGATTTTTAACTCGATGCCCGGGTAGAGATGCGGGGATTTGATCTCGGCCAGCATCCACACCCCGGCGCTTTGGGCGAGGGCAATGACCTCGGCCAGGGTGGGCGGGGGTTCGCCGCGCCCGGCGTCGAGGGCGCGCAGTTCGGCGAGCGTTTTGTCGCGCACCGGGCCGCGCCCGTTGGTGGTGCGGTCAACCGTCTCATCGTGCATGATGATGAGTTCGCCATCGCGGCTCATTTGCAGATCGAACTCGAAACCATCCACGCCGATGGCGAGCGCGTTGCGGAAGGCGGCGAGAGTGTTTTCGGGGGCGTAGCGGGGGCCGCCCCGGTGGGCGAAGAGTTTAGGCATGGCGCGAAGTGGGTAAGTGGGTAAGGGGGTACTTACACACTTATATGAATAATCTGCGACCGCTCCGGGCCGACCGATACCATCGAAACGCGGACGCCGGTGAGGTCGGCAATGCGTTGGATGTAGTGGCGCGCGGGGGCGGGCAAGTCCGTGAGGGCGCGGGCCTCGCGCACATCGTCGGGCCAGCCGTCCATTTCTTCATAGATCGGTTGGAAGGGGCTAAGATCGGTCGGGCCGAGGGGCAGTTCGGCGTGGGTCTGATTGCCGAGGGCGTAGCCGGTGCAGAGTCTAATGGTCTTGAGGCCGGAGAGAATATCCAGTTTAGTGAGCACGATTTCGGTGAGGCCGTTGACGCGGATGGCGTAGCGGAGCAGGACCAGATCGAGCCAGCCACAGCGGCGCGGGCGGCGGGTGACCGTGCCGAACTCGTCCCACGGATTTTCGCCGGTGCCGCGCAGGCGCTCGGCTTCGGGGCCGAAGACTTCGGTGGGGAAGGGCCCTTCGCCCACGCGCGTTTGAAAGGCTTTGGTCACGCCGATGATGCGTCCCAGCGCCCCCGGCCCGATGCCCAGCCCGGTGAACACCCCGCCAACCGTGGGCGACGAACTGGTGACAAAGGGGTAGGTGCCGTGGTCAATATCAAGCAGGGTGCCTTGCGCGCCCTCGGCCAACACGGTTTTTCCAGCTTGCAGTTGTTCGTGCAAATAGAGTGAGGTGTCGGTGATGTAGGGCGCGAGACACCGGGCGTATTCGGTGTATTCGGCGGCGATGGCGGCTAGGTCGAGCGGCGGCTGGTGATAAACGCCTTCGAGAAGTTCGTTGTCGCTATGGATCTCGTCGGCGATGCGGTCGCCGAGATGCTCGGGGTCGAGGAGTGCTTCGAGGCGCACGCCGTGCCGTGAGATTTTGTCGGTGTAGGCCGGGCCGATGCCGCGCCCGGTGGTGCCGAGTTTGCTCCCGGTTTCGGCGTGGCGGCGGGTCTCCTCGGCGCGGTCGAGCGCCAGATGGGCCGGGGTGATGAGGTGCGCGGCGGCGGAGATTTTGATGCGCGCCGGGGTGATGTCGAGCCCGGCCTCGCGCAGTTTGACCATCTCCTCGATGAGCCGCGCCGGGTTGACGACCATGCCGTTGCCCAGCACGCCGACCACGCCCGGTTGGATGAGGCCCGACGGGAGCAGATTTAACTTGAAGAGTTGCCGCCCGACGGTGACGCTGTGGCCGGCATTATCGCCGCCCGAATAGCGGGCCGTGATGTGCGCGCCATGCGCCACCAGGTCAGTGATGCGGCCCTTGCCTTCGTCGCCCCATTGCGTGCCGATGATGATGTGAAGTGGCATGGTTATCTCCTGCTGAAAAGTAAAAAGTGAAGCGTGAACAGGCACACTGGATGCCTGACATCCTAATATGCGCCGTCCCCCAATAACACGCGGGGAATGGTGCGGAGCATGATGGTTAAGTCTAACCCCAATGACCAATTTTCGATATAGTAAATATCCAACAGGCACATTTCGTCAAATGACAAATCACTGCGGCCCGAGACCTGCCACAGCCCGGTGAGGCCGGGCGAGACCTCCAGCCGTTGCCGGTGCCAGGGCTGATATTGCGCCACTTCCTCGGGCAGGCCGGGGCGTGGGCCGACAATGCTCATCTCGCCGCGCAAGACATTGAGCAGTTGCGGAACCTCATCGAGACTGACGCGGCGGATGAAGCGCCCGACGCGGGTGAGGCGCGGATCGTTTTTAATTTTGAACAGCGGGCCATCGGCCTCGTTGAGCGCCTGCAATTGCGCGCGCTCGGCCTCGGCACTCGCGCGCATGGAACGAAATTTATACACCGCAAATGGCCGACCGCTCTCGCCGATGCGCTGTTGGCGGAAGATGACCGCGCCAGGCGATTCGAGCCGGATGGCGAGACCTAGAAGCACCCAGAATGGCAACCCCACCACCAACCCCAGCGCGGCCAGCAGGAGGTCGAGCAGGCGCTTGACAATGCGCCCCACGCGCGGGATGGTGGCCTCCTTGATGCCGATGAGCGGGATGCCGCCGATGTCATCGAAGTCCACACGGTTGAGCGAGAGTTGAAACAGATCGGGGACCACGCGCGCCCGCGCCCCCAGGGTCTCGCACGCCCGCACGAGGCTGATGATTTTGCGCTGATACATCCACGGCAGGGCGATGATGACTTCGTCAATGCGCTCGGCTTTGAGGAGCGTTTCCATTTGGTCGAGATTGCCGAGGGCTTTGAACCGTCCGAGGTCGCCCTTGGCGGGGTCGTCATCCACAAAGCCGACCACGTGATAGCCGAGGTCGGGGCGGGCGGCGAGGTTACGCATCACCGCGCGGCCAATCTCGCCCGCGCCCACAATGAGCACCCGGTCCACGCCCTGGCCGCGCTGGCGGAGTTGGGCCTGAGCCAGCCGCCGGGTCAGGCGCGCGCCGCTGAGGAGGCTGATGGTGACCAGGGCCGATTCGATGAGGAGCAGGCGCGAATAGAACAGCGGTTGCACGATGAAGGTGGCCGCGATGAGGATGACGGTGACGGTGGTGGTGGCGTTGCCGATGCGGTAGAGGTCTTCGAACCAACTGCCGCCGCGCCGGGGGACGTACACGCCATCAATGTAGAGAAAGAGGAGCAGTAACCCGGTATACCAGACTTGAAAGGAGAGATAGGCCGTGTAGGGCGCGATGTTGAACTCATCCACCGGGATGAAGAGTTGCAGTTCATAGCGTCCGTAATAGGCGAGCGCGAAGGCGACGTTGATGAGGACAATGTCGAGGAGGAGGGTGAGGAGGAGGGTGCGGGTGCGCTTGGTCATGGAAGCTCGCCCTCACCCCCGGCCCCTCTCCCGCTGGGAGAGGGGAGTAAGCGCGCGCGGGAGAGGGGGAGTCAGAGCGCGGCGGTAGCTGGCGACGGTTTGCGCGGCGGTGTTGGCCCAGGTGAAGCGGGCGGCGTGGGCCGGGCCGAGGGCGAGGTGGTCGGGGGGCAGGGCGAGCGCGCGGGTTAGGGCATCGGTGAGGGCGGGCACGTCGCCGGGGGGGACGAGCAGGGCGGCGTCCCCGGCGGCTTCGGGGAGCGAGGAGGCGGTGGTGGTGACGACGGGTTTGCGGCAGGCGAGGGCTTCCAGCACGGGCATTCCAAAACCTTCATAGGAGGAAGGGTAGGCAAAGACAGCGCAGGCGTTATACCACAGGACTAAGTCTTCGGGGGGGATGAAGCCGGGGAAGTGGACGCAGTCGGTGAGATTAAGTTGTTCGACGAGGGCGAAGAGGGAATGGTAGAGCCAGCCTTTAGCTCCGGCAAGAAGTAATTGGTAATTAGTAATTGGGAATTGAGCGCGGAGGGCGGCAAAGGCGCGGATGAGGGTTTCGAGGTTTTTGCGCGGTTCGAGGGTGCCGAGGTAGAGGATGAACGGGTTGGGCAATCCCTGTTGGGCGCGGAAGGAATCGGTGAGGGACGCGGGTAAAGGCCGGAACGCGGGGTCAACGCCGGGGGCCGCCACATCCACGCGGGCGCGGTCTATTCCAAAATGTTTAATCACGTCTGCGCGGGTGCTCTCAGAGATGGCGAGGACGCGGCGGGCGCGGCGGCAGGAGTGGGCGGTGAGGGTGTTGAGGTAGAGGCGCTGGGCGGGGAGGAAGCGCTCGGGGAAGATGCGGAAGGAGAGGTCGTAAACGGTGACGACGGCGGGCGCGGGGTTGAGGAGCGGCGAGGCGAAGGCAAGCGAGTGGAGGAGGGCGGGGCGGAGGCGTAAAAGTTCGAGCGGTTGGATGAATTGTTCCCAAAAGATGCGGATGAGCGGGCGCACGGTGGGGAGGCGCGTGCGCCTAATCGTCGCGCCGTCCATCTCCGGCTGGCCTTCGCCCACGAAAACGGTGTAGTTAAACTCCGGCGCGGCGGCGGGCAGGTGGCGCAGGAGGTTGTGGATGTACTGATGAATGCCTGCACTGCGATACGAAGCGCGGCCCGCGAGGAGGTGGGCGTTGAGGGCGACCGAAGGCATGGGGGGGATTGTAATGGGTAATTGGGGAATGGGGATTGGCGATTAGAGGATTGAGAACGGGAGTATAATCGCTGGCAAGCGAGGTCGCTATGTTGGTTAAATCTCCAATTACCACAATTGAATATCCGGCTTCGGATGGAGCGCCTATGGGTGAGACTGGCATTCATGTTCATGTGATGATGCAGTTGTACAGTATGTTGCGGGCCTTTTTTCGCCATCGCGCCGATGTCTATGTGGGGGCGAATATGTTCATGTACTACGAGGAGGGCAACCCCAAGCGAGTGGTCGCGCCGGATGTGTTTGTGGCCTTTGGCGCGGCCAACGCGCACGAAGAGCGGCGGTCGTGGTTTGTGTGGAAGGAGGGCAAAGCGCCGGACGTAATTTTTGAGCTAACGTCACAAAGCACAAAAGATGAGGATGTAGATTTCAAGCGGCGGCTGTACGAGCAATTGGGGGTGAGCGAGTATTTTCTATTCGACCCCCTCAATGAGTATTTGCAACCGCCTTTGCAGGGTTTCCGTCTGACCCGCCAACAATATCAACCCATCCCCGCCAAACGTGGCGAACTGAACAGCCAGACCCTGGGGTTGGTTCTGCGCCCGGCGGACCGGGAACTGAGATTATTTGACCGCGCCAGTGGCACGCGGCTTCTGCCACCGTCGGAATTGGCGGAGGCGCATTTGGAACTTTACACACAACTGGATGAAGCGGAAAAACGCGCCGAGGTCGAGGCCAAAGCTCGCCAGGCCGCCGAAGCGGAACTAGCCCGCTTGCGGGAGGAGTTGGCGCGGTTGCGGGGTGAAAAACGGGAGTAGTTTTTGCTTGGCGCGAGGGTATGCGCGGTGGGTATCTGCCAAGTTTTGCGTTTCAGTTCGGAATGTGTCAATAGGAATGAGACAACTTGGCTAAGAATTTAGTGTAGATCGTC
>CAYUFY010000279.1:0-7095 GCA_964443795.1 uncultured Anaerolineales bacterium | reverse complement strand
GGGGCGGAGGCTCAACCCGCTTGCCCCGGAGCTTTCCCCCAACGGAAGTGTATCAGCGTCAATCTCGGCATAGAGGGCGAACCCCTTCGCCCCGCCCGGCTCCCCCACGGGTAAGACGGGTTGGGGGAGCGGCTGGGCGAGGAAAGCCCAGCCATTCATCAGTTGTCCAGCGGAAGTAAGGAGGGGGAAGTCATTGGGCAGGGAGGCGGGGGTGGTCCAAGTATCAATCACGATGGAAGTTGGGGTGATGGACAATCGCAATCCGGCGAATACATCGCAGATGCGGCCTGCTTGGGCAGTGTGGGTAAAGCGGAGAGCCTGGTCGAGCGGCGTGAAATCCATATCGCGCAAGTCGGCGCGGAGGTGGTGGACAGCGCCCCGCGCGAGGGCGCGTTGCTCGGGGAGGGTGAGCGCGCGCCACGCCGTTTTGTCGAAGGTCACGCGGTCGGGGGCGGGGCGGGCGTGGGTGCGCCACAATTGTTCGGTATGGGCGCGGAGGAGTTCATGTTCGCCCGCCATGACTTCGGCTAGCCGCCGCAGGTTGGCGCGAATGTTGGGGTTGTAAGTCTCGAGTTGGGGCAGGAGTTCGTGGCGGAGGCGATTGCGGAAGTAGGCGAGGTCGGTGTTGGTGGAGTCATGCACCGGGGTAAGGCCCTGCTCGGCGCAGTAGGCTTCGACTTCGGCGCGAGTGGTGGTGAGGAGGGGGCGGAGGAGGTAGAGGGGAGAATTGAGAAGAGAGAGGTCAGAGGTCAGAGGCTGGAGATTCTGGCTTCTGACCTCCAACATCCAACTTCCAATTTCAGTTTTGGGCAACATGCCGCGCAGGCCAGCCACGCCCGCCCCGCGTAGGAAGTGCATGAGGACGGTCTCGGCTTGGTCGTCGGCGGTGTGGGCCACAGCGATGTGCGCGGCCCCAACCGTGTACGCGACCCGCGCGAGAAAGGCGTAACGGAGTTCGCGCGCGGCTTCTTCTAGGGATTGTTTGTGGGTCAGCGCATGGGCGCGGGTGTCGGCGGTTTCGGTGAAAAAAGACAGGCCGCGTTTTTCGGCTTCGGCGCGGACGAAGGCGGCTTCGGCGGGAGACTCGGGGCGGAGGCCGTGATCGAGGTGGGCGACGTAAAGGTGAGGGGTTAGGGTCTCCCGTAGGGCGCCGAGCAGGTCGAGCAGGCACAAACTGTCGGGGCCGCCGGAAACGCCGAGGAGCAGTTTCGCGCTCGGGGGAAGTAAATCGGCTTGGTTAATGTAGCGCAGAACGCGGGCGGGCAAGTCCATACCGGGGATTATAGCCCCAAGTTGACATAGGTCGTAATTTGTGACCTTTTGTCCGGGTGGTATAATCGCCCGTCACGTGCAGTTTAGCGTGAGGCGCCTATGGCTTTTAATGCGATTCTCAATTCACCCATGCTCCGCTGGTTGTGGGGGCTGTTTTCGCTGGATATCGGGATTGATCTCGGTACCGCGAATACGCTGGTCTGCGTGCGCGGTAAGGGGATTGTCATCAACGAGCCGTCGTGGGTGGCGATTGACAAGAAAACCAAGCGCCCGGTAAAGATTGGGCTGGAAGCGAAGGAGATTGCGGGGCGCGCTCCGGCCAATATTATTGCGGTGCGGCCCTTGCGTGACGGGGTGATTTCGGAGTTCGAGATTACCGAGGCGATGCTGGAGTATTTTATTGGCAAGGCGCATGAGCAGAGTTTGGTGCCGGTGCCCAGCCCGCGCGTGGTGGTGGGGATTCCCTCGGGCGTGACGGAGGTGGAGAAACGCGCGGTGTATGATGCGACCATCGCGGCGGGGGCGCGCGAGGCCTATTTGATTGAGGAGCCGACGGCGGCGGCGCTGGGGGCCGGCTTGCCGGTGGGCGAACCGCGCGGTTCGATGATTGTGGATATCGGCGGCGGTACAACGGAAGTGGCCGTGTTCTCCATGGGGGGCATCGTGCTCTCGCGCTCGTTGCGCGTGGCGGGCGATGAGATGGATCAGGATATTATTCAATACGCCAAGAACAAATATAACTTGCTGGTCGGCGAACGCATGTCCGAACAGGTGAAGATTTCGATTGGGTCGGCACATCCGCTGTGGGAAGAGAAAACCGCGACCTTGCGCGGGCGGAATTTAGTGACCGGTTTGCCCGAGGCCGTGGAGGTGTCGTCCATTGAAATCCGCGAGGCCCTAGCGGGATCGGTGAACACCATCGTGGCGGCGATCAAGGATGCGATTGATGAGACCCCGCCGGAGATTATTGCGGACTTGATGGAGAGCGGGGTGTGCGTGGCCGGGGGCGGCGCGCAATTACACGGCCTGACCGAGCGTTTATCCGAAGAACTTAAAATCCGGGTCTGGGTGGCCGATGACCCCATGACCTGCGTCGCTCGGGGGGCGGGGCGCATCCTCGAAGATTTCGATAATCTCAAGAATTTGCTGGTCGGGCTGGAACGCGGTAGCACGACTCATTAACTCATGTTACGCACAAGCATGTCCGCAACGAGCACGCGGGCATGCCCGTTGCGGAAGGTGAGTCATTAAGGATGAGGGCTGATGGATGAAAAGTTTCGGTTTTCATCCGGCAACCTTTGTCCTTCACCCTTGTCAACATGTCTCGGTTGCCCCAACGCACAGCGCTGGTCATTAGTCTGATCGTCATCAGTGTGGCGCTGGTCGGGCTAAGCCGCGCGGGCAGTCTCCGGGGACTGACCAATGTGGTGAGTCTGCCGTTCACCGCCATGCAACGCTCGGTGACCCAGTTGTGGGGCAATGTGGCGGGCATCTTCCAGCGCAATCCCGACCTGGAAGCCCTCCAACAGGAAAACGCCGGGTTACAAGCCGAGGTGACGCGCTTGCAGGCGCGCGTTACAGCCCTCGAAGAAAACGAAGCTATTGTTCAGACACTTTCCGGCCTGGTGAACTATGCCCGCACCCAACCGCAAAATGAGTATTTGGCGGCGAACGTGATTGGGCGTGACCCCTCACCGTTTCTCAAATACGTCATCTTCGACCGGGGTTCGGATGACGGCGTTTTCCGCGATATGCCCGTGGTCACAGAGGCGGGTTTGGTGGGCACGGTAGTGGAAGTGACCAGTCAGGCGTGCAAAGTGCAATTGATTGTGGACCCCAACTCGGCGGTGAATGCCCTTTTGCAAAACTCGCGGGAGCGCGGGGTGGTGGTGGGGCAATTGGCGGGCGGGGTGGTCATGCAATACATTTCGCAACAAGCCGCCATCGCGCCGGGGGAGATGGTCGTGACTTCCGGCCTGGGCGGCACCCTGCCCGAGGGCATCCCCATTGGCGCCGTGAGCGCGGTACAACAACTCAACTATGAAGTTTTACAACAAGCCGATGTAACCCCCGGGGTGGATTTCAACCAATTGGAAATCGCGCTCATTATCCTCAACTTCAAGCCCACCGATTTGAGTCCGTTCACGACCACGCCTTGAGATAATGACCCTCCTGCTCGGTCTCCCCCTCCTCGCCGTCGCCGCCGTCGTGCAATCCAGTCTCGTCGCGCATTTTCATTTCTATGGCGGCACACTTGATCTGGTCTGTCTGATGGCCCTCGGGTGGACCGTGGCGGGCGATTGGGAAGGCGGTTTACTGTGGGGATTTTTTGGCGGGCTGTTTTTAGATTTGCTCTCGGGCGGGCCGCTGGGGCTGAATGCGCTGGCGCTGGTCATCCTGACGTATGCGGCCAGCCTCACCGAGGGGCGGTTGTGGCGCTCGCACATTCTGCTCCCCCTCGCCCTCGCCGCCATTAGCACGTTTGGGCTCCACTTCATTTCTCTGCTAGGATTGACCGTGCTCGGCCAGACAGTGAACTGGTCGGTGAGCCTGCTCCGCATCACCCTGCCCGCCGCTGTGCTAAATACATTCGTCATGTTCCCGCTGTATAGTCTTTTACGTTGGGTGCAGGCTGTGGTGCAGCCTGCGCCGGTGAAGCTGTAAGATGGCCCGCCCCGCTTCGCCGTTCCGCCTGCTCGTCTTCTATCTGGCCCTGCTGGTCTCAGCCGTGATCCTGATTGCCCGGCTCTATCAACTCCAGATCACCGACAATGCCGAATATCTCGCTGACGCCTTCGAGAATCGCGTCACCCGGGTGAGCGATCCAGCCCCGCGCGGAGTCATCTACGACCGGCGCGGCTTGCAACTGGTGCGCAACGTGCCCTCCTTCACGGCGGTCATCATCCCGGCGCTGTTGCCCGACGACCCCAACCCGCTGGATAACATTGACCCCGCCGAAATCCAGGCCGTCTACCGCCGCCTCGCGGAATTGCTCGATCTGCCCATCACGGTGCCCGGCTCCACGCCCCAATCGCCGTGCACGCCCGGGCGCGGCATCAAAGACCTGGTGGATGAGGGCGCCGGGCTTTCCCCCTACTCGCCCGTAAAAATTAAGTGCGACATTGATAAGGAAACGGCCTTTATCATCCTCGGCGAAAAAACCGACCTGCCCGGCGTGGATATTCTGGTTGAGCCCCTGCGCGATTATTCCATTAGCGGCTTCTCCACCTCCGGCGAGCTGACCGCCCATCTCATTGGCTACATGGCCCCCATTCCCGACCCCAATGAGTTTCCCCTGACCTATGCGTATTACATCGGTTTGGGTCTGGTACCCGGTCGGGATCGCATCGGCGTGGCGGGCGTCGAAGCCTCCATGCAGGATATTCTCGCGGGCCAGAACGGCAGTCGCCTCGTCGAAGAAGATGTAGCCGGCAAAGAATTACGCACCCTCGCCGTCGAGACCGAAACCGTGCCCGGCCTCAACATCCAACTGACCGTGGATGTGCGCCTACAACAAGCCGCCGAGGCCGCGCTCACCGGGCGCATGAACTTCATCAACGAATATTTCCAACAAGTCCGCTCGGCCAGCGGCGTGGTGATTGCCATGAACCCCACCAACGGCGAGATTCTGGCGATGGTGTCGTGGCCCACCTACGACAACAATCGCTTTGCCCGCCGGATTGAATACGAGACCTATTACAAACCGCTCTCGCTTGACCCGCTTAAGCCGCTCATCAACCACGCGGTGAGCGGCCTGTACCCGCCCGGCTCCGTTTTCAAAATGGTCACGGCGGCGGGCGTGCTGGAAGAGAACGTCATAGATCCCAAAACCCAACTCGCCGACCCTGGCAAAATTACCATCCGCAATAAATATTTTCCCGCCGACCCCGGCAAGGCCAAAGACTTTGTCTGCTGGCTCCGCACCGGCCACGGCCAGGTGGATTTCCTGCGCGGCATCGCCGAAAGTTGCGATGTGTATTTTTACAAAATCGGCGGCGGCTGGGCCGAGGAAAAAGTACAGGGCCTCGGTATTGAGCGTCTCGCGCATTGGATGGAACTCTTTGGGTTTGGCGAGTACACCGGGGTCGAGCTCCCCGCCGAGGCGCGTGGCCTGGTCCCCGACTCCAAGTGGAAGCGCATCAACTACGGCGAAAACTGGGCCACCGGCGACACCTACAACGCCTCCATGGGCCAGGGTTATATCATTGCCTCCCCTCTCCAAATGATGAATGCCCTCAATGCCATTGCGACCAATGGCGCCCTCTATCAACCCACCATCGTGGACAAAATTCTCGATGGCGAAGGTAATATGGTCACGGATACCCAACCGATTGTCATCCGCCAGGTGCCGCTCCAGGTCAACTCCCTCAATCTGCTCCACGCCGGCATGCGCAAAGTCGTTGTAGACGGCACCCTCTCTGGCAACATCGCCGTCTATGCGGGCGAAGAAAACACTCCCATTGTCAACGTGCCGGGCATCAACGTCGCGGGCAAAACCGGCACCGCCGAATACTGCGACGAAATTGCTTACCCCAAAGGTCTATGCAAACCAGGGGCCTGGCCGACCCATTCGTGGGTCTATCTCTACGCCCCATACGAGAATCCCGAAATCGCCGTCATCGTTTTTGTCTACAACGGCGGCGAAGGTTCCAAGACCGCTGGCCCCATCGCCAACGCCGTTCTCAACGCCTACTTCCGCCTCAAAGCCGCCGACGCGGCCCAACCCACTACCCCGTGAAACGCCTCCCTTTGCTCTGGGCCGCCCTGTGTGGGGGAGGCTATGGCTTGGCCCTCGCGCGCCATCTCTTTGAAACTAACCCGATTGTTTTTGAAAGCCTGACCCAGCCCTTCTCCGTTTTCGCGCTGAGTCTTATCTCGGGCCTGCTTATTGCAACCCTCGCGTTTTCTCTCCGCGCCCGGCGGGATACGCTGGCTCCCCCGCCGCCTTTGAATTTTGGGGGTTGGGATTTGAACTTTGGGGTTTTCCTCCTCCCCCTCCTCAACCTCCTCGCCCCCGACCTCAACCCCCTCCGCGCCCTCACCCTCCTCCTCGCCGCGCCCGCCCTTTTCACTTTATTCCTGTTCACCTCTCCCCGGCTCCCTCACTCCCCAGCTCAACCATTAAGTAGTTTGAAGTTTGAACTTTGGGGTTTGGGATTTGGCGTTTGGGATTTCCTCCTCTTCCTCCTCACCTTCGCCCTCTACATCCTCACCCTCGCCCCCACCGTCGGGGAAGCCGACACCTTTGAATTCCAGGTCGGCATTGCCCGTCTCGGCATCGCGCATGGCTCGGGCTATCCGCTCCTCATGCTTGTCGGCAAACTCTTCACCTGGCTCCCAGTGGGCGGCACGTTGGCCTTCCGCGCCAACCTCACCTCCGCCTTCTTCGGCGCGCTGGCCGCCGTGTTAGTCGCGCGTGTGTGTCGCCAACTCCAGTGCTCACCGCTCACCGCCCTTCTCGCCGGGTTCACCTTCGGGCTTTCCCCCACGCTCTGGTCGCGCGCCGTCGAAGTTGAAGCCTATACGCTCAATGCCGCGTTTGTGGCGGGCATTCTTTATCTGTGTCTGGTCATCACACAAAAATCGTTATTGGTCATTGGTAATTGGCGATGGGTCTATTTATTGGCCTACCTCTTCGGCCTGAGCATGACCAATCACCTCACGACCATTCTGCTCGCCCCGGCTTGCCTACTGGCCCTCCTGAGCGCAATCGCCAATTACCCATTACCAATTCCCAATTCCGCCCCCCCCCCCCCCCCCCCCCCTGCCCCCCCCCTTTTGAAATTTGGGCTTTGGGGTTTGGGGTTTTTTCTTTTTGGCTTC
>CAYUFY010000278.1:0-7153 GCA_964443795.1 uncultured Anaerolineales bacterium | reverse complement strand
CTTATCCACCAGGGCTGGAAGCCCTGTGGCTTGCGGCGGGTTTCAATCGGTCATCCCTGGATGAAGGGTGCAGCGCGCCGTATAGGTTCCGGCAACCGCTGGGGCTTGCCAGACCACTTCCTGTGAAGCATTGGCTGGGAGGGGCACATACGGAATGCTTGCCGCTTCACTGAGAAAATTGTGAAGAACGGGGTCTTGGTTGCTGATTCGCCAACGCACCGTTTCGCCCGCCGTCACCGTGACAAGCGCGGGTTGAAACTGCGAACCGAGGGTGGTCAGGGCGATTTCTTCATCTACGGGCACCGGCGTAGCCCCAATGGGGGTCGGCACGAGGGTTGGCACATTGACAGGGGATTGGCCCATCATTCCCATGTTTCCGTTGCCCATCATCCCCCCCATGTGGTTGCCATTCATCCTGCCTCCCCCCATTGGCATCAACGGGTAAGCCGGGGCGCACGCCGCAAGCAGCAAAGCGGCCCCCGCAAACAAGATAATTCCCCGTAGCCAGTTGTTCTTGCACATAAAAGTTTTCTCCTTAAATGGTCACAGCCATAGATACAGCATACGCGCTCCCACCCTTCTCCGAAAGCGCCGTTTTGCGGGGGATACCCCATGACAAAATGCGATTGGCGAAATGACATTTGATGACACGCTTTGGCGTTTATTCGGGTTCGGCTTGCCAGCGAAAGACTTCCACCAATTCCCGTTTCCCCTTCAGCCGTTGTAGCCCTAGCGAGGTAAGCGGGGTTGCTGTAAGTTGTGCGCGGGTGGCGGCACTGAGGAGAATTTGATGGTCGGTTGCCAAACTTTGTAGGCGTTGTGCGGTATTCACCGCATCGCCAATCGCTGTGTAATCCAGCCGCTGGCGTGAGCCGATATTCCCAACAATCACCTCCCCCGTGCTTAACCCAACGCCCAGCCCCAGGCGCGACACCCCTTGCGCTTGCCAGCGGGGTTGTAGTTTCCGAAACGCCGTTTGCATCGCCTGAGCACACGCCAACGCCCGCGTGGCATGGTCGGCATAGGCGAGGGGTGCGCCAAAGACCGCCATCAAGCCATCGCCCAAAAATTTGTCCACGGTGCCGCCGTGCTGAAACACGGCTTCGGTCATGGCCGCCAAATAATCATTGAGCAACGCGACGACCCGTTCCGGTGGCAATTTTTCAGCGATGGCGGTGAAACCCCGAATATCCGCAAAAAGCACCGTAATTTCGCGGCGTTCGCCCGCCGTTTGCAAATCGCCCTCGGCAAGAATTTGTTCGGCGACCGCCGGTGAAACGTAACGCCCCAACACGCTCTTGATATGCTCATGGGCACTTTGGTGGTGTTCAACTTCTAAACCGGCCCGATACACCACCACGCCTAACAGCCCAAACATCAGGACAAACCCCAACGTCAGCGTGATGGTGATAGCCAGCCGACTGTTTTGGGTCAGCGCATCCATTGAAGTCAGAGATTGGTCAACCAACACCACATAGGTTTCTGGGCCGACGGCTAAGGGAGCGGCAAAATGCAAGAAGGAGTTGCCCTCTGCGCCCAGCACCTGGCTAATAATTTGCTGGGTTGCGCGAGCCTGTACCACCTCCGGGGCGGTGGATAACGTTCCCACTTGCGTCACCGCACTGGAGGCCACAATGACCCATTGGTGTCCACCACATCTAAGCGCAGTAGTCCACTGTTTTGGGTTTCTTGCAATACGCGTGTCTGGAGCGGCGAGAGGTCATCGGCCCCTTGCGCCTCATGCAAAGTGGTATCTGGGTTGGGGGTTTGGTGAGCTAAATGGTCGGCTAAACGCGCCACTCGTTCCTGCGTGGTCTCGATGATATGCCGCAGGTAATTTTCCCGTTCCAAATAGGTCAACCCATTGACCACAATGAGGAGGATGAGCGTTGCCACCAACAACCCGCGCGACACAAACCGAAAGAGCAACAATCGCGCCGGACGGGTGAGCCAGGTCATATTCTTAATTTTGGGCTTGCAGTAACGTGAGCGTGCCAAACGGCGTGAGAAAGTGGGTAGTCGCGCGCACTTCGTTAAATTCGGCGGCGCGTAACATCGTGGGCAGTTTGCCGTCAAAGTTATCGGCGACCTGCTCAAGTCGCCGCATCAGCGGGCTTAGCCAGCGCGCATAAAGGTGCTGCGGCGCACCGAAATCGGCAATGTGGAAGCCCCCACCAGGTTTCAATACGCGCTTCACCTCGACAAAAAGCCGCCGTTTGTCATTAGTGGGCAAGTGATGAATCATCAGGCTGGAAAAAACCGCGTCAAAACTGGCATTGAGAAATGGCAACGCGGTAGCCGAACTCTCTTCCAGTGTGACCAACACTTGGGCCTGCACCACTTTGGCTCGCGCCAGTGCCAGGATGTGCGGGTCAATATCTATGCCAAACACTTCCACTTCCGGGTGCAGGTGTTTGAGCAGGATAGTCAGTGTCCCCGTGCCGCAGCCGACATCCAACACCCGTTGCCCGGCACGCAGGGCCGCCTGCTCAATGAGGCGGCGCTTGAATTGCATTTCGCGCATAAAGAGGCCCATCACATGGTCGTAAAACGGGGTGAGGCGGTCATGGCTTAACGCGGGGATGTAGGATGGGGGCTGGGAAGAGGCAGTCATCGTTGGAACCGGCTTTTCTGAGATGAAAATCATTCAATCTGAGGCGCTGGCGGCATCTTCTTCAGCGGGATGGGCTATCTCACCCGCGATAAACCGGTCAGGGTCTTGTTCAAAGACGCGCTGGCACGCGCGCAAGCAAAAATACACCGTTTGCCCGCCATACTCCGCGCTGGGGTAAAGCGTCGGATGGTCGAGAAGGCCGCCGCAAACGGTGCGCGGACGGGGGTCAGTGAGCGGCGTGGTCATGCGACGGGAGGGCTGGCGGTTGGGCTGGGGTGTCGGTGTGAGTGTGAGGCATCAACCACATCATTGCCAGATGCGAGAGCGGACAGAGCGCCACGAGCACGAACCACACCACACCGTTGAGGGGGATGTTGAAGAGCGTGATGACAGCTAACGCGCCGAGCGGGATAAAGCACATCGCTAACATGAGCCAAACGCGTTTTTTGTTCATACGAAGCTCCTTTCACTCCACAATCAATTTGCCGCGCAACATGCCCATTTGACACTGAAATTCAAACTCACCCGCTTGCTCTGGCAGAAACTCAATTGCCACCGTTTGCCCTTCCGGGAGTTGCGCACTCTTTTTAAAATCGGGGATGAGCACCATTTCGGAACAGGAGGCCGACTCGGCGCGCACAAAGTTGAGGCGCACGGGCTTGCCCTTTTCCAGCACAATCACATCCGGCGTGTAGCCGCCTTTGACCAAGACCATGACCTCTTGATAACCACCGCTATTGACCACCGCCCGCAGGCCCACCCGTTTGTTCAGCCAAAAAAACCAAACGGTGAAGGCGATGGCAACTAGGCCGAGAACCGTCACGAAAATTTTGTCAGGGGTCATAACCAATTCTCCATGGTTGATTGCTGATTTGTGATTGGTGATTGCAATCCACCATCAGCAATCGCCAATCATCAATGACTAGATTTCCAACCGCGCAGCCGATTGGCATTGCTAATCACGGTGACACTGCTAAACGCCATCGCCAAGCCCGCGATGAGGGGCGAGAGCAAAATACCGAAGAACGGATACAACACCCCAAGCGCAATCGGAACGCCAGCGAGATTGTAGATGAACGCGCCCACCAAATTTTGATAGACGTTACGCATGACGGCGCGGCTGAGTTGAATCGCCGTGACCACGCCCCACAGACTACCGCGCATCAGGGTAATGTCGGCGGCTTCGATGGCGACATCGGTACCCGTGCCAATCGCCAAACCCACATCGGCCTGGGCCAGCGCAGGGGCATCATTAATGCCATCGCCCACCATCGCCACTTTTTTGCCTTCGCGTTGCAATTTCTGCACATTGAAGGCTTTATCCTGCGGCAATACCTCGGCGAGGACGCGCGTCACGCCCACTTGTTTGGCAATGGCGTTGGCGGTGCGGGTGTTGTCCCCGGTGAGCATGACGACTTCCAAGCCCATCGCTTGCAAGGCCGCAATGGCCGCGCGCGAGTCATCTTTCACGGTATCAGCGACGGCCAGCACGCCCGCCGCCACCCCATCCAGCGCCACAAACATCGGCGTTTTGCCGTTTTCGGCGAGCGCCAGCGCGCGGGCTTCCAAGCCGTTGAGCGCCATACCTTCGCGCGTCATCAACTTGAGGTTGCCGATGAGTACGGCTTTGCCTTCCACTTGCGCCGCCACCCCGTGACCCGGAATGGCGTCAAAGGCCGTGGCGTTCGTTAATGGGAGGCCGCGCGTTTGCGCGCCGGTGACAATCGCTTGCGCCAATGGATGTTCCGACGATTTCTCGACGGAAGCGGCTAAACGCAACACCTCATCGGCTTGAAAACCCGCCGCCACTTCGACATCGGTGAGCGCCGGTTGGCCTTTGGTGATGGTGCCAGTTTTGTCTAACACCACCGTGTCCAGCCGCTCGGCGCTTTGCAGGGCTTCGCCGGAGCGAATGAGAATGCCGTTCTGCGCCCCTAATCCTAAACCCGTGGTCAGGCTCATGGGCGTCGCCATCCCCAGCGCACACGGGCAGGCAATGATGAGCGTCGTCACCGCCACAATGAGGGCGTAGGTAAACGAAGGTTGCGGCCCAAAGTCGTACCAGATGACAAAGCCCACAATAGCGGCAATCATCACGGCGGGCGTGAAGTACAGCGACACTTGGTCCACAATGCGCTGAATGGGCACTTTGCTCCCTTGCGCGTCTTGCACCAAGCGAATGATGTTTGCCAACGCCGTCTCTTTGCCCACTTTCGTCGTGCGGAAGGTGAATGCACCGGTCTTGTTGAGCGTTGCGCCAATCACGGCATCGCCCACTTTTTTGGAGACCGGCAGGGACTCGCCCGTAATCATAGACTCGTCTACGGCGGAACTGCCTTCGGTTACCACGCCATCCACCGGGATTTTCTCGCCAGGGCGCACGATGACCAAATCGTTGACCAGCACTTCATCCACTGGCATATCCATCTCTTTGCCAGCGCGGATGACGCGGGCGATTTTGGGTTGCAAGCCGACCAATTTTTGAATCGCTTCGGAGGTGCGGCCTTTGGCCCGAATCTCCAACGCGAGGCCCAGCACCACCAAGCCCGTCACCACCACTGACACATCAAAGTACACATCCACAAATTCTTTGGCGGGGAAGATTTGCGGAAAAATCAGCGCGACATTGGAGTAAAGCCACGCCCCACTAATGCCCAGCGCGATGAGGGTGTGCATGTTGGCCGTGCGATGCTTCAAGCCCTCCCACGCGCCTACAAAAAATTGGCTCCCGGAATAGACCATGACCGCCAGGCTGGCAAGGCTCAACACAGCCCACAACATTTGCTGGTTGCCACTCCCATGCGGAAACCAATCTTGCAAAACCGGGATGAGGTTGGCGTAAGACAAAATCATCGTGGGCACACCGATCGCGGCGGCCACCCACCACTTGCGCATAAGGGTGCGGTATTCATGCTCGGCGGCGTTGGCGGCGTTGGCCATTTCGGGCGCAGAGGCTTCGGGGGCGCGGGCGGCGGTGTAGGGGCCGGCGGACTCAATTGCGCGATTTAACTGCGCCACATCGCCCAAAGCAGGCGTGTAATCCACGGTCACTTCATTATTCGCCGCGCTCATCGTTGCGGCCCAGACGCCGGGCGTGGCTTGCACGGCGGCTTCAATGCGCGCCACACATTCGGCACAATACAGACCGTTCACTTTGAGACGCAGCCGATGGGTTTCGGGGGTGACGCCCGCCGCGCGCAACACGTCCAGCATGTCGCTCACGGTCACGCGCTTGGGGTCGTAATTCACTTGCACGCGCCCGGCTTTGGAATTCACCCGCACCGTGCTCACCCCCGCGAGGGCGCGCAACAAACGTTCGAGCGCCGCGCCGCCCGTTTTGGGCAAACCGTTGACCGGCAACGTGAGTTGCGAAAAGGCCGCAGGCGCAGTGGGCACGCCCGTCGTCGCCGAGGCCGCCTGAGCATAGTGGGCAGGGTCGGCATCAAATTTCGCCGCGCAAGCGGGCGAGCAAAAGTAAAACGTTTGGCCTGCCCATTGGCGCGAGGTCGCGGCGTGGGTGGGGTCGAGGGTCATACTGCAAACAGGGTCAGTTACCATTTTGGCCTCCAAGTACAGTTTACGAGAAATCAACGAGCGGCCCAAGCGCCGAGCGGCGTGCGTCATTTGGCGTATTCAAAGTCAGGCCGTCCCCCAACAGCGGAACCCACTGGCTTGAATAAGCGATGATTGTCATATGCTTACTATGACATTTGACATAGGCTATTTGGCTTGGCTGGTCATACGCCAAACGACGCTATCCGATTGGGGCGGCCAAGTATACGATGTATCTAATAGTTCGCGCTTCTTAAGGATAAACCATGAAAAATATCGCGCATAAATTTGGATATCTGGCTTTGATTTTGTTGCTCTTGCTGTTGACTTTCTCTAGGGCGGCCCGGGCCGACGGCGGAGGCGAAAGTTATACTCAAACCGTCCACGGCTATCAGTTGACGTTGGTTTTTGCCAGCTCGGCCCAAGTGGGCGAGAACGCGGTCCATATCCAAGTAAGCGATGCTCAGCAACAGCCGGTGAAGGATGTAGTTATCGTGCTGGCAACGGAGTTGGCAACGAATGGGGTAGCGGATGAAACGGATGTAGTGGCTGGACTGGACATGGGCCAAACGACAACGGATGGGATGGGCGGAATGGATATGGGTCAGGCGACAGCGGATACAGGGCATACGACGGACGCGCATGGCGCACCGACCCTGGTGACGCTGGAACCAGGAGAGGAAGCGGGGGAATACACAGGAGAGATTGTCATTCCTGAAGCGGGCGCGTGGGTTGTTCAGGCGCGCTTAACCCTGGCGGGGATGCCGATGGTCGTGGATTTCCCCATCACGGTCGCGGCGCCCCGGAGCGGCTTGGGGGTTGGGGCAGGTTTTGCGACGGTGAATGTCGTCATTCTGGGCGTGGCCGCTGTTCTGCGTCAGCGCCAATCAACAAAAGTTAAACCGGCTTAAGCGCAACCACCAATCCCCCCGGGTCGGCGCGAAGCCAACCCTGAGGATTTTTCTCTGACATCAACCGAGGCTTCCA
>CAYUFY010000277.1:0-7180 GCA_964443795.1 uncultured Anaerolineales bacterium | reverse complement strand
CCCCCCACTTGCTTGTCCTCTTCCCCCAATTGCTTCACCACCACGGCCACCCTCACCGCCACCGGCTACTTGCTCCTCGCCGACACCTACTACCCCGGCTGGTTGGCCCTAGTGGATGGTCAACCCGTCCCCATTTACCCAGCCAATCTCGCCTTTCGCGCTGTCCCTGTCCCAGCAGGTTCGCATACTATTACATTCATCTATCAACCGCGCTCATTTCTCATCGGCGTTATCCTTAGCGGTTTGGCTTGGCTTTTCTTTCTCGCACTTCTCATCGTTACTCGACTTTCCCCCTCTCCCTTGCTATCATTCCTCCCGCTTCCCACGCCCTCAGCCTCCCACACTTAAGTTGCTCACCTACATCGTTTTGCCTACCTACAATGAATTCGACAACCTCACGCGGCTGATTCCCGAACTGCTCGCTTTGCCCGGCGACTTGCGCGTGTTAGTCGTGGATGACAACTCCCCCGACGGCACCGGTGCCCTGGCCGACCAGTTCGCCGCCGCCCAACCCGGGCGAGTCGCAGTTTTGCACCGCCCCGGCAAACTTGGCTTGGGCACGGCCTACCTCGCTGGTTTTCAACGTGCCTTTGAGCTTGGCGCCGACTTCATCCTCACCATGGATGCCGATTTCTCGCATCACCCCAGCTACATCCCGGCCATGCTCGCCCGGAGCGCCACGGCCGATTTGGTGATTGGTTCACGCTATGTCCCCGGCGGCGGGGCCGTGGATTCCCCCATGCTCCGCCGCTTGCTCAGCCGGCTGGCCAATTTTGTGGGCCACGGTCTCCTCAACCTCCATGCGCGGGATATGACCGCCGGTTTTCGCCTGTATCGGCGCGCTGTGTTAGACTCTATCCCGCTCGACCGGATATTTTCCTCCGGCTATTCTTTTTTGATCGAAATGTTGTTTTTAGTGGAGCAACGCGGCTGGCGAGTGGCCGAAGTTCCCATCCTGTTTCGGGATCGCACCCACGGCCAGTCGAAAATTTCGCGCAACGAAATCTACAAGGCCCTCTACACCGTTGCTCGCCTGACCTATCGGCGGCTGGTGGGGCGGGGGCGTCCCATTGCTCGGCCTCCAACTTGAACCTCCCCGCGTCGCGCGGGGTAATAAACAGACACTGGCTGGCATTGGCCCGTCGGCCCGGCGCCTTTGGTGTTTTTGCTTGATATCCCATCCCTCGTCTTTGGAGCTATTTACCATGACCCTCGCTACTGACCGCAAGACCATGACTGACCTGGTTAAACCCACCGATGGCAAATCGGCTGCCGACCTGCCCAACTCGGCGCTCATCAAATCTGTTGCCGACCGCCTGCTCACCAATGTGGAAAAAGTGATTGTCGGTAAGGCGGCTGAACTGCAACTCACGGTCTTGGGTTTGCTATGTCAGGGGCACCTACTGATTGAAGATGTGCCGGGGGTGGGTAAAACCATGCTCGCCCGCGCCCTCGCGCGCTCCATTGGCAGTTCATTCAACCGCATTCAGTTTACGCCCGACATGCTCCCCAGCGATGTGACGGGCGTCTCCATCTTCAACCAGCAGACTCGCGAATTCGAATTCCGGTCTGGCCCTATCATGGCCCAGATCGTCCTCGCTGACGAAATTAACCGCGCCACCCCCAAGACCCAAGCCTCGATGCTCGAAGCCATGGAAGAAAAGCAAGTGACCGTGGATGGCGTGACGCACCCGCTCCCCTCGCCCTTTATGGTGCTGGCGACTCAGAACCCCATTGAATATGAAGGCACGTTCCCTTTGCCCGAAGCCCAACTCGACCGCTTCCTCTTGCGGCTCTCCATCGGCTACCCGTCCCCTGCCGATGAGGTGGCCGTGCTTGACCGGCAACAGTTTGCACATCCAGTGGATAAACTGGAAAAAGTGGTGGAGGTAGACGAACTACTGGCCGCGCAACGGGAAATCCGCAAAGTCTACGTTGAGCAGAACGTGAAAAACTACATTGTCGAGGTGACCAGCCAGACACGCAAGCACAACGATGTGTACCTCGGGGCCAGCCCGCGCGGGAGCCTGGCGCTCTTCCGTTCCTCGCAGGCGCGCGCCGCCCTCAATGGCCGCGACTTCGTCCTCCCCGACGATGTGAAAGCGCTGGCCGAATCCGCGCTGGCCCACCGTATCATCATCGGCCCGGCGGCGCGCATTAAAGACATCACCGCACGGTCGGTCATCAAGGATATTTTGACCAGCGTGCCGGTGCCGGGCGGGAGCGTGTTGAAGAAAGCGTAAGCGGTAATTAATCTCACAACTTACTAATTACCAATTACGCGCATGACCTCCCGCCGCCTCATCGTCTTCCTGCTTCTACTGGCCTGCCTCATTGGCGCGCTCGTCACCGGGCGCGACCTGTTCTACAACTTGCTCTATCTATGGCTCACCCTCGTGGTCGTGGCGGTGGTGTGGACTTGGAACAGCTTGCGCGGCATCCGACTGTCGCGTCATACCCGCGCCCTCCGCGCTCAGGTGGGTCGCCCGCTGGAGGAGCGATTAGCCGCCCGCAACACCAGCCGCACCCCCAAACTCTGGCTCGAAGTCCGGGACCAGTCAAACCTGCCGGGCCACGAAGCCAGCCTCGTAGTCATGTCCCTCGCCCCGGGGCGCGAACGTCCGTGGGTGGTGCGCACCATCTGCCGTCAACGCGGGCGGTTTCGCTTGGGGCCACTCTCCCTGACCTCCGGCGATCCCTTTGGCTTGTTTCAGGTCACCCGCAAAATCCCACAGACCACCAATGTCGTCATTTATCCGGCCACCGTGGATTTGCGCGATTTCACCTTGCCCCTCGGTGTGCTCTCGGGCGGGGATGCGGTTCGCCGCCGCACCCACTACGTCACCGCCAACGCCTCGGGGGTGCGCGACTACGCGCCGGGCGACTCATTCAATCGCATTCATTGGCGCTCCACCGCCCGGCGCGATCGGCTCATCGTCAAGGAATTTGAACTCGACCCGCAGGCCGATATCTGGGTTTGTCTCGATGGCGATGAGGCCGCGCAGTTCGCGCAACCCATGCCCACGCAAGTGATTACCTCCAGCGAAGCGTTGTGGACAGCGTGGCAAGATCGCGTGGTCACCCTCCCTCCGAACACCGAAGAATACAGTGTGACCATCGCCGCCTCGTTGGCGCAATTTTTTGTCCGCCGTGAACGAGCGGTGGGGCTTATCGCTCAAGGCCAGTCCCGCGAAATCGTTCAGCCCGACCGGGGTGAGCGGCAACTCACCAAAATTCTGGAAACCCTTGCGGTTTTCCATGCCACCAGCCAAATGCGTTTTCATGAAACGCTCGCCGTCGAGTCCGACCAAATCCCGCGGGGCGCGTCGGTGATTCTCGTGACTTCTTCGTGGGACACGCGCTGGGTCATCATGGCGCAATCGCTCAAGCGGCGCGGTTTGCGCGTGGCGGCGGTGGTCATCAACCCAAGCACCTTTGGCGGCGGCAAAGAGAACGCGCACTTGGTGGATACGCTGTGGTCGGTGGGCATCCCGGCCTACCGCGTCAAAAATGGCGACAACCTCGCCGACGCGCTCACGGTGGGGTCGTGGATGGCGCGGCGATACGACACGGGGTAAAAATGAAGCTTCTCAAACTCGCCGTCTTCACCGCTGGCATGACCACGCTCGCGGTGGAAGTCTCAGCCTCACGTCTGCTCGGCAATGTGTTTGGCACCAGCAACCTCGTCTGGGCCAACATCATTGGCCTCATGCTGGTCTATCTTACTGCGGGATATTTCATCGGTGGGCGCTGGGCCGATAGGTCGCCCACGCTCCGCACGTTTTACGCGCTCCTCGCGGTGGCCGCGTTTACGGCGGGCCTCGTCCCGCTAGTCGCACAACCCGTCCTCCGGTTCGCGGCCAAAGCGGTCGAAGCCTTCGATGCCGCCGTGATGGGCGGCTCGTTCTTCGCCGTCCTCATCCTCTTCTCTGTCCCCATCACCCTCCTCGGGTGCGTCTCCCCCTTCGCCATCCGCCTCGCGCTCACCGACTCCGCGCAAGCGGGCCGCACCTCCGGCCAAATGTATGCGATCTCTACCCTCGGCTCGATTGTGGGAACCTTCGCGCCGACGCTGTGGCTCATCCCGACGATTGGCACCGCGCGCACCTTCCTAGTTTTCGCGGGATTGCTGTTGCTCGTGGCGTTAGTGGGTCTCTGGCGGGAGTCGCCGCGCCTCGGGGGTGTGGCGCTGACCCTGCCCATTATCTTGGCCCTCGCGTCCTTCTTTCTTCTGCGCGGTTCGCTCAAACCCACTGACGGCCTGCTCTACGAGCGGGAGTCCGAATACAACTTCATTCAAGTCGTCGAGCGCAACGGCACACGGTACTTGCTCCTCAACGAGGGCCAGGGCATTCATTCCATGTATAACCCGGCCCAACTCGAAACCTTCGGCACCTGGGATTTTTTTCTCGCCGCGCCCTACTTCAACGCGCCGCCCCATGCCATGCCGCAAGTCCAAAACCTCGCATTGGTCGGCCTCGCCGCCGGGACGATTGCCAAGCAATACACCGCCATCTATGGCCCGCTCCCCATTGACGGCTTTGAGATTGACCCCGGCATTGTGGCCGTTGGCCGCGAATACTTTGCCATGAACGAGCCGAACTTGAATGTGGTGGTGCAGGATGGCCGCTGGGGGTTGGCGCACGCTCGCCAACGCTATTCGGTCATTGGCGTGGATGCTTATCGCCTGCCCTATATCCCCTGGCACCTGACCACCAAAGAGTTTTTTGAAGAAGCCCGCGCGCATCTTGCCGATGACGGCGCGCTGGTCATCAACGTCGGGCGCACGTTCAGCGACCGGCGATTGATTGACGCGATGGTGGGCACCCTGCAAAGCGTTTTTCCCTCGGTCTATGTCATGGATGTGCCGGAGACGTTTAATAGTATCGTGTTCGCCACGGTTCTGCCCACCCAGGCCAGCAACTTGCGCGACAATCTGGCCGCGCTCCCAGCGGATGCGCCATTGTTTCTCAAAAGTGTTTTGCTCCGCACCCTGCAAAATATGCAACCCACCCCGGTTTCCACCACCGTCTTTACGGACGACATCGCCCCGGTGGAACAGTTGACCAACTCCATTGTCATCCGCTTTGTGTTGAGCGGCAGTATTTATCAGTTGGATGTGAAGTGAAACGGGAGGCGTGACCGATTTTCACGCCTCCCGTTTCACGCATTATCAAAGACTTTATGAAACCCATGCCCTCCGCCCTCCTCCCAGTTCTCCGTACCCTGCTCATCATCTGCGTCCCGCTGGCGCTGGTGCTCACCAACGTGCGTTTGTTGATGTCGCATACCTTCCCCGAGATTGAGTATGGCATGGGGAATTTTCCCGCCGACTTGTATGGCTTTACCAAAGCCCAGCGGTT
Source organism: uncultured Anaerolineales bacterium (assembly GCA_964443795.1). GTDB lineage: Bacteria > Chloroflexota > Anaerolineae > Anaerolineales > UBA6663 > DATDRS01. The sequence continues at coordinate 1,817 of CAYUFY010000277.1, read as the reverse complement.
ATATTGGTCCAAGCGTTCGATTGATTATATTTTGAGTCAGCCAAGCGCGGGGAAGATCGAAGCGTGGAAATTTGTGGAGGATGGCATTTCGCCGCCCGGCACCGAAGCACCGGGTGAATCGGCGTTGTATTATAGTGACCAGTACGGCGCGCGCGATGCCACGTATTTTTATAATGACCGCGAGGTAAAGCACATGGTGGATGTGCGCGTCCTCGTCGGGAGCGTGTTGTGGGTGTGGGGGTTCGCGCTAGTGCTGGGGCTGGCGTCCGCCGGGGCGCTGTATTACTTTGGGGAGCGCGCCACCCTGCGGGCGGGGTTGTTGTGGGGGACGGGTATCACCGTCTTCGTACTGGTCGCCCTCGTCGTTTATCTCCTCATCAATTTCAATACCTTCTTCACGCAATTCCACCGCGTGTTTTTTGAGGGCGACACGTGGCTGTTCCTGTGGTCGGATTCGCTCATCCGTCTGTTCCCGGTGAAGTTTTGGGAAGATGCGTTTATCTTTGTGGGCGGCGGCGCAATTGTGGAAGCCGGGTTGTTGGCGGCGGGCGCGTGGTGGGGCCTGAAAGGCGTTCTGTAGGGGCAGGTCTGTAGGGGCAGGTCTCAGACCTGCCCCTACCAAATGTCGCCCACGGTGTAGCCGTTGGGGAAGGGGTCTTCGGGGTCGAGGACGTAACTGCTGAACCCGGTAATCCACGCTTGCCCGGTGAGGGTGGGGATGACCGCCGGGTAGTCGCCGACTTTGGTCTCGCCGATGAGCCGCCCGGTGAAAAGCGTCCCTAAAATGCCTTCGTGTCGAAAATCTTCGTTGAGTTTGAGGCGGCCTTTGGCGTAGAGCGTGGCCATCTTGGCGCACGTGCCGGTGCCGCACGGGGAGCGGTCAATCGCGCCGGTCCAGGTGGCCGGGCGGTTCCAATCCAGCTTGCCAGTGGAGACGGTGACGGCGTTCTTCAGGTGCGCGTCGGGGTGCGCGGGCGGGCCAGAGAGTTCGGCGATGGTGATGCCGGTGAAGCCGGGTTGCTCGGGGTGCGTGACCGGGAGTTGTTCCTGCGCGGCGGCTTTGATCATCTCGCTGATGCGCGTGATGTCGCGGCCTTCGTCGGGAGTGAGTTTTAGGCCAAACTGCGTTGCGTCGGCGATGACGTAGAACATGCCACCGTAGGCCACGTCCACTTTCACGGTACCGAGTTGCGGCACTTCGATGGGCGTATCCAAATGCGTGGCGAAGGCCGGGACGTTGTGGAAAGTGACGCTTTTGACTTTGCCATTGGCGCACTCGGCGCGCACGCGGATGAGGCCTGCTGGGGATTCGAGCGTGAGTTCGGTGACTGGCTCGACCATGGGAACCATGCCGGTTTCGAGCAGGACGGTGGTGACGCAGATGGTATTGGTGCCGGACATCCCCGGATATTCCACTTGCTCCATGATGACGTACCCAGCGGCGGCCTCGGGGCGGGTGGGGGGCAGGATGAGGTTGCAATTGGCCGCCGGGTAGCCGCGCGGTTCGCGCAACATCCGCAGGCGCAGATCATCCATATTGGTTTGCAAATACACCATCTTGTCAAACATCGTCGCGCCGGGCACATCCAGCACGCCGCCCACAATCACGCGCCCGGGTTCGCCACAGGCGTGGGCATCTACGGCTTGAAGCATTTTAGAGAATCGCATGGGAACCTTTTTTTTCAACGGAGAGAGGGGATTAAGCGGAAGCGGGCGGATTGCGGCGTGGCTGTTTGAGGAGGGCGACCAATCAATTTCTCAATTAGTGCCGCATGGGTGGAGCGCGTCGGGTGCACCTACCCAGCCCGCCCGCGGAA
>CAYUFY010000276.1:0-7231 GCA_964443795.1 uncultured Anaerolineales bacterium | reverse complement strand
GCCCGGCGGGAACGCGGCAACAGTGACGCGGCTATTAAGCAAGTAGTCGGAGCGTTCCGGCACTTCTTCGCCTACGCGTGCGGCGCCGACGAATCACCCGCGCGCGAATTACCCTACCCCAGAGTGAAGCGCAAAATTCAGCGCACACTCTCACCCGAAGATATGCTGAAAGTGATGACCGCTTGCGACACATCAACGCACATCGGCACCCGCGATCTGGCAATCATCACGCTCATGCTTGACACGGGCCTGAGGGCCACCGAGCTTTGCACCCTGCAAATGAGGAAAGTTGATTTAAAGCAGTGCAAGATGATTGTCACCGTCAAAGGCGGCCATGAAGCCGAGGGCGTGTTCAGTCACCGGACGGCGGCCAATCTCGCGCGCTGGTTGGACGTGCGGCCCCGCTATGCGCGCCCGGATTGTGATGAGCTCTTCGTCAGTTTTTGGGGCGACCATCCGGGCACCGGGTTGACGCGCGGCGGGCTTCGCATTCGCTTTTCGTATATCGCCAAACAAGCGGACGTGGAAAATTTTAGCCCGCATGACTTGCGGCGCACTATGGCCACGCTGGCCACACTCAACGGCGCGCCCACGCGCTTAATTCAACTGGCCGGGCGCTGGAGTGATGTGCTGATGGTAGAACGCTACACGGCGGCCTTGCGGCCCGAGGACTTCGCGCCTTACTTCCCCGTTGAAGCTCTGATGAATTCCACATTGACTGGAGGAGAAAAATAATCGCTCTGAAAAAAATTCAGAGCGATGAAAAGATACGAGCAGAACTTTTTAAATTTGTTGGCCGGAGTAGCATAGGGTTGCGGGTTCGAGTCCTGCATGACCCACCTGACCATAACGGCGACTGAGTAAACCTCAGTCGCCGTTTGCGTTTAATTCGCCACCGGTTCGCCCGCAGGCACACCTTCTGGCCCGCCCCGGTCAATTTCCCAGGGGTAGAGGATGCGCGCGTCGGTGACGGCGGCATAGTAAGTCGGCCACATTTTGGTGAAGAGCGTGCGCGAGGGGTTGTAGTGCAGGACACACAACTCCGGGTCGCCGCCCGCCGCCTCGACGCGGTTCTTCACCGCCGTGATGGTGCGCCCACTGCCCCACACATCATCCACCACCAAAATGCGCCGCCCCGCGAGTAAGTGTTCGTCGGGGAACTGGATGAAGTTGGGCATCGCCATCAGTTTCACCGACTGCGCCTCGTATGGAAAATCCACTGCCGCGGTGAGGATGTGCTTGATATCCAGCGCTTCACTGATGATACCGCCCGGCACGATGCCGCCGCGCGTAATGATCACCATGCCCTCAAACACACCCCGGAATTGCGGGAGCAGGACATCAATCAGGCGGTCAACTTCGGTCCAGGTCAAAACTTCTTGACGCATAAGTTACACTCCCAACACCGCCGCCACCGGGGCGGGGGCGCGCACCGATTGCACGGTCTGGCCCGCGGCCACGGCCTTTTCGGCTTCACGCGCCCACAGGAACATGCAGGTGTGGTAGGCCGTGTTGACGTAGGAGGTGAAAGCCGAGGTCAGCGCGAGGAGCGAACCGCCGACCAACACCCCCGCGCCCAGTCCAATCAACGCGCCGGTTGAACCGAGGCTGGAGAAAATCATAAACACAGCGATCCCCAGCATCACCGCAATAAAGCCCAACCCAAAGCCAATCAGCCCCACCACCCACCCCACCCCGATCTCGGTGATGGCGACCAACAGCAAGTTACTTTTGATGATATACGTCGCCCGCTTGAGCGCTTGCCCCAAACTCAAATCTTCGATGACCATGGCGGGCAAGACAAAATAAGTGGCCGTGGTCCAGACTCGATTGATGAGGTCGCCCAGCATGGCCCCGATGGGATTGCGGCGTCCCCGGCGGTCGCGGCCACTCAGCAGGTTGCGGACAATCGCCACCAGGGTCGAGGCCGCCGCGAGGCTAAAGATATCCAGCCAATCGCGCCGCACCATGGCCCAGGCTTTCTCCATCTGCCCATCGCCCTCGGTCAGGTAACCGTAAATGAGTGAGACGGTCATGCCGGAGAAAATATAAGCCACGGCATACTGCACAAAAATCATGCCCGCGCCCAGCACGAACATCACCGCCCGGCCAAAATCACCATCGCCGACCACCAGGGCAATGCCAATAAACGGGACCCCCAAAATGAGCGTGATGCCCGTACCCGCGACCATGCCATAGAGCGAGGGCTTAATGAGGTCGCCATCCTTGCGCGCCATATCCAGGGCCTGGCCCAAAAAGCCAAACCCGCGTTTGATTGTATCGAACATCGGGGCCTCCAACAGGCGTATATCTATCTAAAATTATGCTGTCACCGATGATAACACCGCCATGCATTGCGGGCAAATAACGGCGGCGTTCCGCCAGTGTATAATCGCGCCACGGATGCGGAGACCAGCATGGCGACCATTCTGAACATTGCGTACAAATCTCAATACGATCTCGACGCGGCCGCTTCGCGCAACGATTGCGGCCCAACCTGTTTGGCGATGATGCTCAACGGTTTTGGCCTCACCGCCACCACCGATGCCATCTTCCGGCGCACCGGCGCCGCCGCCGATGACTATATTTCCATGGCGCAACTCATGCGCGTGGCCGAGAGCTACGGCGTGCCGTTGGAATTCCGCAAAGGCTGGGGGCTGGGCGAACTGCGCGCCATGCTCGACCTCGGGCGGCCCGTCATTGGGCTTGTCCACTATGGCGCGTTCTCGCAATTCAAGCCGGGGGTGTCCACCCAAAGCGGGTTTAAAGGCCCGCACTTCGTGCTGGTCGTCGGTTACGATGAACAAAACGTCCTGGTCCATGACCCGTTGTGGACGGGGACCCGCCGCGAAGAAGGCGGCTTTAAGAAGTGGCCGAACAAAGTGTGGATGCAGGCCTGGAGCGAGTGCCATTTGGACTGCGACCCACGGGGCAACTGCAACCCGGACTTTGCCGCGCTCGTCACGGTGCGCTCGCTCAGCCCGGACGCGCGCACCCAAATCCCCGCCGACACCATCCGCCGCCTGCGCGCCAAAGCCGCGTATGACAACACCGCCCTGCCCGACCTTTCGCAACCGGCCAGCCTACATAGTTATCTCGCGGCATTAGGACAGTGGGGTAAACGCACGCTGGCCCGCGTGGTGCAGGAAAGCGACACGCTGTGGAGCCTGGCCAAAGCCTACTACGGCGATGGCAATAAGATGAAAGTGATTCAATACTTCAACGGGCTGGAAGACACCGATGTGATTCACAACGGGCAGGTGCTCGTCATCCCCGAACCGTCGTTGATGGGGCAAATCGCCGACAACAAGAAACCCAGCGGAGTCACGCCGCCCGCACGGGTGACGCGCCGCGAGGAGTAAGACCCCCTCTCCATCAGGCAACCGTTGATGGGGAGGGGGTAGTTTGCCCAATCAACACATACGGTTTGCCCGCCACATGGGTGAGGAACACCACGCGGCTTTCACTCCCCGAAAGTTTTAGTTTGTGAATCAGTTCTTCTGGCTCCAGCGGGGAGCCGCGTTTTTTGACCGTGACCTGCCCCACGCCCAGGGCGCGCAACCGCTCCCGCAGATTCTTCAATTGAAAAGGAAATGCCTCTTCGATGGCAAACGCGCGCGCGAAAGGCGTGGGCGTTAATTCGTCGCTGGTCAGGTAAGCAATATCCGGGTCGAGTTGCGCGGCGTTGATTTGTGCGGCGAGGGTGGTGACCAAGCCCGCGCGCAGGATGGCCGGGTCGGGTTCGTAGAGGTAGCGGCGAGGCGGGGAAAGGGTAATTGGGGATTGGTAATTAGGGAGGAGCGTATGCCGCCCGGGGAGCAGGGTGGCGCGGCGGGCGGCGGTTTTGAGCGGGCCAAACCACAGCACACATTCCTTCAAATCACCGTTCACCGAGATGAATTCAATTTCGCAGTCATAATCGGCTAATTCAGTGAGATCAACGCCGGGGGAGATTTTGACGCCAATGGCGGGCGTGTGGGTAAGCCACTCTTTCACGAGGGCGAGCGGCGGCACATAATCACGCACCGAAAATTTTCGGCGCCCCGCCACCCGCCGGGCCGGGTCAAAGAAGAAGGCCTCCACAATGGGGAGTTGCATGCGCGCCACATCATCCTGAATGAAGCGCGCGCCGTAGCCGTAGGCGGCGAGGTTGGCCTTCGCCAGCGCTAACCGCAACGGGTCCAGATCTATGCCGATGGTCGAGCAATGCCCGAGCAGGCCGAGCGTATCGCCGCCAAGACCACAACACAAATCGGCCATCAAAGTGAAGGGCGCAAACCGTTCGGCGCGGTAGCGGGAGATGACTTCGCTGGAGGCCTGTTCAAGCGCCTCACGGGTGAAGTACATTTTATCGGCGCGGTTGAATTTGAAGCGGGCGGCGTGACGCAGGATCATCGTCTCGAGCGCGGCTTTGGCCAGGTCCGAGTCGAATTGTTTTTGCAGTTTGGTAAGCGCCGGGAGAAAGGTCTCTTCGGTGGGGGCCAGCGTCGCCGCCACATCGAGGGCCAGTTGGCCTTTAGAGGTCAGAAGTTGTTCAAACGTCGGGAGGTTCATTCGTCGCCGGTGATGGCGGTGGCGGGGTCCACCGGGGAGTGCGGGCCAAGCGGGAGGGCGCGGGTGACGGCGAAATCGGGGTTGAGGATGAGGGGGTGCGCCCAAGTGGCGGCCACAGCGGCGCGAAATTTGCCGATTTTGTTGACGCCCGTGAGCCACCCCTGGAGGATGGCGGGTTGCATGAAACCCACCGCTTTGACAAGCGAGGTGAAGGCGAGGAGCGCGGGTTGGCCGGTGGCTGGGTCGAGGGCGGTGGCGGCCTGCCAAGCGAGTTTTTCGCCGGGGGTGAGTTTCCAGGCGGGGAGGTGGGGGGTTTGGGTGATGAGGAGGAAGAGGAAGGGAGAAGTGCTCCCCCTCACCCCCGCCCCCTCTCCCGCTGGGAGAGGGGAATCTGCGAGCAATTGGGTGCGCTCGAGGGGGGAGCCGAGGGGCGGGCGTTCGCCGCGATAGAGGGTGAGGCCGTCGGTTTCTTCGACGAGGCAGTGGATGAGGCCAGCGGCGGTCAGGGCGGTAATTAGTAATTGGGGATGGGTGGGATGAGCGAGGATGAGGCGACCACCGGGGCGCAAGTAAGCGCTGAGGGCCGCCAGGTGTTCGGGCGCGGTATAGCCGATAATGGCGTCAAACGCGCCGGGACTGGGCAAGTCCGCGCGGGCGGCGGCGGGCGCGGGGGCCAAGTTAAATTTCTCCACGACCACTTCCGGCGGGAGGTCGGCGGCGGCACGGTCGTCGAGGGCGAGGACGCGCGGGGGGCCGGGGGAGGGCGGGAGATGTTTGGCGAACATTGAAGACGGGATGCGTAATGCGTGGTTACGCATCCCGCCTTACACCCCTTTAGGCAGTGAGCGAATAAGCTTTAAAAATTCATCCCATTCTTCTTTGAAGAAATGCAGGGTGACACTGCCGAGTTCGACATTGTAGGTGGTTTCGCCATCGGGTTCGTCAGCGGTCCAGACGATGTAGTTCTGGGTTTCGGCGAGGGTGGTGGTGGGGATTTCGGAGGTGGTCATGAGGTTAGTTCCAAATGGCAAATGGGGGAATGCAAAATGTGAGTGCAGTCATTTGGCATTTTTGATTTGTCATTCGCTAAAGGCTTCGAGGACTTTTTGGAGGGCGAGTAGGCTCGCGCCGGAGTGCTGGGTCTCGTCGAGGCCGGGGACAGCATATTGCCGGGCATAGGCGTTGGGGATGAAGTCGGGGTGGGTGAGGACGGGGACGAGGGCCGCGAGGAGGGCGGCGCGCCGGGCGGCCTCCCACACCCGAGCTTGTTTGGTCCAGTAGATGGTGTAGGAAAAATCAATGCGGGGAGAGTTGGACATGGGAGAAATCGCCGCTGGGTTGGGAACGCGGCGCTTTTTAGTTTTTTATTTTTACTTCTCTGCGCGGAAGAAATTTCTGCAACCAGACGGGCGGCCATTTGAAGGGCGGCGGCGAGGACGGCGGGTCTGGGTCGCTGGGAAAGGGGTCGAGGTCGAAGAGTTTACGATAGACATAGCCACCGAAGAGCCGCAGGGAGGCGATGACGGGCGCCGAGAGCAACAGCCCCACGATCCCGGCGAGGTTGGCGGCCATGATGGCGCCGACGAGGATGATGATGGGATGCAATTCGAGCGAGTGGCCGAGGATGCGCGGGTACAGGACGTTGTCGTAAATTTGCTGGACGACAAAATAAATAATCGAAATCACGACCAGATAATAGACCGGGCCTAGCCCCAGCCAGTTGCCGGGCTGAAACAGCGCCACCAGCGCGATGACCACAAACGTGACCGCCGGGCCGACGAGGGGAATGAACGTGCTAATCCCCACCAACAGCCCCAGAATGGGCGCGTAGCTGACCCCGAGCAGGCCCAGGAGAATGCCGTCGGTCAGGCCCAGGATAAAGGCCACCGTGATTTGCCCGCGCAGGAAGGCGTTCCAAATAGGGCCAAGTTCGGCGGCCAGCCGATGCACGTCGGGGGCGTAACCCGCCGGGACAGTCCGCTCGATGGACGGCAGGACTTTGCTGAGGTCGTGGAGCAAATAGTACGAGATGATGATAATGAACAAGGTCCAACCCAGCACTTCCGCCGTGCCCGAGGCCAGTGAACCGAGAAACGTGCCCGTTTCGCTGAGCAGGGGGCGGATGACTTCGAGCAATTGGTCGTACAGGGGCTTGAGGTCGGCGGTGTTGAGATCCAGCCGGAAGGGGCCGAGCAGAATGGGTTTGGATAGATCAACCGTGAACAAGCCCAGGTTAAGCGGCTTGGCAAGCAAATCTTCCACCCGGGTGGGCAGGTCATCGGCGATCTCAACCACGGAGCGATAAAGCCCAACTGCTTGCTGTTCGATGGCGATGCCCGCGGCGGTGAGCAAGCCCAGAAGCCCCACGACCAAAACCAAAAAGACCAGATTGACGGTCATGGCCCAGGAGAGTTGGGCGCGCGCGATAACCCATTCGACCACCGGATTAAGAACATAGGCGAGGACCAACGCCATGGCCAACGGGCCGAGCATGGTCTGAAAGCGGGAAAAGAGAAAACCCACCAGCACCACGGCCACCAGCGCGATGAGGAATTTGGTGGCAGCATTCCAGCGCGGCGATTGGGGCGACGAGTCGAGCAGGCTGGGGGAGACCGGCGGAGCGGGGATAAGATCAGTCATGAGCGGCAGACTCCGAGGGGGGTAGCGGCGCGAAGGG
>CAYUFY010000275.1:0-7235 GCA_964443795.1 uncultured Anaerolineales bacterium | reverse complement strand
GGCGGCCAGAATACATTAGAACGGATGTTTACCCCGAATTATTGAGAAGATACCTTAATTCTTTATTCGGGTACAATTAGCCCATGAAAATTTTGGTCGTTGATGATGATGCCTTTCTCCGCCGGGTGGTGGTTACGCGCCTCAAGCGGACTGGCTATGATCCGGTCGAAGCCGAAAACGGTCAGGACGCCTGGCAGATTTTACAGACCTCCCCCATCCGCTACGTCATCACCGACTGGATGATGCCGGAGATGGACGGGCTGGAACTGACCCGTAAAATCCGCGGTGCTGACCTGTCGGCCTACACCTACATCATCCTCCTCACCGCGCGCGAAAGCCAAGACGACATTGTGGCGGGCTTGGAGGCGGGGGCCGACGACTACATCGTTAAACCCTTCGATCCGGAAGAGTTTCGGGCCCGGGTGGCGATTGGCGCGCGTATTCTCAACCTGGAAGATCGCCTGGTTGACTCCATGCACCGCCTGAAAGAACAGGCCATGCACGACACCCTCACCGGCCTGCTTAACCGACGCGCACTCTATGAACACACCGAAGGCGAACTCAGCCGCGCCCGCCGTGAAAACTCACATATCAGTCTGGTCCTTCTTGATATTGACCATTTCAAAGCCGTCAACGACGAACATGGTCATCTGGTCGGCGATGAGGCCTTAAAGCTGGCGGCGCGGGTCATTGCCCACAGCAAGCGCCCCTATGACTGGGCCGGGCGCTGGGGCGGTGAAGAATTTATGATTGTCCTGCCCCAGACGGCCATCGGTGAGGCGCGGATTGTGGCCGAGCGTGTCCGCGAACAGATGGCCGCCGCCGAATTCCGCCTGCCTAACAACGACCTCCTGCCCATACGGGTTAGTCTGGGTGTCACCAGCACCTCCATCAATTCGCCTGACCTGCGCCCCATGCTCGATTTTCTCCTCCATCAAGCCGACGAAGCGCTCTACCGCGCGAAACGCGGAGGCCGCAACCGGGTATGTGTCTATGAGTCAACCGAAGTGCAAGCTGGTTAATGCCCAGTCACCCGCCCCAACCACGCTCGGACAAGCAGACGACTTGTCCGAGCGTTTTCATTTCCCCCCCAAATCATCGCTGGTTGGGGTTAATAAGGCGTTTGGCGCTTATCGCAACCTGAGTACAATACTACCCATTGCACCATCTGTTTCTTCCACTTACCCAACTAGGAGTTATCCATGGCCGACTTCGCTCAAGGCATTGATGTATCCCGCTGGCAACAAACCGTGGATTGGGTTGCCGTCAAAAACGCTGGCATGACCTTCGGCTTCTGCAAAGCCACCCAGGGGGTCGCCGTCCTCGACAAAACCTTCGCCACCAATTGGGCGGGCATCAAAAACGCCGGCCTCGCGCGCGGGTGCTACTGCTTCTACGACCCGCTCCTCGATGGCGCCCAACAAGCCCAGTTCTTCCTCAAAAGCGTCAAATTCGAGTCCAGCGATATGTTGGTTTGCGATGTCGAACAAGCCGCCACCACTTCCGCCGATGCCCTCATCGCCGGAGTCAAAACCTGGCTCGACCTGGTCGAGGGCGCGAGCGGCCGCAAACCCGTCATCTATACCCGTGCCTCCTTCTGGAACGAAAAAATGCGCGGCTCCAGCGGCTACCCCGCCTGGGCCGCCGACTATCCCATGTGGACCGCCCACTACACCACCGCCGCCAAACCCCTCGTCCCCAAAGGCTGGAACACCTGGGCGTTGTGGCAATACACCGAATCGGGCAAGGTCGCGGGCGTCAATGGCAATGTGGACATGAATCGCTACAACGGCACGCCTGAACAACTCTTCGCCTGGCTGGGGGGCGCCCCGACCGCGCAACCCAAACCCGCCCCGCCGCCCCAACCCGCCCCGAGTGCCGGGCCGAAAGACATCGTCAACGCCTACTTCGCCGCCCTCAACAAACGCGACCTCGACGCCATCGTGGCCCTCTATCAACCCGGCGCGGCCCACATCACCGCCGCCCGCACCGTCGCTGGTTCCGCCGACATCCGCGCCTGGTACGCCGACCTGTTCACCCAACTCCCCAACGGTCAGTTCGCTCTGACCGCCATCAAAACTGAAACCCCCTTCACCTTTAACTGGGCGTGTGATAGCACCAACGGCTTTATTAAAGACGGCTTCGATACCCTAGGCTTCCTCGAGGGCAAAATCCAGTTTCACTCCGCCATGTTCAACATCCAAAAATAATTTAACCGGCCCCCGCCCTCAACCGACCCTCTCTCACTGGAGCAAACCTCATGGCCGAAAAACACGTTCTCCTCCTCCCCGCTGAAAACTACGGCGACTGGCTCGGCGTTTCCACCGAATACGCCATCAAGTTCGGCGTCAATTTTACCCCCGACCCAGCCTCCGCCGCCCAAAGCGCCGATGTCGTCACCCTGGCCCTGGCCCCCAATAGTTATGGCGCGCAAAGCGGCGACATCATCGCCTGGTTTCTCAAAAATCACCCCAAGCTAAAACTGGATGTGATTCGCATCACGACCCCCGACGATCTCAAAAAAGAATTTGCCGCGCGCACGGCCGCTGATAAGCGTTACGGCGACAAGCCCCCGGCGCCCCCCGCGCCGCCCTTTATTAAATGGCAAGCCCATGCCCTGCCCGGCCTCCACGGGCCAGCTGACCCCGGCGGGGCCTGGGTCCCCGAAGCCTACGACGTAGTCCGCAACACCAATGTCCGCGCGGTCAAAATGCTCTGCCCCGACCTCCAACCCGGCGAAGTCCAACAAATCAAAGCCATCCGCCCGGATATGTTTATCATGGCTCGGCTCTTCAATGGTCAACTCAGTGAGCGGCGGGGCGATGGCACGCCGGAAGGCACCGCCCGCTGGTTCGCCAACGAAGTCGGCGACCCCGGCGACGGCAACAGCCCCATGAACCGCGCCTACAATTCCGGCATCCGGTACTTCGAAGTCCACAACGAAGTTAATCTCACGCTCGAAGGGTGTGGCGTAAACTGGAAGGACGGCGCAGAATATGCCCGCTTCTTCAACACCGTGGTGGACGTGCTCAAGCCCCGCTACCCCGAGGCCAAGTTCGGCTTCCCGGGCCTCTCCCCCGGCCCCACGTTTGATATCCGCCCCATCGAAGAATACGCCTTCTACAAACAAGCCAAAGCCGCCACCGACCGCGCCGACTTCATGTGCGCCCACGTCTATTGGGGCGTCATCGGCAACTGGAAAGATGGCGTGAGCCTCACCCGCAAAGTCTGCGAAACCTTCCCCAACAAACCCGTCTTCATTACCGAATTCAGCAATAACAACAAAGATGTTTCCGACGAAACCAAAGCCGACGAGTACGCGCAATACTACCAAGCCTGCCAGAGCCTGCCCTCCAACCTCGGCGCGATGTTCATCTATGTTCTCTCCTGGCGTGATGACCACAACCACGAAGGCTTCTTGAGACTCAGCACCGATGGACAACGCTGGGAACCCACCGGCCGCGCGGCCCGGTTGGGGACACATAAATATTAATGGCTCTTCCGGCTTTAACGGGAAACCGATGTAGGTCGGGCTTGTAGCCCGACACCTGACGCGGCGAAAACCGTCGCGCTCCACCCCCCATGCGGGGGGCAGGCGCGCGACCTACGCCAATCCCATCAAATCGTGTAGAGCCATATTGATCAAGTCAGTTTTTAGGTAGAAATACACCCGAGTGCGTTTCTACGGAGACCCTCATGGACCCCAAATTCGATCAGAAAGATCAACTCGCGCGCATCCAGGCCTATCTTATCAAAGGGGAAACATTGTATGCCGTCTACGACTGCAAAGGTGCGGGCACCGGCTTTGTGGGTATCACCGACCAACGGATCATTTTTTATGACCAGGGGATTCTCGCCAAAAAGAAAACGATGGTTTCCATTCCTTATCATCAAATCATCGGTGTGGCGTCAGCGGATGAAGGCATGATTTTCAAGAGCAGTGAAATCTCCATCATCACCGCCGCCGGGCGCTTCGAATTTGAGTTTCGCGGAGCGGACAAGGCTCACGATGTATACGCCTATGTGATGACGCAAATTCTCACTCAGGCCAATCCCCAACTGCCGGGGTAATCATTTTTGACCCTCACTGGAATCGAAAACGAGCCGCATGATGCGGCTCGTTTTCGTTTAGTGGGGCGGGAGAGGGTCGAACTCTCACGCTATTTCTAGCAGAGGATTTTCATACCACTATAGCTTGCGCTACCCGTAATTGGCACGGTTTGTGGTCTGGACTATGCCTTTGCCTTTTAATGCACACCGATTGCGTAGGTCGCGCTTGAAGCGCGACAACCTACAGCGGCGGGCTACAAGCCCGCCCTACAAGGAGGTCAGGTCGGCTTAGCATCAGTCAGGCAGGAGCCGTCTAGTCTCTACACGTTCTGTCTATATAACCCACCTTAAGCAAATAAGCTTACTTTAATATGTCATTCCGAGTGAAGCGAGGAATCTCTACTTTTGGCGTAGCGACCCCTCACTCCGTTCCGGGTGACAGTTCGTGAGGCGCGTTATAAAACAGCTTCGCTCGGCGTTGCCATGCCCCCAACAAGGGTTCGCCGAATTTGGCTCCATCCACTTAGAGATTTCGCTCTAAGCGCTCAGTTGTTAAAGTCCTCGGTGTCTGCCATTCCACCACCGCCCCGGTCATTCCCCCGATTTTAGCCGCTCGGCTGTGTTTTGCCAACACCCGGCCAAAGCCCCCCACTCCGCCAGCGTCAGGGTTTCAGCGCGGCGCGTGGGGTCGAGGTGGGCGCGCGCCAACAACTCATTCGCCTGCGCCGGGGAAAGGCGCAAGCCGCCGCTGAGCGAATTGCGAAGTTGTTTGCGCTTCTGGCTGAACCCCGCTTTGACCACATCGAAGAAAATATCCACGGCCTCAACCGTAATGGCGGGTTGGGGCAACACTTCCAACGCTAACACCGCTGAGTCCACATTGGGGCGCGGGTAAAACGCCCCGCCGGGGATGCGCGCCACAATGCGGGGGTGACTGTAGAACTGTACGCTCACCGCCAACAAACTCATCTCGCCGGCGGTGGCGCAGATGCGCTCGGCCACTTCGCGCTGAATGGTCAGCACAATGACGGTGGGTTTAACCGGCGCTTCGAGCAAATGCCGGATGACTGCCGAGGTAATGTAGTAGGGAATGTTGGCAACAACTTTGTACCCATCTTGAAATTTGAAATTTGAAATCTGAGATTTCAAAATATCGCCCTGAATGATTTCGACATTGGAATAGGGTTGCAAAACCTGGGTGAGGGCGGGGATCAGCGTGTCATCCAATTCAATCGCCACCACCCGGCGGGCGGCCAGGGCCAGATGACGCGTGAGGCTCCCTAAACCCGGCCCGATTTCGAGCGCCGTATCGTCGGGCGTGAGGTTGGCAGCGGCGGCCACGGTGGCCAAAGCGTTTTCACTGACCAGAAAGTTTTGGCCGAGACTTTTCTTGGCGTGGAGTTCGTGGCGGCGGAGGAGGGCGGGAATGTCGAGGGCTTGCATTGGGTAATTGGTAACTCGATAGTTGTATTCTTGATAAATGCAAGCAAAACGTCACGTCATTGCGACCGCTTGTTGCTTGGCGAATAATGAAGCAAACAAATCCTTGGCGAGCTGGCCTTGTTCAAGTTGGTGCGCCGCAAACAGGATGAGCGCCTCCATCAGCGACTGGGCTTGTTGCCGACAGGCTTCCCCAATGGTTTTGAGGGGTAAGCGACTCTGGCTCAGTGATGAGGGCAGGCAATCAAGGTGCAAAAACGAATAGGCTACGAACACCAGACACCAATGTTTTTGAATGGCTTTAGCGTCGCGCATGCGATACGCGTCGAGGCCCAGATGCGATTTTCCATCCTGATAAAAAATCTCAATCGGCCAGCGTTGCAGATACGTCGCGAGCAGGCGTTGGGCGGTCCAATCGACGCGGTTGGAGACCAAGACGGCATAGGACCCGGTGCGTTCCGCGTTCTCAAAACTGATGACGAGGCGGACTTTGCCTAAATCGGGAATCCGCACGGTGAGGGTAAAGGTGTAGTAGGTCTGCTCGCCGAGCTTGACCGGGCGATAGGCGTTGGCCGGGATGAGCGCAACCAAGTCTTCCACCTTAATATGCGGGCCTGGTAACGGAATGCGTTGGCCGGCCGCGTCTTTGAGTACAAAACTGTTCGTCTCGAGGTTGCGGTTCTTTTTGAGAATGCTAATCCAATCTTTCTTGCGGCGGCGCAAACAGGCGACAAAATCTTGCGCCAAATACCAACTATCAAATAACACACGCCAAACGGCAATTTACGCCCAATGGCGGCCTCCACCAGTTCGATCGCCAGCTCAATTTTGGTCTGAAACTGGGCCTGCAGGGCCTGAAAGGCCGGGTCTTGGAGCAAGGTCGGATCAACCGTTTTGTGAAATTGCGCGCGTTCTTTTTTCTTTTTCGGAATGTCACGCTCGGGAAAATGCTTCCGCACAAACGCTTCCCATTGCGCCGCTTCTTCGTAGCGGCGATAGAGCCGAAGATCCACGGGAAAACGCACCGGCCCGCTCACATAATGGCTGGTCACCGGATGGTGGGCCAACGGATAAGCTTGGTCGCCATGATCGTAATGGCGGTCAATGTAGTCGAATAAATTGCCCACATGCTCGCACAAGGTGTCGTCGACAATCAACGCCGAGGCTTCTTTTGTCAGGCGCACCGGTTTGGTGTGTTGGAGCATATACGCCACTCGCCGGTCATTGACCCGCTCTTCTAACCAACGGTCTCTGGAAAAATAGCGCGAGACATTCGTTTTGTCCGAACTCGCCACCACGCACCGCGCAATGTTCGCCATGCTTTTGTTCGGCAAAACCATCAAGCCCGTCAGGTAATGTTCAAAGTGTCGAAATTGACAGCGGTTCTCGAACAAATCCCGGAAGGCGGCGGCATGCGTGGTCACCAGCGGCGCGGGTTTAACAATCGGAAGTTGCATCGGTTGGTTCTCCAAGAATAGGATGCAACGGTACCCGGTTTTGGCTGAAACGCCAAAATACAACTATCGAGTTGGTAATTGGTGATTTTTCATTCTTCACGTGTCATACCCCATCTGTTTCACGCAAAGTTTTTGGTGGGATTGGCGTAGGTCGCGCTTGTAGCGCGACGATTTTTGCCGCATCAGGTGTCGGGCTACTTGCAGATTGAAAAGTTAATCGCCTAATGCAGAGGCGGCTCCCACGCCGCCGCGCATGGGAGCGCGGCCTGCTCAATTAGGTGATTATTT
>CAYUFY010000274.1:0-7270 GCA_964443795.1 uncultured Anaerolineales bacterium | reverse complement strand
CCCCGCACGCCACGCTATGCGGGGAAGAAATAGAATTAGTCGGAGTCTATGGTCTGAGACCCGCCCCTACTGAGACCCGCCCCTACCCGGTGTTGCGCAAACCCGCCGCGATGCCGTTGATGGTGAGGACGATGACTTCGCGCAGGGGTTCGGCGGCGGGCGCGTCGGGGTCGGGCAAGGCGCGCAGACGCCGCAACGTTTCCACTTGCAAATAGTTGAGCGGGTCCACATAGGGGTTGCGAAGTTGCACCGAGCGCTGGATCACCGGATCGTTTTCCATCAATTCAGTGTGACCTGTAATGGCCAGCAACGCCGCCCGGGCGCGGTCGTATTCGGCGCGGAGACGGGCAAACGTTTGGGCCGCCAAAACCCGGTCGGGGACCAAATCCGAATAGAGGGCGGCGATGTCCAAATCGGCTTTGAGGAGGGACATCTCGGCGTTGTCGAGGAGGGCGGAGAAGAAAGGCCAACTGGCATACATTTCTTGTAGCAATGAAATGGGGTGATTGGACAAGGCCGCGCCTAAGCCGTACCAGCCGGGTAGATTGAAGCGCGATTGCATCCACGAAAAAACCCATGGGATAGCGCGGATGTGGGCAACCTGAAGTGGGCCACTGCGCCGGGCGGACGGACGCGAGCCGATGCGGAGGCGGCTAATTTCGTCGAGCGGGGTGGCGTAACGCCAGTAATCCATGAAGCCGGGGGTCGCGTAGACGAGGGAGCGGTAAGCGGTGTGGGCGGTCTCGGATAGTTGACGCATGGTTTCGCGCCAGGCCGGGGTGAGTGTAGCTTGCTCCCCGGCAACGCTGGCCAACAAAACTGCCGAAACGATTTGTTCGAGATGCCGATGCGCTAAGGCCGGGTCGGCGTAACGCGAGGCGAGGACTTCGCCCTGTTCGGTGACGCGAAACCGGCCGTTGACCGTGCCCGGCGGTTGAGCGCGGATGGCGCGATTGGCGGGGCCCCCGCCCCGGGCGACGGTTCCGCCGCGCCCGTGAAAGAGGGTGAGTTGAATCCCGTGTTCACGGCAGACTTGGGCGATGCGCTCCTGGGCCTGATAGAGCGCCCAGTTGGCGGCGAGATAGCCACCGTCTTTGTTGCTGTCGGAGTAGCCGATCATCACCATTTGTTCGTTGTGACAAGTGGCAAGGTGAGCGCGATAAATTTCATGCGTGAAGAGGTCGGTGAGGATGCGCGGGGCGGCGTCGAGGTCGGTGAGGGTTTCGAAGAGGGGGACGATGGATAGACCCGCTTCGCACCCGGCCCAGCGGGCCAGGAGGAGCACCGTGAGGAGGTCGGCTGGCCCGCGCGTCATGGAGATGATGAACGGGCCGAGGAGATCGGGGCCATAGAGGGCGCGCGCGCGGGCGATGAGTTGGAAGAGGGCCCAGGTCTCGGCGGTTTCGGCGGTGACGCCGGGGTGCGGGGCGAGGGTGGGCGGGGGCGCGGCCAGCGCGCGGGTGAGCGTGGCCGCGCGGGCGGAGTCGTCGGCTTCTTCAAAGGTCAAATCAAAGTTGAGGGCGCGGAAAATCTCGCCGAGGGCGGCGGCGAGGCGGGAGGCTTCTTCGCGTAAATCCAGCCGCGCGGCGTGGAGGCCGAGGGTGCGGATTTGAACGAGGAGGGGGAGTAATTGGTGATGGGTGATCGAGTCGGGCAACGCGCTGGCCATGAGGTCGAGTGGGATGTTGAAGTCGGCGAGGTGAGCGCGGGTGGGGCCGGGGGAGGCAGCGAGCAAGCGGGCGGTCATGTCATCCCGCGAGGCGGTTTCGAGGTCAGAGGCGAGGAGCGAGAGAATGAGCCGATAGGGTTCGGCGGCGTAGCGGGTTTCGAGGTAGGCGGTGTGAGCCGGGAAGGGGCGGCGTGCTTCGAGCCAGGTTTGGAGCGCCGGGGGCAAGGGTTGGCGGCGCGCGCTGAGGCTGAGGCGACGCGCTAGGTCTTGCAGTGAATGGCGATGTTTCTCGACGGCGAGGCCGCGATGCAGGCGGAGGGTTTCAGCCGTGACGGCGGCGGTGACGTTGGGGTTGCCATCGCGGTCGCCACCGATCCACGAGGCGAGGGTGAGCCAGCGCGGGGGCGGGGTGAGGCCGGGGTAGTGCTCGGCCAGCGCGGCGGCTAGCGCGGTGTAGATGCGCGGGAGGGCGTTCCAAAAAATGTTATCTACAAAATAGAGGCCGGTGCGGACTTCGTCGGTGACCGCCGGGCGGGCGGTGCGGGCGCGGTCGGTCAGCCAAAGCGCGGTGATTTCGGAATGGAGGTGGGCGGTGAGGTCAGCCCGTTCGCGGGGCAGGAGGTCGGGGGTTTGCCAGGCGCGCACGGCGGCGGCGAGGCGTTCGAGTTTGGAAAGGATGGTGCGGCGTTTGGCTTCGGTGGGGTGCGCGGTGAGGACGAGTTCGATCTGCAGTTGGTCACTGAGGGCTTGCATTTGCGCCGGGGTGAGGCCCCGGGCTTTGAGGGTGGCAATGGTCTCGCGGATGGACTCGGGGATGGGCGCAGGGTGGCGTTCACGTTCGCGCTCACGCAGAGCCACGACCCGTTGGGTTTCTTCGGCGAGGTTGACAAGATCAAAGTAGAGGGCGAAGGCGGCGGCAATGGCGCGGGCGGAGTCGGGGGTGAGGGCGGCCACAGCCACGGGCAGTTCGGCGGCGGCGCGGGGGTCGGCGGCGCGCCGGGCCTTGGCCAGGTTGCGGATGCGTTCTTCGGCTTCGAACAACGCCGGGGATTCCTGTTCGCTCAGCACTTGACCGAGCAGTTCGCCGAGGAGGTGGATGGTGGCAGAGAGGTCCATTATGCCAATGCTTCCACGCCCGCCTTTAGCAATTGCATCGCCCGCCGCCCGGCGGGAAGCCGCACCGGTAACAACAGCAGGTAGAACATGAACCATTGGCGGGGCGTGAGGGTGAAAATGATTTTGCGCTCGACGTGCGTTCCATCGGCTTGCGGCTCAAAAGTAAATTGGTGTGTGAACTGCCCGGTGGTGTCTTCCCCCGTAAAGGCAAAGCGCACAGGCGGCTCATACTCGGTCACGCACAATTCGGCTTCAAACCGCACCCCGCGCACCTGTGCGACTGACCGATAACGGTTGCCGTTAATTAGTGCCCCACCTGAGATGAGTTCAATCTGTAGCGGGTTCGCCGCCCACTCCTCATGCCGGGACAAGTCGGCCACATAGCGGAACACGGTGGCAGGCGGCGCGGCGATGTCCGTGGCGAAGGGGAGGGAGGTGGAGGGCATGAAGCGAACAGAGAAAGCCAATACCATTCAGGAATAAATACAGCGACCTCTGAGACACGGTCTCTCAGAGGTCGCTGATATTTCTTGCGCTAAGGCTCCTACTACCCGGCCGCGCGTTGCGCGGCGGTCATCAGCGCGCGCTTGGCCATGACTTTGGCCAGGTGCGCGCGGTAGTCAGCGGAGGCATAGTGGTCGCTCATGGTCGGAGCAATATCCATTTTGTCAGCGGCGGCGGCGATGTTATCCGCCGTCGGCTCCAGGCCCATCAGCGCGGCTTCCACGGCCTCGGCGTGCTGGGGGGTCTCGGTCGCGCCGCCCACCACCACCACGGCGCGGGCCACTTTGCCGTCTATCAGGCCCACTAGCGCGGCTACCCCCACCACCGCATACGATGAGGCCGGATGGCGATGCTTGAGATAGCACCCGCCCATGTTGGGCATATTATTGTAGGCCACCACACTGACACTGGTAAGGATCTCATCCCGTTTGAGCGCCGTGGCGAACAGGCCCTTGAAGAACTTGGCGGCGGAAATCTCCCGCGCGCCCTTCGCGCCGGTCATGGTCAGGGTCGCGTCGAGGGCCACCATCACGGTCGGGTAATCGGCGGCAGGGTCGGCGTGGGCCAGCGACCCGCCGAGGGTGCCCCGGTTCCGCACTTGGGCGTCGCCGATGTGTCCCGCCGCTTCGGCCAGGATCGGGCAGGCTTTTAATATCGCTTCCGATTCGGCCACTTCGGCGTGCGTGGTCAGCGCGCCAATGGTCACAGCTTTCTTGCTGGCCTTGATGCTGGCCAGGCCCTTGATGCGCCCGATGTCAATCAACAGCCCCGGCGCGGTGGTGCGGAGTTTCATGGCCGGGATGAGGCTGTGCCCGCCCGCCAGTAGTTTCGCGTCTTTATTCTTCTGAAGCGCCTTCACGGCATCGGCGACGTTCTTGGCGCGGTAGTATTCGAATTCGGCTGAGTACATAGTTGGTCTCCTAGTCTCATAGTCAAGTGGTCTGGTAGTCGAATAGGCAAATAGTCGTGCACGAAAACCGCCGACTATCTAACCAACCGACCGCCTGGCTAACTGACTACTTCTGCATGGCCTTCCAAATCTTCTCGGGTGTCAACGGCATTTCGATATGCTTCACGCCAAAGGGTTGCAGGGCATCCATCACCGCGTTCGCCACGGCCACGGTTGAGGCAATCGTGCCCATCTCGCCCGCGCCCTTCACGCCCAGCGGGTTGTGTGGCGAAGGCGTTTCCACGCGGCCCGTTTCAATCATCGGGAAGGAGTGGGCGTGCGGGACGGCGTACTCCATCAGATTCTGCGCGAGGAGTTGACCGTTCTCGTCGTATGCGCCTTCCTCCCAGAGCGCCTGCCCCACACCCTGCACCACGCCGCCGACAATCTGCCCATCCACGATGAGCGGGTTGATGACCTTGCCCACATCATCCACCGCTATATAGCGTTGCAGTTGCACTTCGCCGGTCTCGCGGTCAATTTCCAACTGCACAATGTGGCAACTATCCGGGAAGGTGAAGTTGGCCGGATCGTAGAACGCGTTCTCGTCGAGCCCCGGCTCCAACCCATCGGGCAGGTTGTGCGCGGTGTACGAAGCAAACGCCACTTCGCCCCAAGCTTTCGATTTGGAGGGGGAACCTTTCACGTAAATCTTGCCCGCGTCTTGGTCGAAGACCATATCGTCCACCGAGGCTTCCAACTGATGCGCGGCAATCTTCATCGCCTTCGCGCGGAGTTTGCGGGCGGCCATCACAATCGCGCTCCCGCCCACGTTGGTACTGCGGCTACCGTAAGTGCCCATCCCAAAGGGGATGCGCCCGGTATCGCCGTGAATGACTTCGACATCTTCCACGCCCACGCCCAACTCATCCGCGACGATTTGCGCGAACGTGGTCTCGTGCCCCTGACCGTGGGAGTGTGACCCGGTGTAGAGCGAGACCTTGCCCGTCGGGTGGACGCGCAAACTGGCGCTTTCCCAGAACCCCACGGCGGAGCCGAGCGCCCCGGCGACTTTGGATGGGGCTGGGCCGCTGGCCTCGATGCACCCCACGATGCCCACGCCCACGATCTTGCCATTGGCGCGCGCTTCGGCCTGCGCTTTTCGCATCCCGGCATAATCGGCCATTTGCATGGCTTTGTCAAAAAGCGCGTTGTAATCGCCGCTATCGTAGAGGAAGGCGACGGGGGTCTGGTAGGGGAACTCTTCCTTCTGAATAAAGTTCTTGCGGCGAATCTCCGCCGGGTCCATCTTCAATTCCTGTGCGGCCACATCCACAATCCGCTCCACCAAATACGAGGCCTCCGGGCGACCCGCGCCACGATACGCATCCACTGGCACGGTGTTGGTGAGCGTGCCCCAGACCTCGCCATAGATGCCTTTAATTTTGTATAGGCCGGAGATGAGCGTGAGATACAACGCCGTGGGGATAAGCGGCGCAAAGGTCGAAAGGTACGCGCCCTGATCGGCCCACGTTTTTACATGCAACCCGGTGAACGTGCCATCTTTCTTGAGGGCGAGGCGCACATGGGTCACATGGTCGCGGCCCTGCGAGTCAGTGATGGAGGCTTCGGTGCGCGTGGACACCCATTTGGTGGGCCGGTTAATCTTCCGCGCAATCCACGGGACAATCACTTCTTCCGGGTAATGGAAAATCTTCGAGCCAAAGCCGCCGCCCACATCCGGCGAAATCACGCGCAATTTATTTTCGGGAATACCGAGGGTGAAGGCGCTGAGGAGCAAGCGGATGGGGTGCGGATTCTGGCTGGTCGTCCAGACTGTCATCTCTTCCATTTGCGCGTTCCATTGGGCGGCGCAGGCGCGCGGCTCCATGGCGGTGGGGATGAGGCGCTGGTTGATCAAATCCAGTTCGGCCACATGCTCGGCATTGGCAAAGGCTTCTTCCATCGCGGGCTTGTCGCCAATGGCCCAAGTGTAGCTAATGTTGTTGGGGATTTCGGTATGCAGTTGCGGCGCGCCGGCTTCGGTGGTTTTCTTCGCGCCAATCGAGACCGGGAGCGCTTCATATTCCACTTCAATCGCTTCCACCGCGTCTTCGGCGATATAACGATTCTCGGCCACAACCGCAGCCACCCCATCGCCCACGTGATGCACTTCGTCGGGCATGAGCGGCCAGCGGGCCGGGACTTTGGTGTCGGGGACAAGCCATCCACAGGGCAACTTGCCCACACCACCGTCAATCAAGTCCTGGCCGATGAACACGGCAATCACGCCGGCCATCTTGGCCGCTTTTTTGGTGTTGATACTTTTTATTTTGGCATGCGCGTACGGGCTACGTTTAATAGCGACATACGCCACATTGGGCAGGCTGAGGTTCGCCACGTAACTGCCCTTGCCCTGAATAAAGCGCGGGTCTTCGCGTCGTTTAATGCTGGTGCCAACGTATTTAGACATAGGGAGTCTCCTTCGGTGTGGTAAGTGGTAATTAGTAATTACAAATTACTAATTACTTTTTACCCGCCTTTCTCCGCCGCGTACTGAATCGCCTTGACGATATTCTGATAGCCGGTGCAGCGGCAGATATTGCCTTCCAGCCCATGCCGGATTTCGGCCTCGGTGGGGTGCGGGTTGTGGTTGAGCAAATCCACCGCGCGCATAATCATGCCGGGGGTGCAATAACCGCATTGTAGGCCATGCTTCTCCCAGAAGCCCTCCTGCACCGGATGGAGTTTTCCATCCTGCGCCAGTCCTTCAATGGTCATAATCTTGCTCCCGTCGGCTTGCACGGCCAGCACGGTGCAGGCTTTCACCGCCTCGCCCTCGAGCAAGACGGTGCAAGCCCCACACTGGCTGGTATCGCAACCGATATTGGTGCCGGTGAGACCGAGCGTGTCGCGGATAAAATGTGCGAGCAACAAGCGCGGCTCAACGTCACGGGTGTACTCCTTGCCGTTGACTGTAATCGTGACATCCATAGAAAAACCTCCTCGGTGAGATGAGATGATTTAGAGCAAGCTGCGTAACTGCACAGGCTTGCCAAGCGAGCATTCTGGTCTATAGTAGTCCCTGATGT
>CAYUFY010000273.1:0-7296 GCA_964443795.1 uncultured Anaerolineales bacterium | reverse complement strand
CACAATATACTTTTCTTTTTATGGCCTGCGTGGTTTGCAATGGTTGCATCGCTTTTGCTTCACCGCCGGGCCGCTTCGCGGGTCACTGAAACCCACTGGTCGGCCTTGTCCGGGCGGTTAGCGGCGCGCCCGGGGTTGTTACGCCGCCGGAATCAATGTAGGTTCTGACTTTCCATGAGAGTGGAGCAGACTTTCCACGAGAATTCTCTGGATTTCCATGAGAACTTTTGAGTTTCCACGAGAGTAAAAAAACAGGCTCTTTTGACGGCTCACTCTCAAATACCACCTAACAAGCCCCAGAGGAAAAATCAATGCCACGTTAACCAGTGATTTGTACCGGCCCTTTAAGGGATGACCTGCATCAGGCGGTGCTTGGAGCCACCGGGAGTGCTACAATTTATGGGTGCCGCCGGGCAGTATTTAACGCCGGGTGACGAGGAAGCTGACCTGGACTACTGGGAATGCGATTCAACCCAGCCCGTTGCAAGCGCGGCCTGGGCAAGGGATAGACCAACGTATGACTGATTCTGCCATCTCCAATATTTCATCCGTTCCCGAAGATCACCCGCGTCTCATCGCCGCGCGCTACGAACTAATGAAGAAACTGGGGGCCGGCGGCATGGGCGAGGTGCATCTGGCGCGCGATCGGGCGACCGGCGCCTCGGTCGCGGTTAAGCTGATGCTCGACCGCCATGTGGATGAAGCCGCCGTCAAGCGCTTTCGGCGCGAGATCCGCCACATGAAGGAACTGGCGCATCCCAATATTGTGACCATTCTGGATGATGGCGAGACTGAAGGCGGCGCGCCCTTTTTGGTGATGGAATATGTCACGGGCGGCACCCTGAGCGATTTCATCCGCCGCCAACCCGACCAGCGCCTGCTCGCCCGGGAAGTGCCGGGGGTCTTTATCCCGCTGGCCGACGCGTTGGGCCATTTGCACAATCAACGCCTCATCCACCGTGACCTGAAACCCGCCAACGTGATGTTGGCCACCGTGGGGGACGCGGAGATTGTGAAACTGATGGACTTCGGTCTGGCTCGCCGGGTGGCGGGGTCGCAGGAAATCACCGCGTTGGGCGTCACGGTCGGCACCGTGCAATATATGGCCCCCGAGCAAATCTCCGGCCTGCCGCTCGACGCGCGGGCCGACCTCTACGCGCTGGGGGTCATGCTCTACGAAGCGGTGGTCGGCGTTTTGCCGTTCGAGGCCGAAACCACCACCGGCATCATCCTCAAACATTTGCAGGCCAACCCCCTCCCGCCCAGCCGCCATGTCCCCGGCCTGCCCGCTGATCTGGAGCGGATTATTCTCAAACTCCTCGCCAAGGATGCGGGCGAGCGGTTTGCCTCCGCCGGGGAAGTGATGGACGCGCTCGGTCATCTGGACTTCGCGCCGGGCGTGGTCATCCCTGCCGACCTCGGCGAACTGGGACGGGGGTTGTTGCGCCCCCCACTGGTGGGCCGCGCCCCGGCGGTGACGCGTTTAACCGAACTGCTCACTCAGGTCATGGGAGGCCAATCCCGGTTCGTCGCGCTCACCGGCCCGCTGGGCGCGGGTAAATCACGTTTGCTGGAAGAATTCTCGGGAACGGCCCGCATGCTGGGAGCGCGGATTTTCAAAGCGGCTTGCACCCGGCAGGGGGTGGCGTTGGAACCCATTGTTAAAATTCTGCGCGCCCTGCACCCGCAGCCAGCGCCTGCTGATTTCGAATCAACCGATGCGCAAATCCTCGCCGCGCTGTGGCCTGCTGTGACCCAAGTATTAGGAGCGACTACGGAGGGGGATAACGCGAGCCCAACCGGCTTAACCACCAGACCAATCAATCCGCCGCTCCCGACCCTCCCACCCGATCTGGAGAAAGCGCGGCTCTACGATTGCCTCGCCCGCCAGTTTGTGGCGGCCGCCCGGCCACATCCGGTGGTGCTTGTTATCGAAGATGGGCAGTGGGGCGATGAGCCGACCCTGGCTTTCCTGGCCTATCTCCTGCGGCGGGTGGCCGAAGCTAACAGCCCGGTGCTCGTGTGCGGCGCATTCAACGCCGAAGATCGCGAGACCAACCCGGCGCTGGTGGCCCTGCTCCGCGATCTCACCCAAGCCCACACCAGTGTGGAGGTGACGCTCTCGGCGCTGACCGCCGCCGAAGTGAGCGAGATGCTGGCGGGTATGTTGGGCCACGCCTTGCCCGCGCTGGCCGAGCAACTTTATCTTAAGACCGGCGGCAGTCCGCAGTTCATTGAAGAACTGGTGCGGGCGCTGGTGGATGAAGGCCACTTGCAGTTTGACGACGGCGCCTGGCAGTGGAATGGCGGCGGCTTGCAGGCCACGGCGGTGATTGCCGACGTCATCAAAGAACGGTTGGAGCGCTTGAAGCCCGAAGACCAGCGCGCCCTGGCTATCGCCGCGCTCATCGGGCGGGAGTTTGACTTTGATGTGCTGGCCGCCGCCGCGCAGGGCGAATTCACCGAAGACCAATTGCTGGACTCGACCGACGCCTGGCTGGCGCGGCAACTGGTGCGCGACCTGACCCCCGAGCATTTTGCTTTTACCCAGTTACTCATCCAAGATGAAGCGGCCAAACTGTTGCACGGCCCGCGCTTGTCGCGCGCGCACCGCAAAGTGGCCGAGGCCATCGTGACCCGCCGCTCCGGGCAACTCGATCAGTTCTATGGCTCGCTGGCTTCCCACTACAGCGTGGCGGGCGATTATGGCCGCGCCTTTGATTATATGGTGCGCGCTGGGGAACAGACCGCCCGCCGGAGCGCCTATGCCGAGGCCGCGCGCCTGCTGACCACCGCCGAGGCGTTGATGCTGAAAGCCCCGCCCAGTGGGATCGCGACACAGATCCAACTTTACGAAGCGCTGGGGAACGCGTTGGAGCGCGCGGGTGAATATGCCGCGGCCACGGGCGCGTTCGAGCGCGGGCAGGCCTGCCTCGCGGCAGACCCGAGTCCCGCCGGGCGGCGGTCAGCGGCGGAGTTTGGTCTCCGCGCCGCGCGGGTGCTGGGCCTGCACGGGCAATACGCCGCCGGGTTGGCGAAAATCGCTGAGGCGCGCCAACTGGCCGCTGAGGGGGAGGATCAAGCCCTGCGGGCGCGCATCAGCAATCAGGAAGTGGCGTTGCTCTATCGGCAGGGCGAGGATGCGCGGGCCGAGGCCTTGGCGGCGCAGACGGTAGCCGACCTGCAAGGCACCCCACATACACGCGAATTGGCCGAGGCGCTGAATGCCTTGGGCGTGTTGCGGGACGTGGCCGGGCGGCTGGCCGAGGCCGTGGAAACTTATGAGGCCTGTCTGGCGTTGTGGCAGGCGTTAGGGGATGATTATCAGCGGGTGCGCACCCAGCAAAATCTGGCGATTGTGCTTCGGTATCTGGGCCGTCTGGCGGAAGCCCGGCAATTGGATGAGGCGGCGCTGGCCTTTTGGGAAAAAATGGATGCGCCCAACCAGGTGGCCCTGGCCCATAATAATCTGGGGGAAACGGATTTGCTGGTGGGACAACTGGAATCGGCTGAGGCGCATTACACCCGCGCGCGTGAGATCTGGTTGAGGTTGGGCGACCCACTCTATACCATCACGGTGACGCTCAATCTGGCCACGGTGCGCGCCGAGCGCGAAGAGCTCAGTTCGGCGCGCTGGTTGGCGAACTCAACCGTGTCGCAATCGCAGGAAGCCGGGACCGATGAATACCTGCCGGACGCCTATCGGTTGCTGGCGCACATCCATATGTTGGAAGGCGAGCTTGAGGCGGCGTTGGATTTTGCCCAAAAATCTCTGGCGTTGGCGCAGACCCAGAACAAGCAATTGGATGAGGCGCTGGCCGAGCGGGCGTGGGGCGTGGCCCTGCGCGCCGCCGGGCAACTGCCCGAGGCGCGGCCCCATCTCGAGCGCAGTTTGGAATTGTTGCAGGCCGTGAACTCGCGCCCCGAAATTGGGCGGGCGCAGTTGGAGTTGGCGCGCTGGCATCAGGCCAACGACGACTTTGAAGCCATGTTTTTGGCCGCGCTGGAAGCCAAAAAGATTTTTGACGAGTTGGGGATGAAAGGGGAGTTGAAGAAAGTTAAGGCGCTGGGGGTATAATGTTTTCAGCGGAGTTTGAAACATGTTTTATCCGCCGCCCAGCGTAATTTGTTGTCGCTTCATGGAGGCAGTCCATCATGCAACTCGAAGGTTATTTCGACTTTCTTGCGCCCAATGACATCCGGCTCAAGGGCCATCGCATTGGCATTGAGTCGGTGTTATATGAATATATTCATCGGGCGCAGACTGCGGAAGAAATTGCCGCCCGCTTTCCGACTCTGACGCTGGAACAAGTTTATGCGACCATTTTGTATTATCTGCACAACAAGCCGGAGGTGGAGACTTACCTGACCGCCTGGCTTGAGTTTGGGCGGCGAATGCGCGCCGAGCAGGCTCAGAACCCCTCGCCGACCATGCTCAAGTTGCGCCGGTTGAAAGCCCAACGCGCGGCGGCCAAAAGCCTGAGCGTTTGACCGAGACGGGATAATTATGAAACTCCCCAATGGCGACCGGGCCGTCGTTGACATTGCTAAATTGCGTGATTATTGCTTAAGCCCTGAACATCCCCGTGGCAAGCACAAAGCCCGGGTGTTTCAGGAGGCGTTAGGGTTGACAGCCAACGATGCCGAAACCCTGAGACTCAAACTGTTGGAAGCCGCGCGCACCGGCGAAGCAACCAGTGGCGAAGCCGATGCCTATGGTCAAAGGTATATACTTGATTTACAAATGCGGTGGCAAAGTAAAATGGCCAGTGTGCGATCAGCGTGGATTATTCTGGCTGAGGAAGATTTCCCGCGCTTAACGAGTTGTTATGTGTTGTGAGCCTGAAAGGAGTTTGTGATGATTAAATTACTAGAGGTCGTGGCCTTGACCGACGATTTACCAGAGCGCAAGTTATGGCGCGGGCAAGTCGGCACCGTAGTGGAACAGCTGGCCCCCGATGTTTACGAAGTGGAGTTTAGCGATGACGACGGCCAAGCTTATGCCCAACTGGCCCTGCGCGCCGAACAATTGCTGACCTTACACTACACCCCACTGGAAGCCTTGCCAGCCTAGTTGGGTTGACGGATAGCCTTCGCAATCGGCCCGATTTCGCGTTAGAACATAGAACGATTTAAGAAACGCTTTCTAACAAGTTCACCGCTCGTGTTGGAATATGCGCGCCGCATTGGTACCGGCGTATCATGTGTGGTTCGATAATAGGGTGTATGCTGTAAATGTTGCCAGTTTTTTTTAGGTAGGGGATTTTTTGTTTAATCGCTTGTCTAAGCGCCGACCATGTCGGGTCGTTTCGTCTGTCTTTTTTCCTCGCTCCCCCTTACAACTCATCAACCGAATAAATTTCTCGCCACTGATAGTGGTGGAATTTGGTGCGTTTCATCGTAAATCAGCATCAGGAGACCTCGCCATGCCTATCCCCACTCGCCGCTTTTTGGCCCTCAGCCTCACGGCTCTGCCAGCGTTAGCGTTGTTCGCCATCCTGGCCTGGCCGGCTTCACGGGCTGTAGCCGAGTCGCACGCTCTCCCGGCTTCCGCGCCGCTCCCCAACCTGGACGACACGGCTGATTGGATAGCCTACGGCGAGGCCGGAACTTCTTTCGGCTACCACCTGGCCACTGCCGATGTGAATGGCGACGGCTACGTTGACGCGTTGGTACAGGCCAATACTGCCCAGGGCCGGGTCACGCTGTACATGGGCGGAGCGAACGGCTTGAGCGCCGCCCCGGTGTTGACGCTCACCGGCGAGAATTCCAGCGACAGCTTTGGGCGCAGTATCACCGCCGGTGATGTCAACGGCGATAACTATTCAGACGTGCTCATCACCGCCCAGATGTATCCCAGTGGCAGCATCAAAGGGCGGGCGTATCTCTATCTGGGTAGCGCCGCTGGTCTGAGCGCCACGCCCGCCCTGACGTTGACCGGCGAAAATAACAGCGATGCGTTTGGCAATAGCAGCGCGAATGCTGGCGATGTGAATGGCGACGGTTACGCCGACTTCTTGGTCGGTGCTTCCAATTATCCAAGCGGCGGCTTCCAAGGCCGCGCGTATCTTTATCTGGGCGGCCTCAGTGGGTTGAGCGCCACGCCCGCGTTGACGCTGACCGGCCAGAACAACAATGATTTTTACAGCTACGCCCTCAGCGCGGCTGGCGATGTAAACGGCGATGGCTACGCGGACGCGCTCTTCGGCGCGATGCAATTCAACAACTACACTTCTGGCGGCAAGGGCAAGGCCTATCTGCACCTGGGCGGCCCGGCTGGCCTGAGCGCCACCCCGACCCTGACGCTGACCGGCGAAAATAACAATGACACTTTCGGTGAAGTGGTCGCGCCGCTGGGCGATGTGAACGGCGATGGCCGGAGTGATTTCATGGTGACGGCCGCGGGCTACCCCAACGGCAGCACATGTGGCGGCTCTGGGTACAAGGGGCGGGTCTACATTTATCAGAACAGCTTGAGCGCCACGCCAGCCCTGACCCTGACCGGCGAAAATGGCTGTGACCAATTTGGCCGGGCCGCTGTGGCCGGGGACATCAACGGCGATGGATACGGCGATGTCATTCTCAGCGCCAATGGCTACCCGTCCTATGGCCGCCAGGGGCGCGTCTACTTTTACCTGGGCGGGCCGAATGGCTTGAGCGCCACACCCGTGTTGACCATCACCAATGCCAGCGGCGGCGAAGTGTTTGGCGAGGTCCTGGCCGCCGGCGACGTCAATGGCGATGGCTATGCCGACACCCTGGTCGGCGCCTCTGGTTATCCGGACGGGGCAAACCAGGGCCGCGTCACGCTCTACTACGGCGGGGCCTCCGCCCCCAGCGCCAGCGCGGATTGGACAGCCTACGGCGAGAATACTGGCGACCGCTTCGGCTACCACCTGACCACCGCCGATGTGAACGGCGACGGTTTCACCGATGCGCTGGCGCAGGCAACGTACTACAACAGCGCTAGGGGGCGGGTCACGCTGTACATGGGCGGGGCGAACGGCCTGAGCGCCACCCCGGCGCTGACGTTCACCGGCGAGAACCAGTGGGATCAATTTGGTAGCAGTTTTGCGCCCGGCGATGTCAACGGCGATGGGTATGCGGATGTGGTCATTGGTGCTCCGACAAACTCCGGAACAGGGTGGGCGTATCTCTACCTGGGCGGCGTAAACGGCTTGAGCGCCACGCCCGCCTTGACGCTGACTGGCGAAAATAATGGCGACCAGTTCGGCCAATCCAGCGCGACTGCCGGAGATGTGAATGGCGATGGGTATGCGGATGTGGTCATTGGTG
>CAYUFY010000272.1:0-7300 GCA_964443795.1 uncultured Anaerolineales bacterium | reverse complement strand
GCCTGGGCAAGCCATTATCATCAGCGAAACCGACCCAACAGGCTATGCCTCCACGGTCGCCATCCCCGGCTCGGGCGTGATCAACGTCAGTGGGGATGCCAATGCGCTTGTCATCGGCAGTCCGGTCAGCAGTACGATCTATGGTGGCAACGCTTTTGGTGATTACTTCGGCTCCGGTGGATCAGGCGCGGTGAATATTACCGGCGTGGTGTTCAACGACTTGAATGCCAATAATCAAAAGGATTCTGGCGAACCAACTCTCGCGGGAGCCGTTATCAGCGCCACCAACGCCCCTAATGTGGTTGTCACCCTCAGTGACGGTCAATTCCGCCTGGTGGCGTCAATCATTCCCGGTCAACCCATCACCATCACCGAGACCGACCCGGCCGGCTATGTCTCGGTCATCGCTAACGCTGGTTCTGGCGTGACCACCGTGACTGGCAATCCGAATATGTTGGTTATCGCCAGTCCCAGCAGTGGCGCGACTTACAGCGGCAACGCCTTTGCCGATTTCAGTGGTGTCAAGATTACTGGACGGGTATATGAGGATCGGAACGCCAACAGCACTTACGATGGCATGGATGTCGGCATCACAGGGGTGACAGTTACCGCCTCGGGCGGATTGGCTGGCACCACAGTGACTGGCGGCCTGTACACGACTTATGCCCCGGCGGGTAGCATCACCCTCGCCGTCACTGTACCATCCAACTACGTCGCCACCACCGCCACCAGCCTCAACTTCTCGGGCGCGGCCGGAACCACCCTCACTAACAAAGACTATGGGCTGTTGCCGCCGACTTGTAACCCAGCCTTCAACAATCAGGACGGGTACGAGGCGCAGGGCGACAACACCAACGCAACAACGGTGACGCTCACCAGCGGCGCTACTCAAGCTCACAACTTCCACACGCTCAACGACCAGGATTGGGTGAAGGTGACGCTCCAAATGGGTTCCATCTATACCTTCACCACCAGCGCCACGGGCTTCCGCACCGACACCGCATTGACGCTCTACGGCTCCGATGGCACGACCCAACTGGCCGCGAATGACGATAGTAGTGCGCTCTCAGGCTACTCGTCGCAGATTGTCTGGCAGGCCATGACCAGCGGTGTCCACTACCTGCGCGTGACACAACTGAACTCGCAAATGTTGGGCGGTTGCGATACCAACTATACGCTGGCCTTGACCATCCAAATTCGCTATCTGCTCTATCTGCCGTTTATCAGTCGGTAAAGGCCAGCGCCCCACTCCGGGTCGCGCGCGTTTCACCTGAAGCGTGCGCGACCCGCACCAACCAGTGCGGCCTGATTCTTTGACCAAGCCTGAGCTATGAGGAAATTTACCCGATGAACAACCGTCTGCCACTCTCCAAACGCGGCCCAGCCCTCGGGCGGGTTTTTCTGTGCCTGATGCTGATGCTGGTTTTCAGCCTGATTGCTCTGCCCCTGACCTCCTGGGGCAGCCCCTTGCCGCCGGATAACATCGGCATTCAGGGCGTGATTAACCACGGCGCTTGCCCGGATGCCTATGAAGTGGATGACGCGCGTGTCACTGTCCAAACCCTCGCCCCGGGAGCGGCCGGCCAGCAGGCACGCACGTTTGATGGCAATTTCCTCACTTTGCCAGGCATCCCCGACAAAGATTGGGCCAAGTTCGAGGTGCCCTCCACCGGGGTATATACCCTCACTGCCGCCATTGCGCCCGTTGGGTCACTGGCCGACCCAGCGCTGAAACTGTACACCGCGGCGGGCGCGCCAGTGCTCCGCACGAATGGCACGCCGGTGGAAAGCGACGACGCGGGCGGCGCGCTGGGCAATGGCGCACAAATCGTCTGGTCGGCGACCACCGCCGGGACGTATTACGTTGAGATTTACTACAGCGATAAAGCCGTTGCCACCGTTTATGACGATTGCGCCAGCAGTGTGGTGCGCTACACCCTCTCCCTCGAAATCCCCGGCACCAAGTTTCTCTATATGCCGTTGATTCGGCGCTAATCTCATCATCCCTCACCCCGCTTAAATAAAACCGCTGGACGACTTGAAGTCGTCCAGCGGTTTTATTGTCAGTCACCAGCGCTTTCAGGCTTTCTTTACCGCATGGCCGCCAAACTGGTTGCGCATGGCCGCTAGGGCTTTACTGGCATAATCGCCGCCATTGCGGCTGTAGTAGCGGTGGAAGAGCGAGGTGGTGATCACTGGCGCCGGGACATTGAGTTCCAGCGCTTCTTCGATGGTCCAGCGGCCTTCACCGGAGTCAGAAACATAGGGAGCGAGGTCGGGGAGGGTTGGGTCGGCTTTGAGGGCTTCGGCGGTGAGGTCGAGGAGCCACGAGCGGATGACCGTGCCGTAGCGCCAAGCCTCGGTGACTTGCGCGAGGTCGAAGTTCATTTCTTTTTTGGCTTGCAAGATTTCCAAACCTTCGGCGAAGGCTTGCATCATGCCATATTCGATGCCATTGTGCACCATCTTGCAATAGTGCCCTGCGCCGTGCGGGCCCATGTGCCCCCAACCCTGGTCGGGCGCGGGGGCCAGCGTCTCAAAGATGGGGCGCAGATGCTCAACGGGGTCTTTCTCACCACCAATCATCATGCCGTAGCCGTTTTGCAAACCCCACACGCCGCCACTCACCCCCACATCCACATAGTTCAAGCCTTTGGCCTTGACCATCTCGGCGCGGCGAAGGGTGTCTTTGTAATTGGAGTTGCCGCCTTCGATGATGGTGTCGCCGGGGGCGAGGACTTCCGCGAGGGCGCGGAGAATGTTCTCGGTCACCTCCCCCGCCGGGAGCATGAGCCAACACGCCCGGGGCGCGGTTAATAGCGCGGGGATGGCCGATACGTCGGGGGCCACCTCTCCCCCTGCTTCTTCTTTAATTTTCTCCGCCCAATCGGTTTCCTTGTTCCACATGACCACGCGGTGTCCCCCGCGCAAAAGCCGCCGGGCCATGTTGCCGCCCATGCGTCCCAGGCCGAGCATTGCAATATCCATGCAGGTCTCCTTTGAGGGTCGTGCTAGTTATCTTCGCGCAGGAGACGCAACGTCTCTTTGAGCGCGGGCAACAGGCTTTGGTCGTCGGGGCTGTCGTTGGGCGCAAAGGTCATAGCGACCTGTCCCGCGCGCCGGCCTTCGAGCCGGGCTTCGAGGCCCGCCAGGGGCGCGAGCGCATCGGTGAAGCCGACCAGCCCGATCAGTTCAATCGCCGCCCGCCGCAGACCCAGACTCACCGCGCGGTCACCCGCAAGCCGGGTGAGCTGGGCGGAAGCGCTGGGGATGCGTTCCACGAGCGGGATAAGCGCTTCCGCGCGGGTCTTCACCCGCCCCTCGCGATGCGCCTGTTGCAGTTCGAGCAGGGCCAGCACCTGAGGGCGCTCAAATTTCCGCAGATGGTTGTTAACGGCGAGGCGCACCTCGGCGGGGTAACGATAATCACGGTCGCGGGGTTCAAAATAATCGGCGAGGGCCTGCGCGATTTGCGCACGCAGAGCGAGATCAGGCTCATCGAGGCGCGCGGCGAGCAATTGATGGGTAAGCGGCGACCGGCGGGCCAGTTCGGACCCGAGCAGGATGGCTAACCCGCGCCGCCGCTCTTCGATATGCGGCGAGACGAACATTTCTCCCGCGACCCACGGGTCAACCGAGGGGACGCGCGGAACCAATCGCGGCAGGGGCGCGTTGAGGGCGAGGTTGTAGCGGACACGAGCGCGGGGGCGCGGCATGGAGATTAGAATAACGTGGCGGGGGCGAGCCGGGATTGGTTGTTCACTTTTTTCTTTTCTTCTGGCCGGCCAAACCCGCCAGCGTCTTGAGCAATCCGGCTTGAATGTTATCGCCCAGGTTGACCCGAACCGCGCGGCGTTGACGGGTGGCCAGTGATTCAAAATCACCCAGAGCTTGCGCGGCTTTCAGCACGCTGAAAGTGTATTTCTCGCCATGAATCGGCGCATCAATGGGGTCGTCACAATTGAACTGCAGGAAGACCCCGTTGTTCGCGCCGCCTTTGTGCAATTGCCCGGTGGAGTGCAGAAAGCGCGGGCCGTAGCCAACGGTGGTGGCCACTTTGTATTTATCGCGGAGCGCGGTGCGGAGTTCGAGCAGGGCTTTGGCGCGGCGGTCGGTGCGCTCAACATAGGCGGTGAGTGCAATGTAGTCGCCGGCCTTGACTTGTTTAAGATGCCGGGCTAACTGGGCCGGGTAGTCGGGCGCGTGAGCGTCAAACGCACTTCCGGGGTCAGGCAATTGGCCCGTGGCAGTGAATTCACCCAGAAGCCGCACGGTGTTATCCTTGGACTCCTGCACATTGGGCTGGTCAAACGGGTCAATGCCCAGCACCCACCCCGCCGCCGCCGTGGCAATTTCCCAGCGGATAAACTCTGCGCCCAGGTCGTAGAGGTCGCGCAATTGCAAGGCAATGACTGGATGCCCCATTTTGCTCAGCGCTTTGGCGGACTTATCTGGTTTACCCACACTCATCACCACAAAAACCCGGTCTTTGCCATAAACCGCCGGCTTGCCGAGTGGCTCGCCCTCAACGGGGACGATGCCCACGCCTTCTTTCCCCGTGGATTCGGCAATGAGTTGTTCGGTCCAATACCCGAAGGTTGCCAGCTTCTTGTCCATGATAAACGTCAATTTGTCCCGGCCCGCTTGCGCCAGCGCCCCCATCGTCGCGCCGAGGATGAGGCCGGGGTTTTGGGCCGGGGCAATGTGCGGGCCGCAGGCGAGCATCATTTGCCGGGCGCGGTCGAGAAGTTTGGCGACATCAATGCCCATGAGCGCGGCGGGCACTAATCCAAAGAACGACAGCGCTGAATAGCGCCCGCCAATCTCGGGCGGGTTGAGGAAGATTTTACGGAAGCCATGCGCCTGCGCGACCATCTCCATCTTGGTGCCGGGGTCGGTGATGGCGATGAAATTCTCGCCCGCCCGCGCGCCCTTGGCTTTGTGAACATGACTCCAGAAGAAGGAGAAAAAGGCGTTCGGCTCGGTGGTGGAGCCGGATTTGGAAGCAATAATATAGAGGGTCTTGTCGGGCGCACTCCACGCTTCGGCATTGATGACCGAAGCCGGGTCAGTTGAATCTAAAACGCGCACATCCACATACGGCCGGTTGAGTGAATCTTTACCGCGCACGCCAAAAGTTGCGCGCAAAACTTCGGGCGCGAGCGAGGAACCGCCCATGCCGCATAAAACGGCGTGGGTAAAACCCGCCGCGCGGGCCTCGGTGGCAAAGGTGGTCATCTCGTCCACTTTGGTACGCATGAGATCGGCCACATCCAGCCAGCCCAGCCGGATTTTTATTTCTTTCTGGTGGGCTTCGTCATCGGGCTTCCAAAGGGTCGGGTCTTTTTTCCAAAGGCGCTCACCGAATTTGACCGAGGCCAGCTGTTTAAGCGTGCCATCCACCTTTTTCTGCGCCGGGCCCAGGGTCAGGGTTTGCCGATCCGCGAGGAGCATGGCCAACCGGCGGGCCTCGACCACGCCCAACAGGCCGTCAAAAGATTTCATAAAGGAGGCCACGCCTTCATCCTCCAATTTTTGGGTGACCCAATCCATCTGGATGCCGAACTCTTCCAGTTGTTCGATAGCCTTGGTGGCCTGCTCCAAATTTTCTTGAATCCGGGCGGCGGGCTGGCCATGGTCCTTGTAGGACACGATGGTCGCCGGCGGCATGGTGTCCACCGAGTCCGGGCCGATGAGCGCCTCAATGTAATACACATCGGGATAAGCTGGATTTTT
Organism: uncultured Anaerolineales bacterium; assembly: GCA_964443795.1. Lineage (GTDB taxonomy): Bacteria > Chloroflexota > Anaerolineae > Anaerolineales > UBA6663 > DATDRS01. The sequence goes on along the minus strand of CAYUFY010000272.1, from coordinate 1,564 downwards.
GGTGGAAGTGCTGGCCCACAGGGGGCGCTGAACCCGCGCGCCCTGCCGTGCGAGACGCGTGTAACGCTCGGTGGTGAAGACCTTGCGGAACCCGGCATAAGCCAGTTTGGCATTCGCGATGGCGGCTTGCCCCTTAAGCGCCTCCAGTGCTTGAATGCTGAACGGGCCATTTTTGACCAGTTTGATTTTCTCGTCCAGCAATTTATCCACCAATGAGTCCACTCGGCTCACAAAAAAACTCGCTACAGAGGCAATGTGGCTGATATCCTTGCCGCGCCGCTGGCGCTTCTCCAAACCCGCCAGATACGCTTCCATCACCTCCGCATACCGTTGCAGGGAAAAGATGAGCGTGACGTTGACGTTTAGCCCATCCGCGATGGCCTGCTCAATGGCGGGAATGCCCGCCTGGGTCGCCGGAATCTTAATCATCAGGTTCGGGCGGTCAACCGCGGCCCAGAGGCGGTGCGCTTCCTTGACGGTGGCCTTGGTATCAGCGGCGTATTTGGGCGAAACTTCGATGCTCACATAGCCATCGTTGCCTTTGGTGCGCTTGAATACCGGCGCAAACACATCGGCGGCGGCCTGAATGTCTTCAATGGACAGGGTGTCAAAGATTTGCTCGGCATTCCGGCCAGCGCGCGCGAGAGTCTCAATGGCCGTATCGTAATCGCGGCTTTGGGCAATGGCCTGTTCGAAGATGGTGGGATTGGAAGTCAAACCGGTAATGTCGCCCGCCCGCACCATTTTTTTCAAAGCGCCGGAGGTCAGCAATCCGCGCCGGATATTATCGTGCCACGGCGATTGGCCGAGTTTTTGCATTTGGATCAGGGGAGTAGTCATAGCAACCTCAGAATATTTTCAAGTCAACCCACGGGCGATTCACAAGCTCAAGGATACTCTTAAGCGGGCGGCAATGCAAAGATATGTATAGACTGGTCGGCGGCGGCAACCCGTTGGGCTTGTTCGCCCTTCTTCATCTTGTCCGACACCACCACCACGGTTTTAGCATCGAGCCAGGCCACGCCCTCGATATTGCCATAGCGAATATGGCCTTGCTTACTACGCGGGAAATAATAAATCTGCCCATCATCCACAAACTCCCAGGCATTGCGGCGGAGCGTGCCCACCCACAGCGCCGACGAGGCCTGTGAGACCACCGCCAGCTTGTTCCCGCGCAGACCAAGCCCCGAATAGTCTTCAAACTGAACGGTTTTAGGCAATTTGAGTGTGGCGATTTTCTCCCACCCGGCGGCTTGTTTCTGCAATATCTTAATCCGCCCTTTGCCCGGAGTCTGGCCCACCCGGCCCTCCTGGCATTTGTTGCCTTCACATATGGCGAGCAGATAATCCTGCCCGGCCCGCGAAAAATGCTCGATGCCTTCGAAGCCTTTGTTGCAACTTTGAAAAGCAAAGTTGGCCCAATGACTTTCGATCAAATTAAACTCCGGGTCATATTCCTCAATGCGCGATTTGAACTCGCCCGCCTCGGCTACGCATTCAATCAAAATATAACAGCAACCGCAAAATTCCACCCTACCCCTTCTGGCAAGATAGAATGGTTTTC
>CAYUFY010000271.1:0-7302 GCA_964443795.1 uncultured Anaerolineales bacterium | reverse complement strand
GAACTCGGCCATGCCTTCCACAATGAATGCGACCGCCACAAAACGCCCCTGCAACGCCAAAAGCCGATGACGCTGGCCGAGACGGCCTCTATCTTCTGCGAGACCATCATCACTGAGGCCGCCATTGCTCAAGCCGCCACCGGCGAGGAAGAACTCGCCATTTTGGAAACCAACCTCATCGGCGTGACGCAGGTGATTGTAGATATCAGCTCCCGCTTTATTTTTGAGAGCGCCATTCTGGAACGGCGGGCGCACGCCGAGCTTTCGGCGGATGAGCTGTGCGACCTGATGCTTCAGGCGCAGAAAGAAACTTACGGCGACGGCCTCGATGAGCGCTATTTGCACAAATATATGTGGACGTGGAAGCCGCACTACTATTCAGCGGGGATCAACTTTTACAACTTCCCCTATGCCTTCGGGTTGCTCTTCGGGCTGGGACTATACGCCCTGTATCAGCAACGGGGGGCGGCCTTTGTGCCCGACTACGAAAACCTGCTCGCCAGCACCGGTGAAGCCTCGGCCGCCGACCTAGCCGCCCGCTTTGGTATTGACATCCGCTCCAAAGAATTCTGGGCGGGAAGTCTCAAAGTGATTGAGAAACGGATTGAACGATACTTGGCATTGTAGGTGTTCAAAACCGGTCGAGCCTTATCAGATCTGACGGATTACAGGAGTATATATGATGAGCGGCTTAGAAGCTCTGCAATCAGTACAATTTATTACGGTCAAAGGCAAGCGCCTGGCCGTCGTCGGCTTGGACGACTGGGAAGCGCTTATTGAATGGCTTGAAACGCTGGAGGACATTCAGGTCGTCCGTCAGGCCTTTGCTGAACTTAAAGCCGCCGGGGGAAACCGCCAACGCGCGGGTTGGTTGGAATGGAAAACGGTCTCAGGGGAAATAGAGTGAGTCTGTATACGGTTTACATTACCCCGGCCGCTTTTCAAGAAGTCAAGGACTTGCCGGGCCATATGCGCCAACGCGTCAAGCGCGCGATAGACCAGTTGGCAGATAACCCGCACCCACCTGACAGTAAAGTGTTGGTCGTTCCCGAAATCGAATATGAAGTTTGCCGCTTGCGACTGGATAAATGGCGAATCCTCTACGCGATTATGGAGGCTGACAAAATGATTGATGTGGTCGCGGTTCGCAAACGCCCGCCCTATGACTACGGCGATTTGGAACAATTGCTGGCGGATATATCCGATAGCCATTCTTCCGAATGACCACTGGTATTCTCGCGCTCGTCGGCAGTGGTGAGTATCTCCCGCCGATTGACCCGCTGGATAAGTTTCTCCTCAGCCAATTGACCGCGCCCGCGCGGGTGGTGTGTTTGCCCACGGCGGCCGGGGCCGAGGGCGAAGCGAGCATCGGGCGCTGGTCGCGGATGGGCGTGGAACACTTCACCCGGCTCGGGGCGCAGGCCGAGTCCGTACGGGTCATTGATCGCGCCTCGGCGCAAGACCCCGCCAACGCGCAAAAAATCCGGGCGGCTAATTTCATCTATCTCTCCGGCGGCGATCCTGGTTATTTGCACGCGACGCTCAAAGACACGCCCGTGTTGGCGGCCATCACCCAGGTTTTAGATTCGGGCGGCGTGGTGGCTGGCTGTAGCGCCGGGGCGATGATCTGGGGCGAGAAGATTCCCTCGTTCCCGACGATCATTCCTTTGCGCCCAGTGTTCAAACGGTTACCCGGCGCGCTGGTCATGCCCCACTTTGACGAATTTGGTGAGCGCTGGGCGCCCATGGTGAAACCACTGTTGGGCAACCTCACTCTGCTTGGCGTGGATGGCAACACCGCCTTGGTGCAGTCTGATCAGACTTACACGGTGGTCGGCCTGGGTGGCGTGACCGTGTGGAACAAAAAACAAAAGACACGTTTTGCCGATGGGCAGAGGGTCGTGTGGCCTTAACATTTTCTGGCTCTACCGACTTTAACGGGAACCCGATGTAGGTTGGGCTTGTAGCCCGACACCTGACTGTTTTCTCAACCCCCCATTCCTAAGTGTGTTCTGTATGAACCCCAATCACTTTCGCGCCGCCATCAATGACTTCCATAATGCCCGTCAGCGCGCCGCTCTGCAAGCGGTCTTGGCGCGACTCACGGGCCAGTCCACCGACCTGCTCAACTATGACGATGTGGCGCGGCAACTTAAACTCGGCGGGCGGGCCGAGCGCGGCTTGCAGGAGATTCCGCTGGCCGCCATTGTGGGCACGGTCGGGCGCTATGGCGATTTCTCGCGTACCTTCCTCCCGCTCCACGAGAGTGACGAACAACGCTGGGCCACCGTCCGCGCACTGGCCGAAGACTCCAGCCACGCGGGTTTGCCGCCCATCGAAGTCTATAAGGTGGGCGAAGCCTACTTTGTCCTCGACGGTCATCATCGGGTCTCGGCGGCGCGTGAGATGGGCCTCACCCACCTCGAAGCCCGCGTCATCGAAATCAAAACCACCGTCCCCCTCTCGCCCGACACCACCCCCGACGAACTCATCCTCAAAGCCGAGTACGCCGATTTTCTGGCGCAGACCCGGTTGCACGAAGTCCGCCCCAAAGCCGATCTCAGCGTCAGCGTGCCGGGACAGTACGCCAAAATTCTCGATGAACTCATCGTGCATCGCTATTGGCTCGCCCAAACTCACGGGCGCGCCATCTCGGCTGAAGAAGCCTTGATAGACTGGTATAACACCAACTACTTCCCCGTGGTTCAACTCATTCGCGAGCGCGGCCTCCTGCGCGATTTTCCGGGCCGCACCGAGACGGATGTGTATGTGTGGATTGCCGACCATCATGCCATGCTCGAAAAGGAACTGGGCTGGGAGGTAACTCCCGAAGCCGCCGCGCGCGATCTCGTGGCCCGCGGGGATGCGCGCCCCAATGCATTGACTGCGGCCCTCGGCGATGGCCCCCCTACCGGCCAATGGCGTTCTCAAAAACTGGCCGACCGTTATACCGATCGCCTCTTCGCCGACTTGCTGGTGCCGGTCCATGGTGACGAGCTGGGTTGGGTGGCGCTCGAACAAGCCTTTGGCCTCGCGCGGCGCGAGGCGGCGCAACTGCAGGGCCTGTACATCGTTTCATCTGAAGCTGACAAGGAGAGTGAAGCCGCGTTAGCGGTGCGCGCCGAATTCAATCGGCGGTGTGAAGCGGCGGGGGTGCCGGGTGGGCTGGCCATCGAAGCGGGCGAGGTGGCCGCCACCATTTGCAAACGGGCGGTGCTCGCCGATGTGGTGGTGCTCGCGCTCACGCACCCTCCGCCCACCCAAACCCTGGCCCGGTTAGGCTCGGGCTTGCGGATGCTCATTCGGCATTGCCCGCGCCCGATGTTGGCCGTGCCCCGGCACGCCACCCCATGCGAGCGTTTACTGCTCGCCTATGATGGCAGTCCGAAAGCGAAGGAGGCGCTCTTCATTGCCACTTACTTTGCCGAACGCTGGCAGGCCACCCTCACGGTCTTGACCATCAGTGAAGACACCGTATCACCGGCGGTGCAAGACTATGCGCGCGCGTACCTGGAATTTCACGAAACCCCGGCGGAATTTCTCACCCGGAGCGGCCCGGTGGCCCCGGCCATTTTGCAACTCGCCGCCGAGCGCGATACGCACTTAGTGCTCATTGGCGGTTATGGCCCGCACCCCATGCGCGAAGTTATTTTGGGGGTCGAGGTGGATGAAGTCTTGCGCGGCTCACGCTGGCCGATGCTCATTTGCCGCTGAGCGCCGCCGCCAGCGCTTGGACACGCGCCGCCACAAGCCGCGCGCCCGGTTACGCGCAGTGGGGCGGGTGAGCGCTTGGAGTTGGGGCAAGGCCGCGCGGGCCGCGGCGCGTCCCAATTCATAAGCCTCTTCGGCCAGATCAAACGCAAACAAGCCCACTTTCCCCACCGCCGGGCGGATGAGCACATCGGGCGGGGTGGCCTGCAGGATGTGTTGCCCCATGCGGACGGACGCAATCTGCACAGATTGATAAACCGCCTCCACCAAGCCAAGCATACTCAAGCGTTTTCCAATGTCATAGACATATTGCAGGGGGCCACGCGCTTCAAAAATTTGGGTTGGCTCGGCGGGGGAGTGGTCGTATAACACATCCACCGCCACCACCCGGTCGCCCAGCGCGCGGGCCACGTCCACTGGCAGGGGGTTCAGAACGCCTCCATCCACCAGCGTCATCCCGTCGAATTCCACCGGGGTGAAGAACCCGGGGATGGCCATAGTCGCGAGAATTGCGTCATCCAAGCGGCCGGAGCGGAGGTGAATCTCGCGCTCGGTTTTTAAGTCAAGGGCCAGCACGGTCACGGGCAGGCGCAAGTCGGCAAAAGTTTTATCGCCGGTGAGGGCATGGGTGCGGGCGCGAATTTTTTCGGGGCCGAAGATGGCGCGGCGGGTTTCGTCGTAATCCCACATTTCCACCAAACTGGTTTGCGCGATGTAGTCGCAGATGGCGGTCGGGGACAGCCCCAATCCGTAGAGGATGCCCACCGTGCCCCCGGCGCTGACGCCGACCACGCTCCCGATAGGGATGCTGGCTTCTTCGAGGACAGCCAAGACCCCGGCTTGCGCCGCGCTTTTGGCGCCGCCGCCGGAGAGGGCGAGGGTGAGCGATAAGGGCTGGCTTGAGTCGGACATGAGTGATTTTTAGCCCCACAGCCCCAGCAACAGGCCGCTAAAGGCGCGCAAAAGCGCGCCGGCAATTAATGCTTCCCGCAGGCCAATGCTTTCGGCCAGCGCCGGGCCAAGAAAGGATCCCGCTAGAATGCCCAAGTTCAACGCCAGATTGTGCAAGGCCATGTGCGCGGGGCGGTCATCATTAGGCACGCGTTCCATGAGGCGATTGACCAGCCCCCCATTGGTTAAAGCCCACACCGCGCCACCCATCACCGAGGCCACCCACACCAACGTGGCATCCCGCGCCAGGCCGTGCCAGAGTGGATAGAAGCCATAGAGCACAGCGCCCCAAGTCAGCAGACGCTGATTGCCGACCTGCAGTGTGAGCCGGGCCAGCCCCATGGACGCAAATAACATGACCACCCAAAAGATGGCGCTGGTGAGGCTGATGGTGCCATCGCTCAGATGCAGTTCGTGGACCCACATGAGAGGAATGAGCGGGATGGTGAGATATTGGGTGGTATAAAAGCAAAAATAGGCGGCGAGAAAAGGGCCAAACGAACCCCGGAGCAAATCCCAGCGCAAGAGCTTTTGCCCGGCGCCCCGGGTGAGAAACCGCAAGCCAATGGCGGGGCGTGGGGCGTCGGCGAAGCGAAACTGCCCGGGCCGGGCATCGTCGTCAATGGCGCGGTTCACCCGCGCGGGGGGCGGGGTGGTCAGGCGAATCCGCCCGCGATAGAAACTGCTGAGGCCCGCGCCCACAACGCCGAGTGTGAAGACAATCTGATAATTGAGCGGGAAGGCAATGCGGTCGAGCAACCAGCCACACGCCAACGAGGATAGGGTTGAACTCATGGCGAGCAGGGCATTGCGCCGCCCGACCACATGGGCGCGCCGTTCGGGGGGCACGGCATCGGCGAACAACGCGTTGAAGGCGATGGCCAGAATGGTGCCGGGGATGGACATGAGGAGGACGATCAGCGGCAAGGCCCAGACTTGCGCGGCGGCTGGCAACAGGATCGGCAAGGGGATGAGCACCACATACCCGAGGCGGTTCCAGATGGAGGTGATAAACACGGCCCGGGCGGTGGGTTGCTTTTCGAGCCAGTGGCCCGCTGGAAGTGAAAAGAGTAAATTGACCACCGCTGGCCCAGCGGTGAGCAATCCGATTTGAAAACTGGTGGCATGCAGATGGGCGGCATAGACCGACAGAAACGCCAGGGTACTGCCCGCTAGGAGGCCGTACCAAAACACATCGGCGTATAACTGCCGGGCATTATTTAGTTCTGTTTTTGTCGCATTGTGCATGGCTGTAGTTTACCATTTGGGGCGAGGGGGAGAGCATTTTGACACCCGGCTTGATTGAGTTAAACTCTGTCTGGTCAAACATGATGCTGGTGGTTGGTTTATGGTTTGTGAAAAATTTTTGATAAGCAGAAAAAAATGTCTTCTGAAAAACTGACGGCGGCGATTGCCGCAATTAAAGCCGGAAATAAAGCCGCAGGTTTGCGCTTGTTGTCGGAACTGGTGAAGCAAGAGCCAACCAATGAAGCGGCCTGGTTGTGGTTGGCGGTGTGTGTGGTCAATGTCGAACAAAAGCGGTATTGCCTGGTGCGGGTTTTGTCCATCAACCCGGAGAATGCGGCGGCGCGGAAAGCGCTGATTCAACTCCAGTCCCCGCCAGCGGCTGGCAAAGAACCGGTGCGGATGACCGGCGAACTGACCGCGCCGCAAGCCAAAGTGCTCGAGAGTAAGTTAATGACCCGCTATTGGAATGAAACCGCTTTTGTGGAAAACTCCCAGGATTTTTCGTCGCTGACCGAGTTGTACGCGCTGTTGGTCAAGATGCCTGACCCGCATATCATCGAGCATATCATCATCAATGGGGTGGACGAATCTGGCGAGACGCGCCGCCTCACTCTGTCTTTTCAATCGTTGACCATCCCGCCCAAAAAATAAATTTCGGAAATTGAAACTTTGGCCGACCAAATCCCTGACCAACGCCGGGGGCGTTGACGATTAAAACAAGCCGCCGCCCTGAAGGCGGCGATCGGAGTGCCAGTGCGGAAGATTTAGGAGGTTGGGCCGGAACCACGGGGGGACGGACGCCAAACCCTCCAAGCATCCTTTACGGAAATTGTTGACTCCCGTCGCGCATCACACACTCTGGGTGACGGCTTGCAACTTTAAAATAGCATTTTCTCCGGCCTCAAGCAATAGCCATTTGTCACCGATCACTCATTACTGAGGATGATTATCGGATTACACATAAACTGCGGGGTTCACACAATAGGGCAACCGCTCGCCGCGCAAAGCCGCCAATAAATTTTCGCCAGCGCGCTCAGCCATGCGTTGGCGCGTGCCCCAGGTGGCCGAGCCGATATGCGGCACAATCAAACAGTTGGGCAGTTGATATAACGGATGGTCGGCGGGCAAGGGTTCGGGGTCGGTCACATCCAGCGCCGCGCCCGCAATCCACTTTTCGCTCAGGGCGCGATACAACGCGGCGGTGTCCGCCACTGGCCCGCGCGCGGCATTGATGAGGATTGCGGTCGGCTTCATCATCCGCAATGTCGCTTCGTTGAGTAGCCCGCGCGTTTCGGGTGTGAGGGGCGTGTGCAGGCTGACGAAATCACTCGCGCGGAGAAGTGTTTCCAGCGAGACGAAGCGCGCGCCCGATGCGTCACTCGCTTCCGGGCG
>CAYUFY010000270.1:0-7328 GCA_964443795.1 uncultured Anaerolineales bacterium | reverse complement strand
CGCTGGATGAATACATCACGCGCTGTGAATTGCAAATGGCCGAATGGGAAAAACTGCGCGCCCGCTTCGAGCGCGGCGAATTTGAAATAACCCACACGCGCAGTCACGAATATGGCTCGCTCATCATCCACTCGCTCGAAACCGGCCAGCCGCGCGTGGTGTATGGCAACGTCCCCAATCGCGGGCTGATTGATAACCTGCCCGCCGGGTGTTGCGTGGAAGTGCCGTGTTTGGTGGATAAGAGCGGTCTCCAGCCCACGCAGATTGGCGCGTTGCCCCCGCAGTTGGCCGCCCTGATGCAGACCAACATCAATGTCCAGGCCCTCACGGTGGAGGCGGCCCTCACGGGGAACCGCGACCACATCTATCACGCCGCCATGCTCGACCCGCACACCGCCGCCGAACTCAGCCTCGAGCAAATTTGGGCGCTGGTGGATGATTTAATTGCGGCGCACGGTGAGCTGTTGCCGGAGGCCTTGCGGAAGACTTAAAAGGTTTTTTTCAACGGATGAAACGGATTTAGCGGATTGGATGAGGAACCCATGCCCAAAACTTTAACCCGTTGCCAATGGTGCCTTGGCCACGAATTATTTTTGCCCTATCACGATGCACAGTGGGGCCTGCCCGAACATGATGACCGGCGCTTGTTCGAGATGCTCCTGCTCGAAGGCGCGCAGGCCGGAGTCTCGTGGTTGGTGGTGTTGAAGAAGCGCGGGAATTACCGCGCCGCCTTCGACCAGTTTGACCCTGAAAAAATTGCGCGCTATTCCGAGAAGAAAATCGCCGCGCTGTTGCAGAACGAGGGCATCATCCGCAACCGGCTTAAGGTGCGCTCGGCGGTGACGAATGCGCGGGCGTTTCTCGACACCCAGGCCGAGTTCGGTAGTTTCGATAAATATTTGTGGCAGTTTGTGGATGGGCGACCCCTCATCAACCATTGGGAAACCATGCAGCAAATCCCCGCCACCACGCCCGAAAGCGACGCGCTCAGCAAAGATTTAAAAAAGCGCGGCTTCAAGTTTGTGGGCTCCACCATTTCCTACGCCTTCATGCAAGCCTGCGGTCTGGTGAACGACCACGAGGTGAGTTGTTTTAGATGGAAAGCCGTGCAGAAGAAGGGGTAAACCCGATTGAGTAGGGGCGTTCAATTGAACGCCCCTACTGCCCACCCTTCGCCACTTCCAACCGGCACCAGGCATACAGCGCGTCATATACTTCGAATTGCCGCGCGATATTCTCCTCATCGTCCGGGTAGCGTAGGCTGTAGCCGCTGGCAATGGCCTCCAGTCCGCGCGCGATGGGGTCGGTGTCAATATCCTCGGCCACGTCGGCGGCGTGGACAATTTTGGCGAGGCGCACCAGGCCCGGGTCGGTCAATCCATATTTGAGCATGATGCTCTCAAAGGAACAGCGCCCCGCGTGGTGCCCCAGTTCCACACCGGGCGCGTCAAACGGAATCGCCCCGGTCTCGTCGGCGACTGTTTCAATCTCGCTTTTCGGCACAAATAAAAATTCGGCCTCGTTATCTATAAACCGCGTGATGAGCCAGGGACAAGCGACGCGGTCAACGTGCACGTGGGAACGGGTGAGCCATTGCATGGGAACCTCGAGAGTAGTCAGGCGTTAGTCGCCAGTAGCCAGACGCTATCTGACTACTGCTACTAAATTACTGGCTACTGATTAATGATTTTTTCTTCCGGTGGTTTCAAGGTCTGAAAACTTCGCCACAACGTCAGGTCATACGCGATTTTGAGAATCCCGGCGATGAAGAACGGGGCGTTGAGCAGGAGCGGCATCCCCAGCAGGGGCGCGGCCACCAGCGGGGACAGCGCGGCCCCCAGGGTGCGCGCGATGCCCGTCACGCCGGCGGCCCCCGAGCGCTCATCGGGCGCGACCACCGCCATCACATACGATTGGCGCGTGGGCACATCCATCTGCGAGATGGCGAACCGGGCCAGCAACACCCCAATCGCCAGCGGCAGGTTGGGCATGAGTGGCACCAGCATCAGCAACAGGTTCGAGGGGATGTGCGTGAAGACCATCGTATTGATGAGGCCAATGCGTTTGGCGAGCGCCACTGCGCTGAGCGCCGAGAGGCCCGCCAAAATGTTTGCGCCAAAGAAGATGCTCCCCAACACTGCCGGGGATACGCCATAGCGCGCGTGGAACCAGTAGGCCATCAGGCTTTGCACCACGAATCCGCCGCCGAACGCGTCGAGCGCAAAGAGCGCGGAGAGTTTCAGGACGACACCGCGCGATTGGTGCAAGCCAAATGCCAGAGGATGGGCGACGGGGGCCAGGGTGGGGGCTTCTGTGGCCGAGGAGAGTTGAATGAATACCATCGCCAGCACCGCACCCAGCGCCCCATAGCCCACTACCACCGCGCGATAACTGGCGAGCGGCGTGAAGCCCTGACCCTGCAACGCCTGCGCTAACAGGCCACCCGCCAGCGCGCCCGCCGCTGTGGCAAACGAGCCAACCAGGTTGTACCAGGCGAAGACCCGCGTGCGCCGTTCATTGGGGACGATTTGCGTGAGCGCGGCCTGCTCGATGGCCAGGAATGGCCCGACTTCGTTGCCGCTCGGGCTGAGTACGCCGATGGTTGCGGCCACCAACAGGAGCCAGAAATTGCGCGTGACCGCGAACAACCCGCCCGCCAAAATCATCAGCCCCGCGCCGATTAACAACATTCGCTTGCGCCCGAGCCGGTCGGCGTTGGTGGTAATCCACAACGACATGGCTGTGTCGCCGATGAGCGTCAGGGTCAGCAATACGCCAATCTGCGCCTCGGTGAGGCCGAGCGCGGCGAGATAGAGCACAAGACTGACAGAGAGAAAGCCGTAGGCGAAGAGACGGGTAATGCGGGTTAAGAACAGGCGCGCAACATCAGGGGATAAATTGAGCAAGCCCTTCATGGCTTGTCCACTTCATGGCAATAATGCACAATCGTCTCCATTCCTTCATAAAATTGCTCCAATTCAAAATGCCCCTTGGGCGCGTGGTTGCCCCCCACTGGCGCTGCTGAGCAATGGCCGCTGGCGCGGGTAGCATTTGTTCGCTAGTTGATACGCCAGCGCCAAACGATGGTAGACTCCGTTTATAAGGAGTATGCGCTATGAACTGGCAAGAACACATTATCATTGACCCGAATATTCTGGTCGGCAAGCCGGTGGTTAAAGGCACCCGGTTGGCGGTGGAGTTCATTGTGGACCTATTGGCTCAGGGGTGGGCGGAGGCGGAAATTCTGCGTAACTATCCTGGCCTGACCGCCGACGATATTCATGCGTGTTTGAATTATGCCAGCACCCGCCTCAAGGCCGAAAAAGTCTATCCACTTGCGTTCTCTCAGGTCTAAGTGTCATGCTTCTCCTCGCTAATGAAAACTTCCCCGGGGATGCGGTCACAGCCCTCCGCGAACAGGGCCACGACGTTTTATGGGCGCGCACCGATATGGCCGGGAGTAGTGATACTCTGATTCTTGCGCGCGCGCAAAAAGAAGAACGACTGATTGTCACGTTTGACAAGGATTTCGGTGAATTGGCTTTCCGCTCACGCTTGCCAGCCTCCAGCGGCATCATCCTTTTCCGCATTCCCACCCCCTCCGCCGAATATGTGGCGCGGGTGGCGGTTGAAGCCTTGAAGCAACCACTGGAATGGGCCGGTCATTTCGCGGTGGTTGAAGAAGACCGGATTCGGCTAACGCCATTGCCATAGGCAAGGGACTTTGGGCATCGCCGAAGCAACACACCGCTCGCCTTTGTGGGTCAACGAAGCTTGCCCACTTCATGGCAATACTGCACAATCGTCTCCATCCCCCCATAAAACTGCGCCAACTCAAAATGCTCGTTGGGCGCGTGCGCGTTGCTCCCCGGCAGGCCAAAGCCCAGCATGACAATGGGTTTGTGGTTGAGCGCTTCTTGCAAAGTGGCTAACACCGGCAGTGAGCCGCCGCCCCGATGGAACACTGGCCCCTTGCCCCACACCGCCGCCAACGCCCGCGCCGCCGCGCGCATCTCTGGCGCGTCAATCGGCGTCATGGCCGCGCGGCAACCCTGTTGGGGAATCACCTCCACCCGCACCCCGGCGGGCGCGCGACTCAGAATGTAATCCGTGAACCGCCGCAAAATATCCTCGGGGTCCTGGTCGGCCACGAGGCGCATGGTGAACTTGGCCCCGGCCTCGGCGGGAATGATGGTCTTGCCGCCCTCGCCCTGAAACCCGCCCCAAATGCCGTTCACCTCGCACGTCGGGCGCGCCCCGATGCGCGCGGCCAGCGAGAACTCCGGTTCGCCCCACGGCGTATCCACGCCCGTCTCGGCCTGCCATTGTTCCACCGTCAACTGTGTCGCCAGCGCGGCTTGCTCCTCCGGCGTGAGTGGGCGCACCGCGTCATAAAAACCGGGAATGCGCACGTGCCCCCGCTCATCGTGTAACGCAGCGATAAGCGCGGCCAGCGCGCCCACCGGATTCCGCACCGTGCCGCCGTACCCGCCGGAATGCAAATCGGTCTTGGGGCCAGATACCCGCACCTCCGCCGCAGCGATGCCGCGCACGCTATACGGCAGGGCTGGCTCGCCCGGCGCGTTGAAACCCGTATCGCAAATCAAAACCGAATCGGCGGCCAACTGTGCCGCGTTCTCGCGCACAAACCGTTGCAATGGCTCACCGTTGGATTCTTCATCGCCCTCAATTAAAAATTTGATATTGACCGGGAGCGCGCCCTCGGCGGTCAGCATGGATTCCACCGCCTTCAGCGCCAGCATGACCTGACCTTTGTCGTCCCCGGCGCCCCGCGCGTACACCGCGCCCGCGCGGACTTGCGGCTCGAACGGCGGCGAGTGCCACAAGTTTAGCGGGTCCACTGGCTGGACATCGTAATGGCCGTAAAACAAAATCGTCGGCGCGGCAGGCCCGGCCTCCAGCCATTCACCACACACCACCGGGTGACCGCCCACCGTGGGGAGCGCGCGCGCCTGCTTAATCCCCATCCGGGTGAGGTCGGCCACCAGCCAATCGGCGGCGCGTTGGCAATCGGCGGCATGCTGTGAAAGCGCGCTGATGCTGGGGATCCGCAACAGCTCAAACAGTTGCGCGAGATAGGTTTCGCGCTGGGCGTGGTCGAGGGCGGCAGTAAGCATGGGGGGTATCCTAGTTAGGTTAACTAATTTCCTTCAAAATTTCTTCGGCGCGGTCCACGCGCACTTTTTTCTCGGCCACCAATTTTCCGGCCACGATGTCAATCTGCGCGCCCACCGCCCCGGCGGCAATGGCGACTTGGCGGGCGTGCAAAGTCATGTGCCCGCGCTGGATGCCCTCGGTGGCGAGGGCGCGGAGGGCGGCGAGGTTTTGCGCGAGGCCTACGCTCACGATAATCTCGGCTAGTTCGCGGGCGGTGGTGACGCCCATGAGTTTGAGCGCGGCTTGCGCGGTGGGATGCACGCGCGTCGCGCCGCCCACGATGCCCACCGCCATCGGCATTTCGAGCGTGCCGACCAGGTTGCCGTCTTTATCTTTGCCCCAAGTGCTCAGGGAAGTGTAGCGGCCGCTTCGCGCGGCATAGGCATGCGCGCCCGCTTCAATCGCGCGCCAGTCGTTGGCCGTGGCCAGCACCACCGCGTCCACGCCGTTCATGATGCCCTTGTTGTGCGTGGCGGCGCGGTAGGGGTCGGCGGCGGCGAAGGCGTAGGCTTCGATGATGCCATCGCGCACCCGTTCGCCGGTGTAAGGGCGGGTCTCAGACCCGCTCCCAACAAAGGCCAGTTCGCCCACCGGGATCATGCACCGCGCGCGGGCCAGCCGTCGGTCGGCGAGGTTGGAGAGAATCCGCAAATGCACGCGCCCGCCCGTAATCTGTTCAATGGTCGGGGCCAGCGTCTCGCAGGCGGTGTTCACCGCGTTCGCGCCCATCGCGTCGCGCGTGTCGTAGATGAGATGCGCCACGAGGAACGGGCCGATGGGCGAGGTCTCGATAACGCGCACTTCCAAATCTCTCGCCCCGCCGCCAAACTTGATCAGCACCGGGTCAATGCTGTTGGCGAGGTCGAGGATGCGCGCTTTGTTTTCGAGCAGGGCGAGCCGCGCCGCGTGGAGGTCGGCGACCCCGAGGATTTGCATTTGCCCAATCATGAGCGGGTCGGTGGTGTGGGCGGTGAACCCGCCGCCCGCGCGGATTAGCCGCGCCATGAACGATGCACCCGCGACCACCGAGGGTTCTTCGATGACCATGGCGACCAGCCGCTCGACGCCGTTGATGAGGAAGTTCGCGGCTACGCCCAGCGGCAATGAATATAAGCCGATGACATTTTCAATCATGTGGTCGGCCTGGTCGGGGGCGAGGCCGCTGGAGCCATCGAGGGCGGCCAGCTGCGCCGGGGTCA
Source organism: uncultured Anaerolineales bacterium (assembly GCA_964443795.1). GTDB lineage: Bacteria > Chloroflexota > Anaerolineae > Anaerolineales > UBA6663 > DATDRS01. The sequence continues at coordinate 951 of CAYUFY010000270.1, read as the reverse complement.
GGTTGGCCCACTGGGCCACGATCTGGCCGCGCTCGGCGAGGGGCTTGTCGTAGAAACCGGGGAGGCGGGAGGTCTTGGAAGCATTAGTCATGGGGGCTCCTAAATCGTAGCGCGTAAGCGTGTAAGGGTGCGCGTTATACGCATTATGGATTTCCTTCCAGTCTTGCTACAAACTCCGCCAACGTCCCTTGCCCTTCCACGCGCACGCGGCTCCAAGTGTAGCGGTTGTCAAAGGTGTGGATGCGGCCAAATTCAACCGTGACCGCGCCCCACAAATTCATTTCGCCCGCCAACTGCACGCTGAGGGCGTCGTATTTTCCGGCGGGGTAGTTGAAGTAGCGTGGTTGGGTGCCAATGTGCGCCTCTATCGTTTGCATCGAGCCAAGCATTTGGTAGAGCTGAAAATCGCGGTCGCGGCCTTGCAGGTTTTCGTGCGTTTTGGTGTGGGGCTCAATCTTCCAGCCTTCAGCGTAGAGTTGCTCGGCTTGTGGCCAGGTGAGGTAGGCGGGGAATTCGCGATCCATGAGTTCGGTGATTACAAAGACGGTGCCTTTGTAATCGTATTGATTCATGACTGGCACGGCGTAATCCATGAGGGTGCGGTAGCCATCATCGAACGTGAGCACGACCGGTTTTTCGGGCAGGGGCCAGCCGAGCGCGAGGGCATAGGTGAGGTCGTAGAGGCTCACAGCGGTGTAGCCATTATCGTGCAAGTATTGCATATGTGCGGCGAAATCTTCGGGGCGCACGGTGAGGTTTTTACGGAGCGGGTCAGCGTCGGCGGGCCAGGGCTCGATGTAGTGATACATGAGGATGGGTAGCCGGATTTGGCGCGCCACAGCCTGGGCATCCGGTGAGGGGAGGGGGATGAGGGTTAGGGTGGGAGTAAGAGTTAGAGTGGGAGTGGAAGATGGAAGGGCGGATGGCGAGGGGACAAGGGTTGAGGTCGCC
>CAYUFY010000269.1:0-7351 GCA_964443795.1 uncultured Anaerolineales bacterium | reverse complement strand
CTTAACAAGTCGTCGAAGCCGGAAGCCACCCGCTTCTAGCGGGTGGTAGTTCACTCATACCGCAACACGTTCAATGGCTTTTCCTGCGCCGCGCCCCACGCAGTGAGGAGCGTCGCGCCCAGCGAGAGCAACACCGCCAGCCCGATCAGGCCGAGTAATACACCATAGGGCAAATTGATGCCGGCCTCCCCAATGGCGTTGGAGCCGACGATGAGCAGTAAACTCAGGCCTACGCCAATCAACCCGCCCAGCAAGCCCACCAGGCCGTTTTCCAAGAGCAACAAGCCCAGCACATTTTCGGCCTGCAAGCCGAGGGCTTTCATCACACCAATTTGCCGCCGCCGTTCCAGCGTGGCGAGTGAAACCGCGTTGGCCATGATGACCACGCTGGCAAAGAGCGCCATGCTCATGGCGATGATGGGGAGCGGCACAAACTGCTCGACAAAGCCGTCGGTGTAAGCCTTGAGCTGGCGCGTGGCGACCATGAAAATGCCGGGCTGAGCGGCCAGCACATCCATCACCGGGTTGATTTGCTCCTCATCCACGGTGAGCAGATAAGGCGAGGGCAACGTGGGTTCGTCCGGCGGGATCACATTGGGCGAGACGACGCCATCCGTTTCGCGGAAGGCCACCATGCCCGCGAGGATGAAACCGCCCTCCCTGCGTTGCGCGGTGGCGCCGCGCAGGGTGACGGTGCGCTCTGCGCCGCTGGCAAAGCGCAGGGTGAGCGTGTCGCCCGGTTGCAAGTCAAACCACGCATGCGCGGCGCTGTTGAAGCCGGTTTCCAAAATCAGTTCGTTCTCGCCATCGGCGGCGAGGTCTGTGCCGCGCTCCATGTGGTAAGGCAACGTGTCGGCCTGTTTGGGTTTGAGCGTGAACGCGTTGAGGAAATTATCAATGCTGGCTTCGACATTGCCCGTGAGGTTCTCGGTGGCACGGATGGCCCGCGCCCGCCAGGCCTCAAGGTCAGTGTCCCCGTTGATGGCAACGATGGTGACGGCATATTTATCATCGTGCGCAATGGTGCGCACGCCGGGCAGGGGCGCGACTTTTTCTTCAACATTGCGTCCAGCGGCCACCGTTTGCACCGTGATAAGAAGATTGCCCCCGAGCGCTTTTTCGGCGGAGACGTTGACGAGATTGAGCGTGCCTTGCACCAACAGCCATAACAGGCCCAGGCCACCCACCCCGATGATGAGGGCGAGCAAAGTGCTGGCGGCCCGCGCGCGTTGCCCGTTGAGCGCGCGCTGAGCCAGTTTGAGCGAGACCACGCCAAAGTTCGGCAAGTGCACCACCAGCCACAGCAAACCGTTCAAAGCCCACGTCGCCAACCCCAAGATCAGCAATATTCCATAGGTCGCCACCAATCCCATCACCATATCGCCCACCAACGGGCCGACGATCAGACCGATGATGGTGGCGAGCGCGGCAAGGGTGAGGGCCGAGGCGAGGCGCCCCGCCGTGGGGGTGGCAGAATCCTGTGGGTGCAGGATCACCTTGGGGCGCACGCTAATCGCGGCGAGGATGGGCAAAAAGCCAAAGACCAAAGTGACGATCACGCCCAGGGCGAAGCCAATCCCCAACGCGTCGGGATATAACGCCCAGCGCAGGGGCGCGGAGACAAACGCCTCGCCCACTTGCTGTAAGCCGAGCGCCATCCCTTGCCCGATCAGCAGGCCCAGCCCACTGCCCACGAGGCCGAGCAAGAGCGCTTCGGTGAGGAACATCCACAGGATGGCGGTGGCGCTGACGCCGATGGTTTTGAGCACGGCGATCTCGGTGGTGCGGCGGCTAACCACCACGAGCATGGTGTTGGCAATGCCCAGCCCACCAATGAGGAGCGAGATGAGGCCCATGACGGTGACGAGGCGGGCGAGGGTGTCGCTGAAGGCGCCATAGGTGTCGCGCAAGTCATTGGGTGTTTGCACTTCGAGTCCGGGGAAGGCGGCCAGCAGGTTTTGCTCGGCGGCGGCGACATCAGCGTTGGGGTCAGTGGCGCGCAGAAAATAGCTGGCGGGATGGGCGTTGAACACTTCCTGCGCGGTATCGAGCGCGAGGTAGCCAAAGGGGAAGATGGTGCTGAAAAGATCGGTCAGACTGGCTTCGCTCTTGGAGTCAATAATGGCCGTGAGAGTGAACTCCCCCTCGGCCCCGGCCAGGGTGACGGAATCGCCAAGCGAGAGTTTCAGGCGGTCGGCGATTTCCTGGGTGAGCGCGAGCGCGCGCGGTTGCGCCAGGGCTTGGGCCAGGGTCGTGCCGGGCGGTTCGAGGATGGTGACCTGCCCATAATACGGGTAGGTCTCGGGGACGACACCATAGAGCGCGGTGTATTCGGCATTGGCGGTGTTGCCAGAGCGGTGGATGGGGGTGAACGGGCCGAAGTTGCTCCAGCGGGCTTGCAGGTCAAAGCCATTGTCGCTGGCCCATTGCCGGAGGCGCGCTTCCCCTGCCTCGCTGAGTGAAACCACCTGGGTGCCGCCGACGGTGACAATGGCCTCACCTTGTACATCGAACCACGCGGGATTAACGGGCGCTTGCGTGCCATCGCCCAACGTGGCTAGGGCCTCGGGCGAAATTGAAGACGGCATGCGCACGGCGAGGTCGCCGCGATTGGAGAAGCGCAGATCGCGCGTGAGGGCGTCGTTCATCATGTTGCCCAGGGTGCGGAGCGCCACAATGGCGGCGACGCCCGCCGCAATACAGAACAAGACAAACGCCGTGCGTTGGCGTTCGCGGTTGAGATGATTGAGAGCGTAGCGGAGGTAGAACATGGTGGGTAGTGGGAACTGGAGAGTGAACAGGGCGCAGTTGTCAGTGATCAGTCATTGATGGATGACTCGTTACTGGTTACTGATTTTTCCATCCACCAGGCGCAACGTCCGATCACACTGGCCCGCCACCTGCGGGTCGTGGGTGACGATGACGACGGTGGTGCCGAAATCCTGGCGGATTTGTTTGAGGGTGTTGATGACGAGCGTGCCAGTTTCGGTGTTGAGGTTGCCGGTCGGCTCATCCGCGAGGAGCAGGGGCGGGTTGTTGGCGAGGGCGCGCGCCATGGCCACACGTTGTTGCTGGCCGCCGGAGAGTTGCGGCGGGCGGTGGCGTAGCCGGTCGCCGAGACCGAGATGGGTGAGCAGTTCGGCGGCGCGTTTTTCGGGGACGAAGGCGCGTTGGCGGGCGAATTGAATCGGCAGGGCCACGTTCTCGAGCGCGGTGAGCGTGGGGATGAGATTGAAGAACTGGAACACGAAACCAATTTTCTCATTGCGGATGTTGGTCAACTGCCGTTCGTTCAGGCGGCTGATGTCGGTGCCATCGAGAATGACTTGCCCGCTCGTGGGGGTATCCAAACCCCCAATGAGGCCGAGCAGGGTGCTTTTGCCACTGCCCGACGGGCCGATGATGCCGACGAGTTCACCACGCTGAATGGCGAACTCGGCGCCTTGCAGGGCCTGGACTTCTTCACCATCGAGGTGAAAGCGTTTGTGGAGAGCGTGGATTTCAATGACGGGAGTGGGCATGGGGGATCTCACTAATATTGTTCGGGAGGGCGGCGACTATCAGTCAGAGCGCTGATCTTTCCATTTCCTATTAATCTTTGTTCGTGCTAAAACTTGGCCTCAACCGAATTGATTGCTCAGTAATTTTAATGCATTTGGTAATTTACACCATATCACCCCAATGTTCTCTACTCGAAAGGATTAAGCATGTCTCTCACCCTTGGCACGGCCACTGCCCAACCGGGCGAAATTGTTTATGGGGAATATCCGTTGGTTGAGCACCCCGTGGGGGGGCGCGAAGCCCTGCCGGTCATCGTCGCGCGGGGCGCAGGGGATGGCCCCACCTTCTGGGTCACCGCCGGGATTCACGGTGTCGAACACGCGGGGATTCAGGTCATCCACAAACTCATCACGCCCGCCCTGGTCAGTAACCTGCGCGGCACGGTAGTCGCCATCCCGGCGCTCAACCCGGCGGGTCTGCGGACTCTGCAACGGCAGGCGTACTATCACGATGGCGATCCCAACCGCCTATGGCCCGATGGCCGCGCGCCCAGAACCGACCCCGATAAAGCGCCGCCCTCCGCGCTCGAACAGGCTTACGCGCGGTTGTTCGAGGACATGAAGCGCTCGGCAGATTACTGTTTCGATTTGCATTGCATCAGTGTTGGTTCGCTCTCGTTTGTGTTTCGGGATCGGGTGTTATATCGCGCAGGCGACGAAGCGGCCCGCCAGCGCGCGGAGGCCACCAGCGCCAAAATGGAAGCCATGGCGCGCGCCTACGGCCATACGCTCATCGCTGATTTTAGTGTGGGCAAATATATTGACGAGAAATTGCATCGCTCGACCACGGCGGCCCTCGCCATGTTGGCGGGCATCCCGGCGCTGACGGCGGAGCTGAGCAGTTTCTATACCCCAGCCCCCGAGATTGTGAACGCCAGCCTGACCGGTTTGCGGAATGTTCTGCGCTGGGCCGGCATGTTGTCCGGCGATCCCGAACCCATCACCGGCATCAAGGTGGTGGACCCCGGCTTTCCCACCCGCCGCCGCAGTGTGGCGCGCGTGACGCAAGCGTGCCTGGTGCATCATCTGGTCGAGCCGGGCGATGGGGTGAAGGTGGGCGACCCGCTGGTGGAGATGCGCGACGCGTGGGGCCGGGTGTTGGGCGTGTTGACTTCGGAATACGACGGCTTTGTCATCTCGCGCCCGCGCGGGATTGTGTTTTACCCCGGCGAATCTACCTTGCTCCTCGCGATCCGTGATGACGAGCCGCTGGTCGGCCCGTACCCCGAAAAATTTTTTGACTGAGGCTTAAAACGCCACCCACGTCCCGGCCTTCTGCGCCACAGCCTGCTTATACACCCATTGCGCCGCGGCCAAATCCTCCACGGCCAGCCCGAGCGATTTGAACAAGGTAATCTCATCCCGCGCGACGCGCCCGACTTTGGTGCCCAGCACCAGTTCGCCCAGCTCGGCTTTGATATGCTCTGGGCCGATCGCGCCCTCTTGGGCGGCAAACAGATAATCCCCGGCCTCGTGGAGGGTGGACTCGCGTCGGTCCACGAATAAACTGGCCGCGGCCATGGTGGCGCCATCCACCTCGCGCGTGGTGGGGATGCTGGACCCCACGACGTTGAGATGCGCCCCGGCGGAAATCCACTCCCGCTTCACAATCGGCTCGCGCGCGGTCGTGGCGGTCACAATCAAATCCGCGCCCCGGATAGCGGCCTCGGCGGTCTCCACTGGCTCAATGGGAAACGCAAAGCGGGTTTTCATTTCGGCGGCGAACTTTTGGGCATGGGCGAAATCGCGGCTGGCTACCCGGCACCGGCGAATGGGGCGGGTAGCGGCCATCGCCGCTAGATGCGAGTGCGCCTGAATGCCCGTGCCGAGAATGGCTAAATCCCCGGCCTCCTCGCGCGCCAGCAATTTGGTGGCCACGCCCGACACCGCCGCCGTGCGAATGGCGGTGATGGCCGAGGCGTTCATCAGCGCCAGCAACTCCCCGGTCTCGGCGCTGAAGAGCATCACGCTCCCTTGATGCGCGTCTTTGCCTTGGGCCGAATTCTGCGGGAACACGCATACCGCCTTCAAGCCATAGGCCGCGTCGTCGCCGCCGATGTACGACGGCATGAGGCCCATCAGCCCCACGGCCTCGGGCGGGCGCACGACCATGCGGAGCGGGTTATGCACCTGGCCTTTGGCCAGGGCCGCCATGGCCTTTTCCATGACCGGGATACATTCGGCCATGGGCAGGAGGTGTTCGACTTCGGTGTGGGTGAGGATGAGGATGGGCATTGTGGTTGTTAAGCAACCACAGATTACACAGATTGCTTTTCAAATTTAAAAATCTGTGAAATCCGTGTAATCGGTGGTTCCAAATTAATTGAGCGGTGAGAAGAGCGCCGTAATTGCATCGCGCTCGGCGAGTGAGAGTTTTATCTCCAACGCGCGTTGAGCCGGTTCCAAATGTTCCGGTTTGCGCGGCCCGATGATGGGCGCGGTGACCAACGGGTGAGACATGACCCACGCCAGGGCCAGCGTGGCCAGATCGGTGCCACGCTCTACCGCGCGGGCGCGGAGTCCATCGAGCGCGTCGAAAATGGAATCATGTTCGAGTTTGCGATATGGCTCGGGGCGCAGGGTCATCCGCGAGCCAGCCGGGTAACTCGCGCCGCGTTGATATTTGCCGGTCAGCCAGCCGCCGGCCAGTGGGCTGAAGGGCGTGTAGCCCAACCCCTGATCGGCGCAGAGCGGGAGCATCTCCGGCTCGTCGCCGCGCTCCAGCAGGCTGTAGGCGTTTTGCACCCAATCAAACCGAAACAGATTGCGCTTATCGCTCACCCACAACGCTTTGGTGAGCACCCACGCCGGCATATTGGACGCGCCGATGTAACGCACCTTGCCCTGATGCACCAAATCATCCAACGCGCGCAACGTCTCGTCCAGCGGCGTGGCGGGGTCGGGCGTTTCGTGCGTGAGATACATATCCAGGTAATCGGTTTGCAAGCGTTTCAGACTGGCTTCGATTTGGCGCAGGATGTGACGGCGGGATAGACCCCAATCGTTCGGCCCGTCCCCCACGGGATTGAACACCTTCGAGCTGAGAATCAGCCCGGCGCGGACGCGTGACCCCCGGGCCGCCAGCCACTCGCCGATCCAGGCCTCGCTCTGGCCGCCGCCATAGGCATCTACGGTGTCGAAGAAATTAATCCCCATGTCCCAGGCGGCATCCATGATGGCGAAGGCTTGGTCTTTGGTCTCGCCTTTGCCAAAAAAGGCGGGCGCGCTTCCGATGCCGCCAAAGTTGCCACAGCCCAGCCCCACCGCCGAGATTTTTAGCCCGGTGCGTCCTAGATTTTTGTATTCCATAGTCATTTGCCTATTTTGCATGGGGGAGTGTATCATGGCGACTATTGCCTGACAAACTCGCCCCAATCTTCGAGGACAATCATGTCGGAAATTCCTATCGTGGTGGGCACCCCGGCCCCGCGCTTTTCCCTAATGGCGCACACCGGCCTCAGCCCGCTGAGCCTGGCTGAATTGCGCGGCAAGGTGGTGGTGGTGGCCTTTTATGTTTTGGATTTCACCGGCACCTGACGCACCGAGCTCCGCCAACTGCAGGAGAATCTCTCCCGCTTTGAGGAGCTAAATGCCCAGGTGCTGGGTATCAGCGTGGACAGTGTGTATTCGCATCAGGCATTTGCCGAACAACTGGGCGGGCTGGATTTTCCGCTCCTCGCCGACTTCCACCCCAAGGGCGAGGTGACGCAGGCCTATGGCGTGTGGCGCGCGGATAAGGGGTATAGTCGCCGGGCCATCGTCATCATTGACGGCGAAGGCATCGTGCGTCA
>CAYUFY010000268.1:0-7377 GCA_964443795.1 uncultured Anaerolineales bacterium | reverse complement strand
GCGTCTATCTAGGCTGGATTACAGTGGCAACAATAGCCAATGTCACTGCATTACTAAGTTATTTGCAATGGGGTGGATGGGGTATAAGTCCTGAAGTATGGATGCTCATTATGCTAACAGCAGTCGTTGTTATTGCGTCAGCCATAAGTCTGACACGCGGCGATATTGCATATATGCTCGTCATCATTTGGGCATCTGCGGGTATTGCCGTCAAACACGCAGATGTTCCCGTTGTAGCGACAGGCGCTTGGGTAACAACAGCACTTGTCGCGTTAATGCTCATGATCGGGGCATTTGTCTTGAGACGGGGCAAGCAACAATTCGAGCCAGCAGGATAAAATTAGCATCAACTGACCTGCCTCGGAAATTATGACCAAGTAAAATGAGAGTCCAGCGCCCCAATCGTCAAGGAGCGATTTGGACATGAGACAACCCACAACCAGCCACATTGTCAAACTCTTGCGTCAAGCCGATGAAGCCTTGTCCAAAGGCCAATCCGTCGAAGCTTTCTGCCGCCAAAAGCACATCAGCACCGCCACGTATTATCGCTGGAAACGCACCTATGGTGGCTTGAGCATCAACGAGGCCAAACGCTTGAAGAAGCTGGAAGCCGAGAACACCAAGTTGAAAAAGTTGCTGGCCGAAGTCATGTTGGCGAATGACTCGCTCCAGGAATTTTTGGTAAAAAAAGTCTGACCCCCGTAGAGCGCCACGCGATGTTGGATTATCTCATTGAAGCCGGCTTGTCAGCTCGGGGCGCCTGTCGCTGGAGTGGCGTGTCGCGCGCGGTGGCGACGTATACCTTGACGCTCCCGACGCAGGATGCCGCACGGTTGAAAACCCTCCGGCGCGTGGCGGAGGGCAATCCACGCTATGGCTATCGCCGCGTGGCGGTCATCAGCGATTTAGGCTGGGGACAGACGTGGCGCTTGTGGAAACACACTTCGTGTGATTTCAGGCTCAAACCACAACGGCGGCGCCCCAAACGTCAGCCGAACCGCGGCCCGAACCGCCCCTGCCAAGCGACCCACCCGAAACATGTGTGGACCTATGATACGCGCAGCGTGCATGACCGTTTGGCGGATGGCCGCCCGTTCAAGACCTTGAGTGTCTTGGGTGAATTCACGCGCGAATGTGTCGCCATTCGGGTGGCATTCTCCATCCGCGCGGAAGATGTCATCACCCTGTTGCGGCAGGTCTTTCGTCAGCGTGGGGCACCTGAGTTCTTGCGCTCGGATAATGGCAGCGAGTTCACCGCCGAGACCGTCCAAGCCTGGCTGGAAGACCAGCAGACCGGCCCCACCTTCATTTCGCCGGGCCACCCCTGGGAGAACGGGTTTATCGAGTCGTTTCACGACAAATTTCGCGATGAGTGCTTGCAACGCGAATGGTTTCAGTCGTTGGAAGAAGCACGAGTCGTGATCGAAAAATGGCGCAAGCACTATAATACGCGGCGACCGCACAGCGCCTTGGGCTATCAGACCCCCGCGCAATTCGCCGCCGCGTACAAAACTAAACCCGCTGAGTCCCTCATTTCGCGTGGTCATAAAAACTGAGGCAGGTCACAACTTAATACGATTAATGGAAAAAAAATGAACATACGCATTGTCACTGACAGCACTTGTGATCTACCCAACGAGATTGTCAGCCAGCATTCCATCACTGTTATTCCGCTGGCGATCAACGTGGGCGATAAATCCTTCTTAGATGGGGTTGACCTGACGCGCAGTGAGTTCTATGCCCAATTACCAAATTTCAATCCCCATCCCAAAACAGCCGCGCCCGGCCCCGGGGTTTTCACGCAAGCGTTTGAGCGTCTTGCAGACGAAGGCGCGCAAGCCATTCTGTCCATTCACATCTCGGAAACGCTGAGCGCCACCATTAACTCGGCGCGTATCGCTGCGGAGCAGTTCAAGCGCATCCCCGTCACTGTGCTGGATTCGAGTCAACTCAGCCTCGGACTGGGATTCATCGTTGAGCATGCCGCGCAATTAGCAGAGTCGGGGAAAGAAGCGCGAGAGATTGCTTCCGCTTTGAATAATCTGATGAAGCGCACCTACGTCTTCGCTTCGCTGAAAACCCTCGAATATTTGCGCCGCAGTGGACGGATGAATTTTGCGCTGGCAGGGTTTGGCGAACTGTTACAACTCAAGCCGTTACTTCATATGAACATGGGCAAAGCCACCGCTCACCGCACGCGCACACAAAAACGCGCCATTGCCCGCCTGCTCGAATGGCTGGCGGAGTATGCGCCTTACGAAAAACTCGCCATCCTGCACGCGGGCGTTCAAGAAGAAGCCGAAGCCTTGCATCAGCAAGCGCGTTCTTATTTTCCACAAAGCGAAGTTCTGATTGCACAAATCACACCCGTCCTTGGCGCACATCTCGGCATCGGCGCACTCGGATTTGCCTGCATATCAAAGGAGTAAATTCATGAAACTCGCAAAACTTATTTCCATTTTGGGCATGCTTGCCATGACTGCCGTACTCTTCAATGGTTTCACGCGCGGGGATTTCCTCGGTGAAGGCAATCAACTCTTCGCCATGCCTTGGGGGCTTGTCTCACTCGTAGACTTGTACATGGGTTTCACACTCTTCTCAGGCTGGATCATCTACCGCGAAAAATCCCTGCCCGTCGCCATCCTGTGGACAATTGCCATGATGACTTTGGGATTCTTCGCTGGCAGTCTGTATGCTTTCATCGCTTTGCAATCCAGCAACGGTGATTGGCGCAAGTTCTGGCTGGGAAAACATGCATAAAAGGAAAACTCCATGAAAACAACAGATCGTAATTCACTCATCGCATTTCCAATTTTGATCATCATCGGCGCATTAGTCGCTTTGGCTGGCAGTCAAGGCGGGACTTCGATTGCTGGAGTTCCATTATTTTCCTTATCTGTCGGGCTGGCTTTTCTAATTCAATGGCTGGTTTTTATTCCAGCCTATTTGTTGCAGACTGAAAAATTCTTCGACCTGACGGGAAGTATCACGTATATTTCCGTCATCGCCATTGCGGTTATTTTTAGCAAAGGCGCGGATGGTAGGTCAATCCTTCTATCGGCTCTTGTAGTCATCTGGGCAATCCGCCTGGGGACTTTCCTGTTCAGCCGCATCAAAAAAGCTGGAAAAGATGACCGATTTGATGAGATAAAACCATCTTTTATTCGGTTCCTAAATGTTTGGACGATTCAAGGCTTGTGGGTAACTTTCACCATGGCCGCCGCGCTGGTCGCCATCACAACAATCAACCGAAAAGAATTGGATTTATTTGCCACTGTCGGTTTTCTGATTTGGGTTTTTGGCTTTACCATTGAAGTTATAGCCGACTCCCAAAAAAGCCGTTTCAGCGCAAATCCAAACAACAAAGGTAAGTTTATTCAAACGGGCTTATGGTCTCGCTCTCGCCATCCCAATTATTTTGGCGAGATCGTTCTCTGGGTCGGCGTAGCGGTGATTGCTTTTCCCGTGTTGCAAGGCTGGCAGTGGGTCGCCCTGATTTCGCCTGTTTTCGTCACGGTCCTTCTGACGCGTGTGAGTGGAATTCCACTACTTGAAAATAAAGCGGACAAGAAATGGGGCGGTCAAGAAGATTACGAGTCTTATAAAAAGAGAACGCCAGTATTGATTCCTCGATTGCGATCTTAATTGAAGCCCTCTGAACAACGCTAAAAATAAACCGCGTCGGTCACTGACCGGCGCGGCGTGTTTAGGGGTAGCGCAAGGTTTGCCCCGGATAAATCACATACGGATAGCCAATGCCGTTGAGGGCCGCGAGATATTCGGCACTGAGGCCGCAGGGCAGGGCGATGCGGAAGAGTGTGTCGCCGGGGAGGACGGTGTAAGTGCCACCGCACCCCGCGCGGAGCGCCGAGGCACCGGTGTCGGCGCTGGCGACCGGGGCCGGGGTTGCGGCGGGCGGGGGTTGAGGGTCAGTGATATCCAGGATGACTGGCGGCGCGGGCGGCGCGTTGTTGGCGGGCAGGGGCAGGTTCAATTTATTGCCCGCCTTAATCCAGTTCGGGTTGAGGCCGGGGTTCGCGGCCACAATGCCTTGCAGGGTCACGCCACAACGGTCGGCGATGCGGTAGAGCCAGTCGCCAGCGATGATGGTGTAGGGGTTGGGGCAGTTGTTCACCTGGGGGGGCGCGACCACCGTGATGGGCGCGGGAGTCACGGCGGGCGGGGCGCTGGCCGTTTCGGGCGGGGCCGCCGCTTGCGTGGGCGAAGCGTGTTCGCCCATATCCACATCCGCCCCGTTCTGCGAGACGGCCCAGGCGGGCATTTGCCACCAGGCGTATTCATTGAAGTCTACGGTGTACATGGTCTCGTAGGGCCAATCGGGCATGCGCGTGTCGCCCTCGCCCTGACAGCACCAATAAGTGCTGGCGACCTGGAAGTGAACGTGTGGCCCGCTGGCCCAGCCGGTGGAACCTTCGGTGCCGAGCGTCGCGCCGGCCGGGACATACACGCCCTCTTGAATCCAGTTCGGCACGGAGTCTTGCGCGAAGTGCATATACCACGCATATTCGTTCGCGCCCGTTTGAATCACAAGGGTGTTGGCATACAACCAGCACACATAGTCGGGGGGCGGGTCGCCGCATTCGGTGGCACTGCTCTCTTTGACAAACACGGCGGTGCCGCCTTTGGCGTTGCGCACTTTGCCCACTGCCGACGGGCCGAGAATGTCAAAGTCCACCGCCGGGTACCAATGTTGATGGGCATAGGCAGTATCCCCGGCCGGGTAGGGCAAAGTGTAGCCCGAGAATTGCGCGGTGCGCGTGGGGGCGCGCAAAGTCGGTTGGGCCAGCATCCCCCGCGCGGCTGTGGGAATTAAATCTTCGGGGAGCGCTTTGAGCCAGCGGTTATACAGCGTGGGCTGTTCGGGCAAGGCGGTGGTCCAAGCTTTGCCTTCAAAATGCGCGAGGGCCACATTGGAATTTTCGGGGAGCGGCAGGCCGCTGGCGGCGGCGTAACCTTTCACATAGGCATAAGCCCACTCGCCGCGCTGACACACCGAATGCACGCGCCAGACTTCGGCGGCGCCAGACCGGGTTTGAGTCACCGCTGTGTTAATCGAAGCCACAATGGCTTCGGCGCTCGCGGCCTCGCACCCGGCGATGATTGTCCACCCGCTGTCGGCGGCGCGAGCACTTGGCCCGCTCGGCCCCCAAACCAGCGCAATAACCAGCCCAATGGGAATGAGATAGCGGATGATTTTTGTCATGCCGCCATTGTAAGGTGATTGATTGGGCGTGAGCGTTAGAAAATGATAACAGAGGGAGGAGGTGACTCCGGGACGTTAGATTCGGATTTACCTCACGCCCCTCTCCCGAAACAGCCTTTTCGTTTCGGGAGAGGGGCCGGGGGTGAGGCTTGCCCGCGCCCATGCGGACGCGGCGAACCCTAGCCGGGATTGCCCCCTGCCGGTTGTCCCCGTTCGGCCCTCTGAAGAGGGTCTGCGACAAACGCCATCGTATACAACTCAAAGTACCGCCCGCGCCGCTCCAGCAGTTCGGCGTGCGTGCCTTCCTCCAGAATGCGCCCGTGGTCCATCACCACAATCTTGTGCGCCTTCGTAATCGTCGAGAGCCGGTGCGCGATGACAAATGCTGTGCGCCCCTTGAGCAGGCGCTCCAGCGCGGCTTGAATCACCCGCTCGGTCTGCGTGTCCACGCTGGAAGTCGCCTCGTCCAAAATCAAAATGCGCGGGTCGGCCAGCAGAGCGCGGGCAAACGAAATCAACTGCCTCTGCCCGCCCGAAAGAATCGCGCCGCCCTCGCCGACTTTGGTGGCGTAGCCTTCTTCCAGCGCGGTGATGAAACCGTGCGCGCCCACGGCCTGGGCCGCGGCCTCCACCGCTTCGTCCGGCGCGTCCAGCGCGCCATAGCGGATGTTATCGGCCACCGTGCCCGAGAACAGGAACGGGTCTTGCAGAACCACGCCCATCTGCCGCCTCAGCGAGTTCTGCGTGACCGTGCGGATATCCACCCCGTCAATGGTGAGCGCGCCCTCGCTGACATCGTAAAACCGTGAAATCAATTTGACCAACGTGGACTTGCCCGCGCCGGTCTCGCCCACCAGCGCCACCGTCTGCCCCTCGGCCACGTCTAAATGGATGTGATCCAAAATGGCTGTCCCATTCTTTTCGTACCGGAACGAGACGTCCTGGAACCGCACCTGCCCGGCAATCCGGGGTAAATCGCCCGCGCCCGGCGCGTCTTGCACCTCGATGGGCGTGTCCAGCAGTTCAAAGATGCGCTCACTGCTGGCCATGGTGCCTTGAAAAATATTGTAGCGTTGCGAAAGGTCGCGGATGGGGTTGAAGAACCGGTCAATATACATGGCAAACGCCACCAACGTCCCGGCGGTTAATCCCTGTAGGGGCAGGCCGAGGGTCATTTGGGTTGGCAGTTTTCCCGCCACCGCCAGCCCACCCACCCAAATCACCACCGCCAGCGCGATGCTCCCGATAAAATCCACTGACGGAAAGAACACCGAGGTGATGAGCGCGGCCCGATTGTTCACCCGCAAATTATTGCCATTGATCTCGTCAGCAAAAACTTTGTAATTATGCGGCTCGCGCGAAAACGATTGCACCACCCGCACCCCGGCGATGTTCTCGCTTAACACGGCGTTCACCCAGCCGATGGCCGAGCGTACCTGCCGGTAGCTTTCGCGCGCCCGGCGGCGAAACAGCTCGGTGGCAACAAACATAAGCGGCAGGATGAGAAACGACAACACCGATAATTGCCAGTTCAACACCAGCATGGCCAGCGCGATGCCGAACAAATCCACAAAATCACGCACCACCGCGATGATGGCCCACACAATCATCTCGCGGATGACGGTGATATCGTTGACCATGCGTGAGACCAGCCGCCCCACTGCATAGCGGCTGAAGAAGCCGAGCGAGAGCGCCTGCAAGTGGTCGAACACCTCGCGGCGCATATCGTAGATGACATTCTGCCCGGTATAGGCCATGATGCGGATGCGGATAAATGTCCCGCCCCAAAACACGCCCGCCGCCAGGAGATAGAGCAAAATCGCCCGCCCTAGTGTCGGGATATCCCCTTTGGCAATGCCGTCATCCACCGCGACTTTAATGAGATATGGCCCGACCACAAACCCGCCCATCGCCAATATCATGAACAGCATGGCGACGATGATGTTGCGCCCATACGGGCGAACATACCCCAACAACCGGCGCGTAATCTCGGGGTCGTAGGCCTTGCCGATGATTTCGTCGTCGGCGGGTTTGGGTGGAGGCAGTGGTTTTTTGTCAGAAGATTTCGGTGACTTGCTCATGATTTTGCCTTGGCAGTATAATAAACTCGATAGTTGTATTTTGGCGTTTTCAGTCAAAACCGGATACCCTTG
>CAYUFY010000267.1:0-7399 GCA_964443795.1 uncultured Anaerolineales bacterium | reverse complement strand
GGTTGAAACGAGCATTTCTCAAGCGTTCACTTGTGAACACTTAGAAAGTAGCAGTGTCACTATGGTAGAATTTCCGACACACCTCGCCCCCGACTCTTTGGGGGCGTTTTTGTGAATTCAGTTGCCGAGTAAATAGTCAGCGGCCCCGGTGAGGTCGGGCAGAACGACGGCGTGGCTGGCCTCGGGGGGGAGCGCGGCCCCTGAGGTGAGCCCGCTGAGGACGAGGATGGGCCGTACCCCGGCGGCTTGCGCGGCCAGCACATCGGTGGGGGCGTCGCCAATCAGGATTGAGGCGGTTAGGTCGAGGTCGAGGTCGCGGGCGGCGTCGAGCAACATCCCCGGCGCGGGTTTGCGGCACGCGCACTGGGCGGCGGGGTGGTGCGGGCAAACGTAGACGCCATCCAGCCGGCCCCCGGCGGCTTCAATCTGCTGGAGGAGATAGTGGTTGATTTGATCTACGGCGGCGCGCGTCACGATCCCGCGCCCAATGGCCGATTGATTGGTAACGATGACCAGCCGGTAGGGGCTGGCGGCCAGGCGGCGGATCGCCGTCAACGCGCCGGGCAAGAACTTAAGCTCGGCAATGGCGCGCACATAATCGGCTTTGTTTTCGACGATGACTCCGTCGCGGTCGAGGAAGATGGCCGGGTGGGGCATGGCTGGCGATTATAGCATTGGAAAGTGAGTGGACGGATGAAGATTCTTGTGACGGGCGGGGCCGGGTTTATTGGCTCACATACGGTTGATTTATTATTGCACTTGGGACATACGGTGCGGGTGCTGGACGCGCTGGAGCCGCCAGTGCACCGTGACGGGCAGTTGCCCGATTATTTTCGAAAGGAAGTGGAATTTTTCCCGGGGGATGTGCGTGACCCGGCGGCGTGGGAGCGCGCCCTCGCGGGGGTGGACGGGGTGTTCCACTTCGCGGCTTATCAGGATTATCTCCCGGATTTTTCTAAATTTTTTCACGTCAACGCGGTAGGCACAGCGTTGCTCTATGAAATCGCTGTAGCGAAAAACCTGCCGTTGCAAAAAATTGTAGTGGCCTCGTCACAGGCGGCCTATGGCGAAGGCAAGTATCGCTGTGCCACCGATGGCCTGCAATACCCCGGCTCACGCCCCGAGGCGCAGTTGAAGGCGCACGATTGGGAACCCCGGTGCCCGGTGTGCGGCCAGTCCATGACCGCCGAAGTCACGGATGAAGCCGTGGTCAAGCCGCATAATTCTTATGCCATGAGCAAGTACACGGAGGAAATGCTGGCCCTAAATTTGGGCCAGCGCTATGGCTTGCCCACCGCGGCCATGCGTTACAGCATTGTGCAGGGCGCGCGCCAGTCATACCGCAATGCCTATTCGGGGGCGATGCGGATTTTTGCCATGCAGGCCCTGGCCGGGCAACCGCTCACGGTCTATGAAGACGGGGGACAGTTGCGCGATTTTGTGTATGTGGGCGATGTGGCTCGCGCGAATGTGCTGGTGTTTGACGACCCGCGCGCCAATTATCAGGCGTTCAATGTCGGCGGCGGGCGGGCCATCACCGTGCTCGATTTCGCGCGAATTGTGGCCGCCCGTTCGGGGAAGGGCAGTGCGCCGCGGGTGACGGGCGAATATCGCTTTGGCGACACCCGCCACATCGTCTCGGATATTTCCAAACTGCGGGCGTTGGGTTGGGAGCCGCAGGGCACGTTTGAGACCAATGTGGATGAGTACCTCGCCTGGGCGCAGAGTCAGCCCGACTTTCGCAATTATGCCGACGAGGCACGCGTTTATATGAAGCAAGTGGGGACCGTGCGCTGATGTTAATCGCCCGCGCCCCGGTGCGTATCTCGTTTGCCGGGGGCGGCACCGATCTCCCCGCGTTTTTTGGAAAGCACGGGGGCGCGGTGGTCAGCGTCACCCTGGATAAATACGTCTACGTCATTCTCACGGTGCATGGCGGGCCGGAATTGCAAATCCTCTCCTCCGACTATCGCACGTTCTACCGGCACACGCCCGGCGAAGCCTTGTTGTGGGAAGGCGACCTCAACCTGCCCAAAGCCATCCTCCACGAGTTCGGCATTGATAACGGCGTGTCCATGTTCATCGCCTCCGAAGTACCGCCGGGAACCGGGTTGGGGTCCAGCTCCACCCTGACGGTTGCGGCGGTAAAGGCGGTCAGCGCGGCCTGCGGACAGATGCTTACCAAGGACGAGGTCGCCCGGCGAGCCACGCGCATTGAGTTGGAGAAGATGGGGATGCCCATTGGTTATCAAGATCAGTACGCCGCCGCATTTGGCGGATTAAATTTCATGGAATTCGACGCGCAGGGAGCGCGGGTCACGCCCCTCCGCACCCCGCCGGGCACGCGCGAAGCGTTGCAAAAAAATTTACTGCTCTTCTTCACCGGCACCGCGCGCGAATCATCCAAAATCCTGTCGCGTCAGCGCGCCTCCACCGAGCAGAATGAAACCGAAGTTCTGGGCGCGCTCACCACCGTGCGCGATCTGGCCCATCAAATGCGCGCCACCTTGGAGCGCGGCGACCTGACCGGGTTCGGCGAACTGCTCCATGCCGGGTGGGAGCAGAAAAAGAAATTCGCCAGCGGGGTCTCCAACCCGGCCATTGATGAGGCGTATGCCCTGGCGCGGGCGCGGGGGGCGCTCGGGGGCAAGATTGCCGGCGCGGGCGGCGGCGGGTTTCTCATGCTCTATTGTCGGGCGGGCGCGCAGGCGGCCATCACCGAGGCGCTTGAAGCGTTGGGCTTGCGCCGCCTGGATTTCCGCTTTGAAGAGGGCGGGGCGCGCGTGTTGCTCAACGCCGGTCTGCGTTTGGAGAAAACCCGATGAGTCATCGCGGGCGTTTGCTCTTGCTGGCCTCCCTGCTGGGCGCGGATGCGCTGGGCGTGACTCTTGGGTTATCGGTCGCTTATCGGCTGGCCCAAAGCGGTGGCGCGCTGGCCGAATATCGCGCAGTTATCGGCATCAGCCTCATCCCCTGGCTCATTAGTTTTGCCACCCTGCGCTTGTACGACCTCGACACCGTTTTGGAAGACTCACAGGAATACGCCACGGTGGCCACGGGGTGCACCTATGGCATTGTGTTGCTGGTCGTGACGGCCACGCTGGTGAATCTGCGTGGCCTGGCGCTCCCGTTTCTATTTGCGGGGTGGGCGTTCAGCATTTTCGGCGTGGGCCTTGGGCGCTTTCTCATGCGGCGGGTGGTGCGCGCCATGCGGCGGGCCGGACACCTGATGGCCGCGGCGCTGATTGTGGGCGCGGATGAACAGGGCCGCGCCATCGCCCGGCAATTAAAATCGGAAGCTGACTCGGGCCTGCACGTCACCGGCTTTGTGGACGATTTTCTCCCGACCGGGACTCTGGTCACCGACGGCCTGCGGGTAGTGGGGCACCCGAGCGCGCTCCCGGCCCTGGTGGCCGACTACCACATTGCCGAGGTGGTGGTGGTCCCCGGCGCGCTGGCCTGGGAGTCCTTTCAAGAAATCCTCGAACAGCTCGCCGTGAGTGGCGGCCCGCGCCTCCGCCTGTCGCCCGGTTATTACGATTTGCTGTCCACCACCCCGCGCGTGGCGCATCGCAATTTCGTGCCGCTCATTGTGGTAGACTCGGCGCGGTTGGCTGGCATGGATGCCTTGTTGAAGTCCATGGTGGATTACGGCCTGGGCTGGCTGATTGCCTTGCTGACTTTGCCAGTCAGCCTGACGATTGGCCTGCTCCTGCGCCGCTCCGGCCCGGCCCTGATGACCGGGGAATTTGTGGGCATTGGCGGGCGGACGTTTCGGGCCCGGACGTTCCGGTGCGCGCCCCATAGTTGGCTGGCGGCCACGGGCCTGTACCGCCTGCCCATGTTGCCCGCCGTGCTGACCGGGCAGATGAGTCTGGTGGGGCCGCGGCCCATTCTCCACGGGGCGCGCGATGGTTACCGCCGCTGGTTGCCCTCCCTGGCCTCGGTGAAACCGGGCCTCACCGGCCCCTGGGCGGTGGTGCCTGTGGCCTCGTTGGAAGAAGAAATGCGCGCGGTGTTGTATTACATCCGCAACTGGACCATCTGGCTGGACTTGCAGATTTTATTGCAGACGTTATTGGTTACTTTACGCCGCCGTTGGGGAAAATTGGAATGAAACCATGGACTTAATAGATACTTACCTCACCGAACTCGAACAAGTCATTCATAATCTTTCCCGGGCCGAGGTGCAAGCCGTGGCCCAGGCCTTGCTTGAAAATTGGCGCGCCCGCCAGCAGTTATTCATCATCGGCAACGGTGGCTCAGCGGCCACCGCCTCGCATATGATGAACGACATGAACAAATTCACCAACACGCCGGGCAAACATCGCTTCCGGTGTATTGCTCTGACAGATAATGTGCCTTTAATGACAGCCGTGGGCAATGACCAAAGTTACGCCGAAATTTTTGTCGAACCGCTGATGAACTTGCTGCAACCCGGCGACACAGTGCTGGCCATTTCGGCGTCGGGCAATTCCCCCAACCTCGTGCGCGCGGTGGAATATGCGCAGGCCCACGGGGCGCAGGTCATCGGCTTTACCGGGCGGCCCGGTGGCCAACTCGCTGAACTCGCCGATTTGAAAGTGGTCATCCCCTCCGACCGGATCGGCCAGCAGGAAGATGGCCACATGATTTTGGATCATGTGTTGTCGTTTGCCTTGCGGGAAATGATTAAGCAGGAAACTGATTGAGCTTGCCTGGTGCGGGATGTGTAAGGCCGGACGAAATACACCTCCCGCTTCACCCTTGATGTCTGAAACCCCCGCTCTCTCGGTCATTATTCCGGCTTATAACGAGCGCGCGCGGCTCGTGCCGCATTTAGGCCCGGTGCTGGATTATTTGCGGGCGGAGTTGCCTGAGTTTGAGTTATTGGTGGTGGACGACGGCAGTACCGATGGGATGGCCGAGGCCGCGCGGGCCGCGTTAGCCGCTGACCCGCGCGGGCGCGTTATCTCCTATCAACCGAATCGCGGCAAAGGGTACGCGGTCCGCACCGGGATGCTGGCCTCGCGCGGGGCGCGGGTGGTGTTCCTTGATGCCGACTTGTCCACACCGGTCACGGAAATCCCGCGCGCGCTGGCCTTGCTGGAACAGGCGGAAGTGGTCATCGGTTCGCGGTCGTTGCCGGATTCGGATATTCGGGTCAAGCCGCCGCTCTATCGCCGTCTGGCGACTCAGACCTTTGATCTGGTCAAGCATCTCATGGTCGGGTTGTGGCGCATTTCGGATACGCAATGCGGGTTCAAGGCCTACCGGGGCGCGGTGGCGCGGCAGTTGTTTGCGCTGGGGCAGGTGGACCGCTTCATGTTCGATGTGGAAATTTTGTATCTGGCCGAGCGCGCCGGATTACGCATCATCGAGATGCCGGTGCAATGGGCGGACGCGCCCGGCAGTAAGGTCAAGTTTTGGGATGGGCTGATTCATATGGTGCGCGACTTATGGCGGATCCGAATGTTGCATCGGGGTCCGATCGTTATTACGGTTTGATCCAGGAGATATTTATGCACGCACTTATTACCGGCGGGGCCGGGTTTATTGGCAGTCATTTGGCCGAGGCTTTGTTGTTGCAGGGGCATCGGGTCACGGCGGTGGATAATCTCTCGACCGGCCGCTATGCGAACATTGCCCACCTGGCCGGGAACGCTAATTTCAAATATGTGTATGAGACCATCATCAACGAGACGGTGATGGACCGCTTGGTGAGTGAATGCGATCTGATCTTTCATCTCGCGGCGGCGGTGGGCGTGAAGTTGATTGTCAACGACCCGGTGCGGACGATTGAGACCAACCTGCTTGGCACGGAGCTGATCTTGCGGTTGGGGCGGCGGTATCGCAAGAAAGTGCTGATTGCTTCAACCTCCGAGGTCTATGGTAAAAGCACGGCCATCCCCTTCGCCGAAGATGCCGACCGGGTGATGGGGCCGACGACCAAGAGCCGCTGGAGTTACGCCGAATCCAAAGCCATTGACGAGTTTTTGGCGCTGGCTTACCACAAACAGTTCGATTTGCCGGTGGTTATTTGTCGCTTTTTCAATACCGTGGGGCCGCGCCAGACGGGCAGTTATGGCATGGTCATCCCCAATTTTGTGCAACAAGCGTTGGCGGGCCAGCCCATCACCGTATATGGCGACGGGCGCCAGAGCCGCTGTTTCTGCAATGTGAAAGACACGGTGCGGGCGGTGATTGCGTTGGCCGCCGAGCCGAAGGCCGTCGGCGAAATTTTCAACGTGGGCGGGCAGGAGGAAATCTCCATCGGCGATCTGGCCCAACGGGTGGCGGCGCGAGCCGGGAGCCAGTCGGGGAGTGTGCTGGTGCCGTATGATGAAGCCTATGAAAAAGGCTTTGAGGATATGTTCCGCCGCGTGCCGAACACCGAGAAGATTAAGGCGGCCATCGGTTGGCAACCGACCATTGGCTTGGACCAGACGCTGGATGAGGTGATTGGGTATTTCCGAGGCAAACCCTAGGGTTACGTTAGACAAAAAAAGACCTCCCACGTATTTCAGTGGAAGGTCTTTTTTTGTTTGTGGTCCTGAGTATTTTACGATTTGTCTGCCAGACTTTTGGCGAAGGCTTGATGTTCGTCAGTCGCCAGCCCCTTGTGCAACTCGGCTAACACCGTGGCTAGGTCGCCCGCCAATAATGCGGTCACGGCCAGATGTAAGCCGGGAAAGACCTGACTGCGGAGGAGACCAGCGGAATCTAGGATGAGCGGCAGGTACTCACCCTCATTCAATCGAAACCAGTCTAGGTGTTTGTCGTAGACTTGCCAAACGATGTATTCCCGCACCCCATTGCGACGATAGACGCGCAGTTTATCGGTCAGGTCAATGGTGGCGCTACTGGCGGAGATTTCAATGACCATTTCGGGCGCGCCTTCAACGTAATCGTCCTCACTGATGCGGGAGCGCCCGCCGACATTCGACTCCAGCCGCAAGAGCGCGTCCGGCTGGACTTCGTTGTCCACGTCCAAACGCACGGTGGCATTGTCGCTCAATTCGACGCCGGGCGTGGCGGCGCAATAGGCACCCAGCCAGGTAATTATTTGCCCGTGCGGCTTGCCATGACTTTGATAATGGACAGGGGAGGCCATCAACACCACTCCTTCAATCAATTCGGCTTTCCAGCGTTTGGGTAAAAGATGGTACCGCCGCTCGAACTCGCGCCGCGTCAGGCGGTCGCCGCCCTCTAACGGCGGTGGAGCGACGGCAAGGCTGGGCGTGGCTATCGTCTTGCTCGTCGGGGCCTCTTTGACTGTCATACACTGTTTTCCTCTCGCATCTTATTCTATCACGCCCTGGTTGGTTGCCTCCTTATCGCCTGATCAGCGGCAGGTAGAGTTTGGGTAGTGGTGACAAAGTAAGTGATGGACTTAAAATTGGGGCATGATACAAACCAT
>CAYUFY010000266.1:0-7469 GCA_964443795.1 uncultured Anaerolineales bacterium | reverse complement strand
CCTTATCCACAAGGGCTGGAAGCCCTGTGGCTTGCGGCGGGTTTCAATCGGTCAAAAGCGTGCCAGAACTCTCGCAGTTGGATGCGTATTCCCCCAGTGAGCATGGGCTGGCCTTGAGTCGTGACCAGCAAGCGGTGGGCAGTGCCTTGCGCGCCCTGCACAAATTCCTCACCACCGCCGACCCCAACGGCAGCTGGGGCGGCCTACGCCCAACGCCCACGCTGGATGGCAACCTGCTTTGGCTGTGCGATGAACACCGCGAGTTGCATGTGGCGAAGCCGTTGGTGTTGCCGCAATAAAAAGACGCGCCGGAAAGGCGCGTCTGATTAAATTCTATCGCATGTGTCTTGCAAATGAAACCGCTGGTTATCGGTCTACGCTTCCCAATCTTCCCGTGCCAACCCCGGCACGCGGCTAAACTCGCGCGTGTTGTGCGTCACCAATGTTGCGCCGTGCGCCAGCGCAATGGCCGCAATCAACAGGTCATTGGGGCCAATGGGTGTCCCGGCTTGCGTCAACTGTGCGCGCAAGTCACCGTAAATTTCAGCGGCCCCATCGTCAAACGGCCAGCTTTGCAAACCCGCCAAAAACGCTTCCAAGCGAGCGCGGTTCTCTGCCGGGGAGGCGCTTTGCGCCACGCCAAAATACAACTCGGCTTTCACCACCGCACACACCGCCACCTCCGTCGCGGGCAAGGTGGCCAAGCGCTGCGCCACTGGGCCGTGGGCCTGACGCAAATAGTTCACACAGGCGTTGGTGTCCAGCAAAAAACTCATGGCAACGCCTCGCGGGTCTCAAACGCGCCTTCCGGCGCAATGTCGGGGAAATCAGGAATGCTCCCCGCCGTGCGCGCAAAGAAGTCCGGCGGCCAACCCAGCGTCTCTGGAGCGGCGTGGTGTTTAAAACGCAAAAACGCCACAAATTGTTGGATTTCCGGCCACGCATCCGCAGGCAACGTCTCAATTTCTTTGACCAAGGTTTTCAAACGGGTTTCAGCAATCATAGTCACCTCACATGACTCTGATTATTTTACTCCAAATCCCTAATTCATCCTTCCCTATGCAACCCTTCACCCTCGCCGAGCAACTCCAAACCCAATACCTGCGCTACATCCACACCGCCTTCCCCATGCGCCGCCCCGCGCTCTTGGCTGAATTTGAGCGGCTAGTGTATGAAGAAAAGTTGCTCTGGCGGGAACCGTTTATTTCGCTCTCGCCCACCTTTCAACCGGGCGGCACCCTGACCGATCTGGTAAATGAAGGCGTGCTCAGCCCGCAGATTCACCGCGCCCATTGGGGGTTTGACGCCCTCCACGCGCATCAGGCCCAAGCCGCGCGCCATCTCTCTACGCTCGGCCAACCGCGCAACACCCTCGTCGCCACCGGCACCGGCTCCGGCAAAACCGAAGCGTTTCTCATTCCCATCATTGACCATTGTCTGCGTACAAATACGAGTGGCGTGCAAGCGATTCTGTTGTACCCCATGAACGCGCTCATCAACGACCAACTCAAGCGCCTGCGCCATCTCTTGCGCGGCACGGGGGTGCGGTTTGGGCGCTACACCGGCGATACCCCGCGCGACGCGCAAGATGCCCAAAGCCGCAACCAATTGCCGCCCGCCGACATGCCTGCCGAAGAAACGTTTTATCGTGACGATTATCAAGACCCGGCGCGCATCCCCCACATCCTGCTCACCAACTACACCATGTTGGAACTGCTCCTGCTCCGCAAACGCGACCGCGCTATTTTTCGGGGCCAGCCGCCGCGCTATGTGGTGCTCGATGAAATCCATACCTACACCGGCATTCTTGGCACCGAGGTCGCGTGCCTGTTGCGCCGTCTCAAAGAACACACCGGTGCGTCACCCGGCCAACTCATTTGCGTCGGCACGTCGGCCACCGCCAAAACCGCCGGGCAAGCCAATGCGGAAAGTGACCTCGCCCGCTTCGCCTCCGAACTCTTCGCCGAATCCTTCACTGCTGATTCCGTCATCAACGAACACTACCAACCGCCGCCCTTCCCGGCCACCCGCGTGTTCGACCCGTCGCCGCATTTGCAACCGGCGGATGTCTTCGGCCTCAACCTTGATGACCTGGCCACCGTGCGGCAACTGGCCCACCGCTTGTTTGGCGTGGCCTTATCCGAAGCCGCCGACCCGTATGCCGCATTGTATGACCTGTGCGCCGCGCGCTGGATTTTTGCCGAGATTGAAGAACTCTTGCGCCAGCCGCAATCGTTTGACCGCGTGGTGGAACTGCTCGCCGTGCAACCGGAGCGCGCTGGCATCCCGCTTAACGAACTGCGCGCCGAAGCCACCGCCTTGTTGTTGCTTGGCACGGTGGCCCAACGCCCCATGGCGAATGGCGAGCCAGAGCCGCGTTTCCGGCCCAAAGTGCATATGCAAATTCGCAGCCTCACCCCGCTCAACCGCTGTTTGGATGACCACTGCCAGCGCCTGCTCACCGACAACCGCGCCACGTGTGACCATCCCGCCACGCACGCCGCGCCCCAACGCGCCTTGCCCTTGGGGTTGTGCCGCTTATGCGGCGCGGATTATGTGTTGGGGCAATTCAGCGTCCCCGAGCATGCGTCCCCACAGAAGGGCAAACACTCCGGCAAAACCGACTTGAAGATTGATGACCTCGGCCCCGTGCAACTCTTCGCCTTCGAGCCGCACCGCCCCGACCCGGACACCGCGCCCATGCGCTTTGCCACGCTCTACCTGTATCCCGGCCCCGCTGCCGATTTGGTGTTGGATGAAGACGGTGTACCGGTGCTCGATACCCAGGTCTATCATGTTTGCCCAACCTGTGGACAGGCTACGCCCGCCAGCGATGCCACGTCCACTGCCCGGTGTCACGACCCCCACTGTGCCAACCACCAACGTGACCCGCTCCCGCGCTTCATCGCCTTTTTGGGCGGGGCCAAATGCCCGGTGTGTCAGGCGCAAGGGCGTGGGCCCCGGCCCGAAATCATCACCCCCTTGCGCTCCGGCGCGGTCACCACCGTGGCGGTTTTGGCGCAAACCCTGTTGCCATTGCTCACCGAAGATTCCGAAAAACGCCTGCTCATCTTTGCCGATAGCCGCCAGGACACCGCGCACCAAGCCGGTTACTTACGTGACCGGCATCAGGTATTCACCCAACGCCAATTGGTCTATCAAATGTTGCGCGCCCACGAAGCTGGCGGCGGCGACCCATTGGGCTTGCCGCAATTAGCCCGCGCGGTTTTCTTGAACACGCGCACCACGCAAGGCGAAGTCGAAGCCTACAACCTGCTCACCTCGCCCGCTTACGCGACCACGGAAGCCTTTGGCTTTTTAGAATCCACCGCCACCCTCAGCAAGGGCCAAACCGATAAAGCGATTGACCGCCTGCAATGGGATTTGGCGCTGGAATTTACCGACCGGGCCAACACCCGCAACTCGCTGGAGCGTGAGGGCCTGACCACCGTGCAATATGCGCGCCTCGCCGAAGCCGCCGCACATGAGGCCGCGCGGTTCGCGGCCTTTGGCCTTGCGCCCGAGGCGCTTACGAACCTGCTCCGCGCGGTGCTGGATTTTCTGCGCCAAAAACGCGCCATCACCTATGCCCCCTTTCGCCAATACCTCGGCGACAAAGCCGATATGGTGCTCAACGGCATTGCGCGCCCCACCCGCCACACCCGCACCCCCGTCGCCATTGACTCCGTCAAAGCCAGCCGTTCCGGTGCCTATGAAATCTTGCAATGGTACAACCGCGACCATCCGGCGCAACACCCAAGCGCGCTATACAACCTCGTGGCGCGCGTTACCCCGCACTTGGACGCCACGCAAGTTACTGCACTCATCGACGCCCTGGCTGAGGTCCTGCAAAATCGCCAGTATTTACAGCGCATCACACTGGGGCAAACGTGGCAAACGCGGGGCGGTCTCACCTCATCGGGTTGGCAAGTCAACGAGACCCTGATCGAAGTCACCACGCGCGGCGAGCGCTATCGCTGCCCCACCTGCCGCGCCGTGCACAGTTACCAGTTACGCGCCAGCACCGGCGAGCCGGTTTGTGCCACCTATCGCTGTAAAGGGCAACCCGTTCTCCACACCTCTGCCGATAATTTTTACGCCCGGCTCTACGCTGACGGCCACCCGGAGCGCTTGTATCCCATGGAACACTCCGGCCAACTCTCTGGCAAAGAGCGCGAAGATATCGAGCGCAAATTCAATGCTAATTTAGTCAACGCGTTGGTTTGCACGCCCACGCTGGAACTCGGTGTGGATATTGGCGACCTCGCCGCGCTGGTCATGCGCAACATCCCGCCCACGCCGTCCAACTACGCGCAACGGGCCGGGCGCGCCGGACGGCGGCGGCGCGTGGCGCTCATCCTCTCGCATTCCGGGCAAGGCGCGCACGATAGTTACTTCTACACCCACCCCGAAGAGATGATTGCCGGGGCCATTCGCCCGCCGGTATTCTTGCTCGACAACCGGGTGGTGATTGACCGCCATCTCAACTCGTTGATTTTTGAAAAACTAGACGCCGCTATTCCTTCGCAATGGAACGCCATCCGCACCGAAACCGGTGAATTACGACTCGAAGTGCTCACCCCGTTTGAAACCGAACTCGCGCAACGGGGTGGCATCATTCAAACCGCTGTCGAGCAGGCTTTTGTGCATGACTTGGCGCAAGGTGGCTTGGCATGGCTCACCGCCGCGCATGTCACCGCCCGCCTCAACGCGTTTGTGGGTGATGTGCGCGCTGGGTTGGAACATTGGTGCCGCCGTTACCGTGAAATCTACACCGAACTCGCGCGCAGTCGCCAGCGCACCATCCCCGGGTGCATTCGCAGTTTTTGGGCGAACATAGGTTCGTTTTTGAGATCGCCTATTTTTAGGCGATCTCAGGCGTGCGTTTCGCGGCGAAAAGCAAAGGCTGTGTAATGAAAGGTCTATTTTGGGCCACCCCCTAAAAAATAGCCACCATTGGCGAATGCACCCACCATCCCCACGCCGCAAGACCGCGCGCGCGAAGGCAAGCTCGTCGAAGCCCTGATAAAGCTGGAAACCGATTATCAGTATTACCCGTTGAGTTATCTCGCGGGAGTGGGCGTGCTGCCGCGCTATGGTTTCCCGGGTGACACCGTCACCATCACCGACGACCGCCAGCGGCAAATCAGCCAATCGGCCGCTGTGGGCATTACGGAATACGCGCCCGGCAATATGGTGTATGTGGGCGGGCGCAAACTGCAAATTGACCGCGTGCTCTTTCGCGGTGGTAGCAAAGACGACCCGCGCCAAAACGCCGAGACCTACGCCTATTGCCCCACCTGTAACTATGTGGCGCTCAAACCCACTGGGCAAACCGCCTTGCTCGCCGTGGAGTGCGAATATTGCCATCAGCCACTCTCCCCCGCGCGCTATGTGGATTACGACGCGGCGCACGGACGCGACCGTGAGTCCATCACCCAAGACGATGAATACCGCGACCGTCAGGATTACAAGATGGAAACTTACCTCTTGGATTCCCCCGCGCCCCCCGTGCTTTCCGAAACTTACGCGGGGTGGGAATTTCACTACAGCCGCCTGCGTTCCATCGAGATTTTCAATCGCGGCCTGATAGACCGTGCGCGGGGCGGGATTGCCGCCACTGTGGTGTGTTTAGAGTGCGGCAATTGGCGCGAACCCAGCGAAAATGATGCGGCCACCGCCAAGCGGGGCGAGCGGTTGGCGGGTCACGCGCCGTGGTGTACGGTCACCACTTGGGAATCTGCCACAGATGACCGCATTGTAGACTCCCTGCACTTACGCGCTCACCTGCAAGGTGATGTGGTGGAAATGCGTCTCAGTCCAGTGGCGGCGCACAATGCGGCGTGGGTCAAGACGATGGCGCAGGCGCTCATCCTCGGCATGCAGTTGGAGCTCTTCATTGGCTCCGGCGAAGTGGATTTCTTTGCACGGTATTGGACGGAAGCCAACCAGCAACACGCCGCCTTGGTCTTTTACGACACGATGCCCGGCGGCACCGGCTACCTCAAGCGTTTAGTGGAAAACCTGCCCCAAATTGCGGCGCGGGCCCTGGCCCATTTGGAAGACTGCGCGTGCGAAAAAGCCTGTTACCGCTGCCTGATGGAGTTTTGGAATCAGCGCGTCCACGCCCTCTTGGATAAACGGTTGGTCATCAGTGCCCTCCGCACATTGGCCGCCGCCAATCCCAATGCCCCCACCCCCACGCCCCTCGATCCCGATACTCGTTTCGACTCGTTCTTGGAGAGTCAGTTCTACACGCTCCTTGCGGCCCATGGTTTACCATTACCCAAGACTCAGGAAGTGGTCCGCGACCAAGCGGGCCGCCCCATTGTGCGGGCCGATTTTCGCTATGAGGCGCAACGGCTTATCATCCTGACGGATGGGCGGCAATTCCACACCCGTGATGCCGTGCAAATTCAGCACGACCTTAATCAGCGCAACCTGCTAGCTCGGGATGGATGGCAACTGTTGGAGTTTACTTACCATGATGTCGAACAACCCCCCGCCGAGGTGGTGCGACTGGTAAAAGTGGCTCTGGATTTAGAACCACTGGGGTTGACTGTTGAAATGGCCCCTCCGTCCCAACTTACCCTTAGTGATGGCCGATCCATCACTGCCCTCACCAGCCAGCCTGCTCAGAAACATGTCACCTTGTCCATCACCCCGGCCGTGTGGATCGCCAACCCTGCCCACTGGACCAGCGACCTTGATCTGCACAATCATTTGCGATTATGCGGCTGGCGAGTAGAGAGGGTCATTGAGAATGCTTAATTTTCCAGAGGGCTTATTTCAATAACTTTTGCGAAGTGTGGTAAACAACTAGAAAAACAGGTAATTCAGCAATATTACAGCAATTCTCAATCTGAAGTTGGGGGGCTGAGGGGGAAGGCGATGTGGTGGTTTTCACACATGAGGCACAGGAGTGCGTCTCAAGACTCGAAAACGAAATACTGGACGAGCTTCTGCCAGGCTTGAAAAAAGGCTTGCCGCGAGCCAACGGCGCGCCGGAGTTGTTGATACACTGGGGCGAGACCGTCTTGCAGGGTGGGCCGCAGGAAGGCGAGCAGATTGAGGCTGAAGAGCACTAGGGCTAAACCGCGCTGGCCGTGACCGAAATTGTGTTCGAGATGGTAGTCCTGCTGCTTGAGCGTGTTGTTGTTTTCGTTTTCGACTTTCCAGCAGGTGCGGGTTGCGGGGCACGGGCGCGTCGTCAGGAGCCACGTCAACTCATCGTCATCGGGGCGAAGGCCACGCCGCGCGCTAGGTGTTGTGCAGATTGGTCAGAAACTGGCGCGGTGGCAACGTCTCCGCGCCGGCCGCGTTCAGAATCACCCGCGAAGCATCACTATCCTTCACCCGAAACGAGAGTGGCGTGCAATTGCGCCGAATGCGTAAATCCAAACTGCGGTGGGGCGGGGCCTGTAACCCCAGCACCAGGTGAATGCCGGCCTTACGGCCTTCGGCGGCCA
>CAYUFY010000265.1:0-7495 GCA_964443795.1 uncultured Anaerolineales bacterium | reverse complement strand
ATTATCTCTCAGGTAGATGACGCTGCCCCGTTTTCTAAATGTGTCCTGACTTCAGGGGTGGCAGTCAACTTCCATTGGCGTATCTCTAAACTT
Organism: uncultured Anaerolineales bacterium; assembly: GCA_964443795.1. Taxonomy (GTDB): domain Bacteria; phylum Chloroflexota; class Anaerolineae; order Anaerolineales; family UBA6663; genus DATDRS01. The sequence continues at coordinate 7,402 of CAYUFY010000265.1, read as the reverse complement.
CCGAAAAACGTGTCAAGTCTTCAAGACCTGATAGGTTTAGAGATTGATTCTAAATCAAGTGGAACTCAGCGAATACGATAATATCGCCCGGCTCGAGGAAACGCACTGGTGGTATGTGGGCCAACGCCGCATCGCCACCGATTGGGCGCGGGGTCTGGCACTCCCACCAGATGCCAACATTTTGGACGCGGGATGCGGCACCGGCGGCGGGTTGCGCTGGCTCGCGGCGATGGGGACTCCGACGGGCATTGACTTTCACCCGCGCGCGGTGCGGTATGCCGCGCAAACCGCGCCCCGTGTGGCCCGTGCCTCCATTGAGCAAGTTCCGTTCCCCAACGCAACCTTTGACCTCGTCACATCCTTTGAAGTCCTCTACCATCTCAGCGTGGGCGATGATGTAGCGGCCCTGCGCGAATTGGCACGGGTATTGAAACCGGGGGGCTGGTTGCTGGTGCGAGTCCCGGCCCACGACTGGTTGCGTGGCGCCCACGACCAACTGGTGCATACCCGCCATCGCTACGCGCCCGGCGAATTGCGCGCCAAAATAAAAACCGCCGGGTTGGAAGTCCGGCGGCTCACTTATACAGGTTGGCTACTATTCCCCATCGCGGTGCTAACCCGCCTGACCCAACGCGCGGCTTCCCTCCATACTGATGTGACCCTGCCCGCCCCCTGGCTCAATCAACTCCTCACCGCCACTTTCGCCGCCGAGTCGCTGTGGCTGAAAAATTTTGACCTGCCCCTCGGGTTAAGTCTGCTGGCGCTTGCCCAAAAGCGTGAAGCCTAACTTGAGCGGGGCCGAAACGTCCGATAGACCAAAAACAAGCCCAATATAATCAACGCCACCGGCCACAAGTACCCCAGCCATTTCTCGGCGGCGGCAGTGATGAACACCCCCATCGCCAACAAAATCCCGCCGGGGATAAACGCCCAATACATGCGCCCGTGCGGGTTGGGCAATAGCGCCACCAGCAGAAAAGTCAGCCCCAGGCCAAAGAAGAAGACGCCGCCCGACGCTAACCGCGTATCCGCGTTGTCAATGCCAGCCACGACGGCCAACGTGATCAGCACCCCGCCGGGGATGATCGCCCACCAGTGCTCCCGCCGGGCCAGATACACCAGCCAAAAACTCAAGCCAATCCCGCCCAACACGACCGCCCCCCCCCATTGTTCGCCGCCGCGCGGAGTCAGTTGCGTCACGGCCAACAGCGCGGTGATGCTCAACAAACTCATGCCAGGGATCAACGCCCACCATTGCGCGCGGTTGAGGGCGAACAATGCCAGAAAGGCAAATCCGCCCACGCCCAACACGGCGGCCCACAGCCAGGTGAACGCGCCGCGAATAATTCCCAGCGCGTCCAACAAACTCAACACCCCCGCCACCACTAACAACCCACCAAAGACAATCCGCAGGTCGAATGATTTCATAGCCGACTCCTCAATGCGCTCACTTGACTTCAATGGATCCGGCGCCCGTTTTGGCTTCCACTTCGATTTTGTTCGGCGCCGAATCAAAATCAGGTGACTGATAATAGCCGCCCTGACGCGGGAAGCGGGCGGTATCCACCTGCACGCTCCCCAGGCCAGCGACCATGTTCAGGCGTGCGGCCACACCCGGCGGGACCCGGAGAATCACCGAGGCCGCGCCGGCCTCAATCTTCACCCGCGTCAATCCAGCATTGGCCGGCAGAGTCACATCCGTGGCACTGGCGCCAGTCTTAATCGTCAATTCCATAATCCGCGCGTCGCTCAAATCCAGCCGGGTGTCGCTGGCCCCCATACGCAAATCCAACGCCAGCGGCAAGCCGCCATTCAGCCGCACCTGCCAGTCCCGTTCCGAGTGTTGCCCCCCGCCCCACGGCACACGCCACTCAAGATCGGGCGCATCCAGTTGAAGCATCAGCGTGTTGCCCGTGCGCTTGACCTTGTGCTCCACCCCGCCCCGAAACGTGCCCGATATGACTTCATCCAGGCCGGCCCCGACGCCCATTTGCAAACGCCCGGCCCCAAAGTTCACCCGCACTTCGGCCTCGCTCGCCCCCTCTAAGGGCACCGTCAATTGTTGGGCTTCCGAGGGGCGACCGCCGCCAAACACGCCCCACAAAACCCACACCCCCAGCATAATCATCAACAGCGGCCCGATGAGACCAGCGACATTCACCGAAATCACACCGAGGTTTTGGAGTAACAACAAACCGCCTACGATGATGAGCAATGCGCCCCAAAAGAGCGCGCCGTTACGTCGCATGGGATACTCCTTTAGAATTTATCTCTAAATTTCCGAAAAACTTCAAGACCTGACAGGTTTAGACTTACCGCCACTCCCGCACCAGTTCCACCAACAACCGCACCCCAAACCCCGTGCCACCGCGCGGCCATGGCGCTTTGGGGCCATCGAGAAAGGCCACGCCCGCAATATCCAGGTGCGCCCACGGGTAGCCTTCTGCAAATTCCTTCAAAAACGCCGCGCTCACCCCCACGCCCGATGTTCGACTCCCCGCGCTGTTTTTCATGTCGGCCACATCGCTCTTAATCAAATCGCGATATTCGTCGTACAGTGGCAGGCGCCATAAACGCTCACCCGTGCGGTCACTGGCTTGAACCAAACGGGCGCACAAAGCCTCATCGGTTGCAAACAGGCCCGCCGCCAAAGTTCCCAGCGCCACCACACACGCCCCGGTCAGCGTGGCTAGGTCCACCACCGCCGCCGGTTTATAGCGGTTGGCATACACTAACGCATCCGCCAAAATCAACCGGCCTTCGGCATCGGTGCTGATGATTTCAATCGTCTTGCCATTGGAGGCCCGCAGAACATCGGCGGGGCGGAAGCCGGTGCTACCAATGACGTTCTCCGTGGTCGGCACCAGCCCAATCACCGGCACGGGCAACTTCAATTCCGCCACCGCGCGCATCGCGCCCAGCACCGCCGCACCGCCGGCCATATCGCTCTTCATCGCCACCATGGCATCACCGGGCTTAATCGAAAGCCCGCCACTATCGAAGGTAATGCCCTTCCCCACCAGCACCACCGGCGCGACATTCTCCGTCCCAGCCGGGCGGTGTTCCAAAATAATAAACTTGGGCGGGATGACCGACGCCGCCCCCACCGCGAGGAGCGCACCCATGCCTAACTCGCGCATCGCCGCCGCTTCCAGCACCGTGCACGCCAACCCATAGGCCGCCGCAATTTGCTCGGCCTTGGCGGCCATGTATTCGGGAATACAAATGTTAGGCGGCTGATTGACGAGGTCGCGCGCAAAGTTCGCGGCCTCGGCGATGGCCTGCCCGGCGCGCGCGCCCTGCTCCACCGCCGCAATTTGCTCGGCTTCCACCTCGACCAAAGTCACAGCTTCGAGCGGCTTGTCACCCTCTTTGGATTTGAGATCGCGAAACTGATAGTCCCCGAGGATGGCGCCTTCGACGACGGCCTGCGCGGCCCGCGCGACAGCCAGATTCCCCGCGCCGTGAACGGTGGTCGCGATCCGCGCGGCCCCGAGGGCCCGGGCTTTTTGCGTGGCCGTGGCGCTGGCCGTCCGAATCTTGTCGAGCGTTAAGTCAGCGGCCTTGCCCAAACCGACCAGCACCACCCGCTGGGGCGCGAGTTGGCCGCGCAGGTACAGCACTGCCATCGAGTTCAGTTTGCCCGTAAAGTCGCCGCCCGCGATAAGCGCGCGAATCGCCCCGTCGAGCGCTTTATCCACCGCGCCAGTCGCGCCCAGGGGTTCAGCTACCTCCTCAAAGAGATTAAGAATAATAGCCTCGGTGGACTGCTTGGCAATATCACCTTGCACGACAGAGATTTTCATGGAAGTCCTTTTGAGTTAATTGAGACGCGTTAGCGTATGGCTGGGCACACGCCCACCCCGAATTGTACGCCGATTGGGGAAGGAGGCAACCGCCGGGCAGGGGCGTTCAATTGCGGTTTTAAAAATTAATCGCCCTATCAAGCGGGCCGCGCTCCTCGCGAAGCACGCGGCGGCATGGGAGCCGCCTCTGCATTAGGCGATTATCTTTTCGGTCTCTACCGGATTTAACGGAAAACCCATGTAGGTCGGGCTTGTAGCCCGACACCTGACGCGGCCAAAATCGTCGCGCTACAAGCGCGACCTACGCCAATCCCGTCAAGAACGGTAGAGCCTTTTTTTAATTTGCAATTGAGGGGAGCCACAAGACCACACGGGTGAAAGTTCCCGGCTGACTCTCCGAAACGAGGGTGCCGCCGACAACCGCCAGCATGGCGCTGTGAAGCGCGAGGCCGTGGCCGCCAGAATTAGGGTTCGGGGCGGAGGTCAGGCCAGTGCCATTGTCTTCAATGATCAGACAAAGGCCAGACGCCCAAGCTACCGACAATTGCAGGCGCAAGGGTTGGGCGGGGGAGCGGGCATGACGCGCGGAGTTGCGGATGACCTCGCGGGCGGCGTAGTACAGCGTTTCGGCGGCGAGCGGCGCAAGGGCGCGCGCCTGTTCTTCAGCGGCTGGATCAATCATCCAGTGAACTTCGTCGAAGGCGTTTTCAAATTCATCCGTCAGGAGGTGGCGGAGGGCGCCCACCAAACCGAGGCGCGCGAGGGTGGGCGCCGGCGCGGCGGGCAGATCATGCAACAAGTCGGCAATGGCGCGATGGGTGGCCACGAGCAGGGTTTGCGCCTGGGCCGGGTCGGCGGCGAGAGTGAGGAGCGCGGCATGCAGGCGCGGGAGGATGTCGTCGTGGAGAACGCGCCGGGCACGGTGGTCGAGTAATTGATTTTCGGCAAGACGCGCGCGTTGCAAAGCCACTAGGCGGTGCGCGAGCGCGGCGCTGGCAAGGGTGTCGAGGAAACGCTCACCCGAAGCGCGGGCGATTTCGATTTCCTCCTGCGCGTAGAGGCTGTCATCGGATTTTGCGCCGAGGAGCAGGTGCCCGATGAGGCCGCGCTCGCTCCAGAGTTGGAGTGCGTAGAGGAAGGGAGGCGCGTCGAAGAGGATTAGAGAATTGGTATCGGGAGAATCAGGGATTGGTAATTGGTAATTGGTAATTTGAAACTGGAGGTTGGAAGGATAAAGGAGGGGTTGGTCTATGAGCGTGGCTAATGAGCCAATGGGAATGAGGGCGGCGGCGCGGGTGGTAAGGAGGTTGACACACAGCGCCTGAAAAGGAGCGGTGAGGTTGGCGGCGGGGAGGTCGGGGGTGAGGAGTTGGTCGTAGAGGCGCTGGCTGGCGACGAAGGGCCGCAAGTCCTGGATGTAGCGTTCGCGCTCGATATAGGCGCGCCAACTAACCAGACCATAGAAAACGGCAATGGTGATGGCGGTGAGGAGGGCGGTGTAAATGGAATCCAGGTGCGCGGCAGTGCTGAACCCAACGACCACGCTAAAGCCCACGGCGAGGAGGATGGCCCGCCGCCAGTGACGCACTAATCCGCGTCGAGGAAGTGATTTGCCGGTGAAGATTTCGTAGGCGACGACGGCTTGACCGACGCTGAGCGTGGCGAGGGCGATGAGGAGGGAAATGAGGAGATCGAAGAGGGCGAGAGGTATAGCGTGAAGCGTGAGGCGTGAAGCGTGGGGCCTGGTGGAGACGAACCAGAGCATGGCGGCGGCGACGAGGAGGGTGACGAAGATGAGCGCGAGGTTGGTGGCGAGGAGCCACGGGCGGGCGCGGTGACGGGCTTGTTCACCCATGAGGCGGGTGGTGGGGCCGGGGCGCAGGAGGGCCTCGAACGCGAGGAGCAGACAGACTGTGCTATAGAGCGGATAGGCGAGGATGAGGAGGGGCAGGCCCCAGAGTGTGCGGGTAGGCGCAAGCTGGAAGTGAAGGGCTTGCTCGAAGGAGGGCACCGGGTTATCGAAAATGAGGAGCGCACTGACGCCGAGGGCTAACGCGAGGGCGAGAAAAATGAAGGGGGTGTGGCGAACCCGTAGGGCGGAATCCGGCGCGGTTGCGAAGCCGGAATACCAGAGGGTCACCAGGTACCACCCCAGGGGCAGGAGAATCGTCGGGATCCATCCCAAGTGCCACCACACATTGAGCATGGGGGCGAGGGCCGCAAAGCCCAAGCCGACCAGCGCGGTGTGGCTGACGAAGAAGGCCGCGCCAGTGAATAGGCTGAGCGCGGTGAGCCAGACGCCGGGTGTGCGCCGGTCGGCGTTGAGGAGCACGACCAGGCTGAGCCAGGTGAGGATGATGGTGTTGAAGAGCGAAGTGGCGAGGATGGGCCAATCTAAAAGCAAGTTATCGGTCATCAGTTATCGGTCATCAGGAAGGCGTTATTACCTCCTTCCTTTGCTTCCTCCTTCCTCATTTATTCACCCACTCGCCTTTTTCGTTTTGCACTTTAGCAATGCCTTCAGCATCCCATTGTATGAAGCGGTTGGCGCTGGCAATGAGGGCGGCGCGGGTGCGGGCAATTTTTTCGTCGGTGGCCGAGTCGGCGAGGCCCCAGGCGGCGTAGATTTGGCCGTTGGTGCGGCTGATGGTGCGCTTGTCTTTGAAGCCCATGCGCGCGGCGATTTGCTCATTGGTGAGGCCCTGCGCGAGCAGGCGCGCCACTTGTTGCTCGTTGGGTTCGAGGAGCGCGAAGGGCGAGGTCTCATCTTTATGCCGTACTTCCTGCACACGCGCTTCGATGTCAGGGTCAATGAAACTGCGCCCGGCCACCGCATCGCGCAGGAGGGGGACGATCATGTGCGGGAGCAGATAATTGGATTTGCGGACGTAGGCGTAGTGGCTGAGGATGCCCGAGCGGCGGAAGGCGCGGTAGTAGGCATCGTCGTCTTGAATGGAGTAGAACACCACCGGCAGGCGTGGCAGTTCGCGGCGGATGGCCACGGCGGCCTCGATACCGTTGAGCGCGCCCGCGAGTTGCACATCCATGAGAATGACAGCGGGCGGTGAGGCGAGGCAGTGGGCCAGCGCGTCTTCGCCGGTGGCGGCTTCGGCGTTGATGGTAACTTCGCCGATTTGGGTCAGGCCGATTTTGAGCGCGGCGCGGAGGGAGAGATTGTCTTCGACGAGGAGAAGAAGCATGGGGTTGTCCAGTAGTCTGGTGGTCTGGTGGTCTGGTGGTCAGTCATTTCGTTGTTTGGTAGTGGTAACAAAGTAAGTGATGGTGTGCTAGACCTGTCAGGTGGGCGCATTCGGCACTCGAAAAAAACAGCATTTGGCGGCGCCCACCTGACAGGTCTTTCAAATTCATCACTTACAAAGTTACCACTACCCGTTGTTTGGCTCTTGACCGCTCGACTACTCGACCATCCGACCGCTCGACTATTAGACCATCCCTAGACATCCTGTCAAGCACTCAGGTGCTTAACGCGCGGGGTTTGAAGGGTAGAGGGTTGGAAGGAAAGTCGGTACAGTGGGCATATTAGTTCGACAATGTTAGATTAGACAGATGTTCTGTCTGCGAAAAAAGCGTATCTG
>CAYUFY010000264.1:0-7522 GCA_964443795.1 uncultured Anaerolineales bacterium | reverse complement strand
ACCCGCTTTGGCCTTGTGCATTGTGTGACCGGCGCAGTTTTTAAACACTCTCTTAAGGTTTTTTCTGTATGACTGCGATTCGCCATTCCAGCGAGGCCCCGCCCCGGTCGCTGACTAGTTTTTTCATTGGTAAGCCGCTCCCCACTTACGAAGCTCGTCATCAAACCATCAGCAAAAAAGTCGGACTGGCGGTTTTTGCTTCCGATGCGCTGTCCTCCACCGCCTATGCCACCGAGGCCATCCTCGAAGTCCTGGCCTTTGCCGTGCCTCTAGCGGGCATTGCGGTCTTAGGTTATTCCATTCCCGTAGCCCTTGCCATCATTTTCTTATTGGCCGTTGTTACCATTTCCTATCAGCAAACCATCCATGCTTACCCGGGGGGCGGCGGGGCCTATATTGTGGCGCGCGATAACCTCGGCGAAGCCCCCGCACAGACCGCCGGGGCCGCGCTCCTCACCGATTACATCCTCACCGTCTCGGTTAGTATTTCGTCGGGGGTGGCGCAACTGGCCTCGGCTTTCCCGGCTCTGCATGATTTCAGTGTGCATATCGCCGTCGCGATTGTCTTATTTATGATGCTCGTCAATTTACGTGGGGTCAAGGAAAGCGGGGTCGCCTTCGCTATTCCGACTTATTTCTTTTTGGGTGTGACCTTGTTGACCATCGGCATGGGGTTCTATCGCTATTTCTTCAGCAGTCTGCCGCCCGTGACTGGCGTGACTCCGGCGGAAGTGGAAGCGGCCCGCGGGGTCACGCTATTCCTCATCCTGCACGCTTTCTCCAGCGGTTGTACCGCGCTCACCGGGGTGGAGGCGATCTCCAACGGCATCACCGCCTTCGACGAGCCGAAAAGCCGCAATGCGGGCATCACGCTCATTTGGATGAGTGTGATCCTCTCGGTGATGTTCTTTAGCATCACCTTCCTCGCCCATCATATCGGCGCCGAATTTTCACGCACCGAAACGATCATCTCGCAATTGGGGCGCGCGGTGTGGGGCCGGGGACCGTTATGGTACACCCTGCTCGGTAGCACCACCCTCATTTTGATTATGGCCGCCAACACCTCCTTTGCCGATTTTCCTCGGCTGGGCGCGCTCCACGCTGGCGATGGCTTCCTCCCCCGACAACTCACGTATCGCGGAAGCCGCTTGGTTTATTCCTATGGCATCACCGCGCTCGCCGGGTTTGCCATCCTGCTCATCATCCTGTTCAAAGCCGAGACGACGGCCCTCATCCCGCTCTATGCCATTGGTGTCTTCTTGTCGTTCACCCTCTCGCAGACCGGCATGGCCGTGCGCTGGTGGAAATCCGGCCACCTGAAAGCCGATGAAAAAATTGTCCAGCAAGGCGGGGTGGTAGAATATGACTCACGCTGGCGATTGAAGATGTTCATCAATGGATTTGGGGCTGTGCTCACCTTTGTGGTGATGATTGTCTTTGCGGCCACGAAGTTTGCGGAAGGTGCCTGGATTGTGGTGTTCCTGGTGCCTACCTTGGTCTTTATCTTCTTCCGCATTCATCACCACTATCATGATGTGGCTGAACATCTCTCCATTGACCACTTCGGCACGCCGCCGCGGGTCAAACGCAACCGCATTTTGCTCCTCATCGGCGGCGTGCATAGCGGGGTGTTACATGCCCTGCGGTATGCCCGTACCCTGTCGGACGATCTCACGGCCGTCTATGTAGCGGCCGGTGATGACGCTGAGACCGAGAAAGTCAAAGACCGCTGGGAACATTGGGGCGATGGTGCCCGGCTGGTCGTCATTGAATCACCCTATCGGCGTTTAATGGAGCCGATGCTCGACTACATTCATGAAATCGCCGAGACCAAAGGCGCGCAGGAAATGCTCACCGTCGTCGTCCCCCGTTTTGTCCCAACCCACTGGTGGGAGCGCGCCTTGCATATGAACACCGCTTCCATCTTGCGCCGCCGTCTGCTTAATCAACGGGATATCGTGGTCATGGAAGTGCCGTACCACATTGGCGCTGAAGCCCCCGCTCCCTAAAACATTCCATATGGCCTCCTTCAATCTGCGCCAACTCCTCATCGGCAAGCCTTTGCCGACCCACGAAGCCGCCCACCAGACCATCAGCAAAAAGGTGGGGCTGGCAGTCTTCGCGTCCGATGCGCTCTCGTCCACCGCCTATGCCACTGACGAGATATTGTTCGTGTTGGTACTGGCGGGCGCGGGCGCGCTGACTTTCTCTCTGCCGATTGCCATTGCCATCATAATTCTGCTAGCCATTGTCACCATCTCGTATGAGCAAACCATTCACGCCTACCCCGGTGGCGGCGGGGCCTATATTGTCTCGCGTGACAACCTGGGCGAACATGCGGCGCAAGTGGCCGGGGCCGCTTTGCTCACCGATTACATCCTCACCGTGGCTGTTTCCATTTCCTCCGGTGTGGCGCAAATCACCTCGGCCTTCCCCAATCTTTACCCCTGGCGGGTGCCGATTGCGCTCGTCTTAGTGGCGTTTATGATGATCATCAATCTGCGGGGTGTCAAAGAATCGGGCAGTGCGTTCTCGGTACCAACTTACATCTTCCTCGGCGTGGCGATCCTAACCATTCTGGTTGGTTATTATCGTTATTTTACGGGCACATTAGGGGTAGTTACCGGCGTGGAAGCCGCTCACGAAGCCACCCAAACAGCCACACTCTTTCTTATCCTGCGCGCCTTCTCCAGTGGGTGTACGGCGCTGACGGGCGTCGAAGCCATCAGCAACGGCATTCCAGCGTTTACTGAACCCAAGAGCCGCAACGCCGGCATCACGCTTATGTGGATGAGCGCCATTCTTTCATTCATGTTCTTCAGCATGACTTTCCTCGCCCGGCAGGTTGGCGCCCTGCCCTCCCATACCGAGACCGTGTTTTCGCAAATCGGGCGCACCATTTACGATTCGGGCAGTCCCTTCTATTTGGCGCTCCTCGGCAGTACCACCCTCATCCTCATCATGGCTGCCAATACTTCCTTCGCCGACTTTCCCCGGCTGGGCGCATTACAAGCCGGGGATGGCTACCTGCCCAAGCAGTTGACTTATCGAGGAAGTCGGTTGGTGTTTTCCTATGGCATCGTGGCGCTCGCCGGAGTCGCGGCCCTGCTCATCATCCTCTTTCGGGCGGAGACCAATGCCCTCATCCCGCTCTATGCCATTGGCGTGTTTCTCTCCTTCACCCTCTCGCAGACCGGCATGGCCGTGCGCTGGTGGAAATCGCGCAACCTAAAGCCCGGCGACATTGTGCCCCAAATTGCCTCCAACCTCCATTATGATCCCCGGTGGCAAATCAAGTTGGTCATCAATGGGTTCGGCGCGGTGGCGACCTTCACGGTCATGGTAGTCTTTACGATCACCAAATTCACCTCCGGGGCCTGGATTGTCGCCATCCTCATCCCCACCCTGGTGTTCATCTTTTTCCAAATCCACAACCACTACAAACACCTCGCCGCCAAACTTTCACTCGACACATTTGGGATGCCACCCCGTGTCCGGCGCCACCGGGTTATTCTGCCCATCGGCGGTATGCACCAGGGTACTTTACAAGCGCTGGATTACGCTCGCTCCGTCTCCACCGATGTCACCGCCGTTTATGTGGCCACCGACCCGCAGGAGGAACAAGCCCTGCGCGCCAAATGGGAGCACTGGGGCGATGGCGTGCGCCTAGTCGTGGTCGAGTCACCCTATCGCCGCATCTATGAACCCTTGCGCGATTACATCCGCAAAATCGCCGACCAACGCCAGGCCAATGAAGTCATCACCGTGGTCGTGCCCGAATTCGTGCCCGCCAAAGCCTGGCACAACCTTTTGCATATGCAAACCGCGTTTTTCCTGCAATTAGACCTGCTGGGAATGCACAATATCGTCATCACCGAAGTGCCCTATCATGTGGGCGGAGAATAACCAAACCTTTATGGCCGATAAAACTCACCAACAAATCATTGTGGTCGGCTGTGGCCGCGTGGGGGCCGAACTGGCGCTATCCATTTATGCCCAGGGCCATACCGTCACCGTCGTCGATTCCAACCCGCGCGCCTTTGATCGGTTGGGGGCCGACTTCCGTGGGCGCACCGTGCAAGGCGAAGCCATTGATCGCGATGTGCTCAAACGCGCGGATATTGAACATACCGATGCCTTCGCCGCCGTCACCACCTCCGACAGCGTTAACATCGTCGCCGCGCGCGTTGCCAAAGATATGTATCACGTCCCGCATGTCGTCGCGCGCGTGTACAACCCGCGCCGCGCGCCCATTTACGAAAAACTGGGCATCCAGACCATCACCTCGTCGTCGTGGGGCGCCAAGCGCATGGAACAACTCATGCTCCATACCGGCTTGCAAAGCGTCTATACCGCCGGGCATGGCGAAGTGCAAATCTACGAAATCAGCGTGCCGCACGAATGGGAAGGCAAAACCCTGAGCGAGCTCCTGCCCGAGGCCCACGTCCGCGCGGTCGCGCTAGCCCGCGGCGGGCGCGGCACCCTGCCCGAGCGCGCCACCGTCCTGCAGGCCCACGACATCCTACAGGTCAGCGCGACCGATGAAGGCGCGACCCTCCTGCGCCAACACCTGCCCACCTCCGGAGAAAAATAACATGTTTGTCCTCATCGTCGGCGGCGGGCGCACCGGCTCGCATCTCGCCTCGCTCCTCCTGCAACAAAACCACACCGTGCGGCTCATTGAACATCGCCCGGACATCCTCACCACCCTGCACCGCGAAATCCCCACTGAGGTCATCATCGAAGGCGATGGCACCGACCCGCAAATGCTCGAAATCGCCGGCATCCGTTCGGCGCAAGTCGTGGCCGCCGTCACCTCCGACGATGCCGATAATCTCGTCGTCACCTCCCTGGCGCGCTTCCATTACAACGTCAATCGCATCATCGGGCGCATCAACAACCCGCGCAACTCCTGGCTCTTCACCAAAGATTTCGGCGTGGATGTTTCCCTCAACAACGCCGACATCATGGCCAAACTTATCGAAGAGGAAATGTCCATCGGCGACATGATGATCATGCTCAAAGTCCGGCGCGGGCAATACTCCTTCGTCGAAGAAAAAATCGCCGCCGGTGCCCAGGCCATCGGCCGCGCCATCAAAGACCTCGCCCTCCCCGAACACTGTGTCATCTCGGGTATCGTGCGCGATGGCGAACTCATTCTGCCGCGCGGCATTACCCAACTCGAAGAAGGCGATGAAATTTTTGCGATTGTAGATGACCCGGCGCGTCTCGAATTGGATAAACTCCTCGGTCGCCCCGCCGCGACCGTGGGCCACGCGGCCCACTGACCCCGCGCGCCCTTGCCGCCTCGCGCGCTGATCGCTAATTCCGAGCGACCAGGAATTGACAAATCCATTTGCGGAAGTAGACTGCCCTGCAGTCGTCTGCCAGAAATTCATGGACACCTCATCTCTCGATCCTGACTCTAAACGCCCCCTCCCGGACTAAGCCCCGCCCGTCGTTCCGCGCTGGCTTGCCAGGTCGCGCCTCGCTGGGCCGCTTCGCCCGCGAGGCGCGTATTCTTTAAAACCGGAGGCCTGCATGGAACAAAACCTCATTGACGCCGCCCTCGAACAGGTGCGCGCCGCCCTCGAAGCCGGAAAAATAGACGACGCCCTCGCCCTGCTGGCGGCCCTGCACCCCGCCGACCGCGCCGAGGCGTTTTCCGACCTCCCCCCCGACGACCAAAACGAAATCCTCCCGCGGCTCGACGCCGAAGCCACCGCCGACCTCCTCGAAGAACTGGAAGAAGAGGAAGCCGCCGAAGTCGCCGCGCATCTGCCCTCGGCCGCTCTCGCCGACGCTCTCGACGAGATGGACCCCGACGACGCCGCCGACGTCCTCGGCGACCTCTCGCCCACCCAACGCGAACAAGCGCTGGCCGAGATGGACGCTTCGCAGGCCGACGAGGTGCGGCCCCTCCTCGCCCACGCCGACGACACGGCTGGCGGCCTGATGACCTCCGACTTCTTCGCTCTGCGCCGCCAAATGACCGCGCAAATGGCGATTGACTTCCTTCGCGCCCAAAGCCCCGACACCGAAACGCCCTACTATCTCTATGTGGTTGACCGCTTCGACAAACTCATCGGCATTGTGAGTTTGCGCGCCCTCATCACCACCGATCCCAAAACCGTCATCGAAACCATCATGGCCCGCGATGTCACCAACGTGCCGGTGGGCACTGACCAGGAGGAAGTCGCCCGGCTCATGTCGCGCTACGACCTCGCCGCCATTCCGGTGGTGGATGCCGATGGCAAACTGGTCGGCGTCATCAACTATGACGACATCGTAGACGTTATCGAAGAAGAAGCCACTGAAGATATCTACCGCCTCGCCAACGTCTCGGATGGCGACTTGCAAGTCTTTAGCCCGGTGCAACTCTCGGTGCGCCGCCGCCTGCCGTGGCTCCTAGTCAATTTATTCACCGCTTTTCTCGCCGCCTCGGTCATCAGCCTGTTTGAAGCCACCATCGCCAAACTGGCCGTGTTGGCGGTGTTTCAATCCATCGTGGCGGGGCAAGGTGGCAACGCTGGTACCCAAACCCTGGCCATGGTCGTGCGCGGCCTCGCGCTGGGCGAGATTGAATTTAAAGATGCCGGGCGGGCCATGGGGCGCGAGGCCGGCATCGGCCTCATTCATGGCATGACCGTGGGCGTGTGCGTCGCCCTCGGCGCGTGGGCCTGGCGCGGCATCCCCATGCTGGGGCTGGTCATTGGGTTGGCGATGGTCGGCAATATGATTGCCGCTGGGATAGCCGGGACCCTGGTGCCCCTCACCCTCAAAGCCCTCAAACTTGACCCGGCCCTGGCCTCGGCCGTCATTGTCACCACCGTCACCGACTGCGTGGGATTTGGCCTGTTCCTCGGGTTGGCGACTCTTTTTCTACCATATCTGCAATAAAAAACTGGCGCGCCTTCAATGAAGGCGCGCCAGTTTTCGTTTGCCGTAAGCGCGGGTTAGCGTCTAATCAACGGCAGATACAGCCGCGAGCCACCCACGATAAGCGTTTTCAACGGTTCACCGACGGCCATCACGCCCTCAGCCGAAGTCACACCATACTGGCTATTGACCAGTTCACTGCTCCCAAAATCAATTTGCACTTTATACCGCACCTCGGCCGTTTCGCCGGGTTTCAATACCGAGCGATTCCATTTCACGGTGTTACTCAGCACCTGCCCCGAGGGAGTCGCGCTGTCGGTGATATAGCGCGTATAGGCGGGCAGAACATCGGTGATGACCAACCCCGTGGCCTGCTGGCCCAAGTTGGTCACGCGCAGAACATAGGTCAGGTCTTCCTTCAACAAGGCCGGGTCGGGTGTGGCCGACTTGGAAATCAGCAACACCGGTTTATCCGTCACATAAGCCACTGCCGTAACAGTAATGGCCTGCAACAACCCCGGGTGCGAAATCACCGCCGTGTTCGTCACCGCGCCCTGATAGTTTGGGTCAACCCGCACCGTAAAGGTCACTAAGGATTTGTCCAAAAATAAGTTAATCAATTTGGATTGGGTCGAATGGTGTA
>CAYUFY010000263.1:0-7524 GCA_964443795.1 uncultured Anaerolineales bacterium | reverse complement strand
CCGCGCCTTTCAGCGTTCAGGAGAGGGGGCCGGGGGGTGAGGTTCCCTATGCGCCGCGCTCTGCCACTCCTCCTCCTCTTCACCCTCGCCTGCAACGCCTTCGCCTCGCGCTTAACCCCACCCACCGCGATGGTGGGGGTGACCCCTACGCGGCCACGCGCGGCCAGTACGGGCGTTCAATTGAACGCCCCCACGGCGTCCCTGGCGCCCACGCGCACCCCCGCCCCACAACCCACGCTCACCGGGACACCTGACCCCGCGCCCGGTTTGCGCCCCGAAGACATCACCTTTCACCCCGACCCGCAGTTATATTCCGGCGATATTGTCAGCCTCGAACTCGATGCGGCGCACTCCGACCCGGCCTGGGAGGATGCCACCGTCAAACTCTATGCCGACGCGCTCGCGGGCCAACCCATTGCCACCGCCCAGTTTGGGCGCTTCGGTATTGGCAATAACGCCCAGGCCACCTTCTTCTGGGATTGGGACACGCAGGGCCGCGAGGGGCCGCAAACGCTCCTCGTCGCCATCGTCCCGCCGGGCGCCGACTCGGTGCCGCTGGAGGTCCTCACCCTCACGGTTAATCTCCTCCCCGCCGCCCAACGCCCCGCGCCCGAACCCGTCGCCCAATGGGCGCAATCCGAGAGCGCGTGTTGCCGCTTTCATTACCTCACCCACACGGCCGCGGCGCGCGACATTGAATTGATTATGACCGAAGCCGATGCCGCGCTGGAACAGGTCGAGCAAACCCTGGGTGTGCAAGCCCAGGAGAAGGTTCCGTTTACCCTGCTAAGCCGCTTGCTCGGGCATGGCGGTTTTGCGAGCAGTGAAATTTCGCTGACCTACATTGACCGCAACCCGGCGGGCAATCACTTCCCCACCGTGCTGGAACACGAACTGACGCATATTCTCGACCGTGATTTCAGCGACCAACGCCCGGCGTTCATGGTCGAAGGCCTGGCGGTGTATGTGGCCCAGGGCCACTACAAACCCGAGGACTTGGACACGCGCGCGGCGGCGTTGCTGGCACTCGACCGCTACCTTCCCCTCGGCGACTTGGCCGAAAATTTCTACACCGCCCAGCATGAGATTGGCTATTTGCAGGCGGGCGGCTTCGTTAAATTTTTAGTGGATACCTATGGCTGGGAAAAATTCAAAGCGTTCTATAGCGCCTTCCCAAATGATGCGTCGCCCCGCGGCATGATTGAACGCGCCCTGCGAGCCAACTTTGATAAAAGCCTGACCGAGCTGGAGGCCGACTGGCTGGCGCATTTGCGCTCCCTCACGCCCACCGCCGCGCAAATTGACGACTTGCTCTTCACAGTTGAGTTATTTGATACCCTGCGGCGTTACCAGCAAATGGATGACCCCTCGGCCTACTTCCTCACCGCCTGGCTCCCCGATGGCCCCGAGGGGCGCGAACGCAACATCACGGCTGATTTCATGCGCCATCCCACGTCCCCCGAAAATATTGCCCTCGAAACCATGCTGGCCGAAGCCGAGCGCGCGCTCGGGGCGGGTGATTACGCTAAAATTCAGCCCCTACTGGACTCGGTCAACGCGGTGCTGGAGGCCCATAATCTCTTCACCGACCCGCTCGCCGCGCAATATTTGCAAATCGTCACGACCGTTCATGGCCGCGGCTACGAAGTCCAAACCATCACCCTGGCCGATGAGCGCGCCGGTGTCACCGCCATTGCCAATTGGCCCGCGCTTGAGACCTTGACCCTCAACCACACGGCCAGTGGGTGGAAGTGATTTCAATAATCAGTAGTTCACGAAAGCACCCTGATGGTTCACCATGCCGAAGGGGGCGGGCTTCGACAGGCTCAGCCCGCGCTTTTTGTGAAGGACTGATAATATAATCGCCGCTATCTGGCGACTGTCATCTGACGACTGACTACTGAATGTACAAACTTCTCATCCTCTTCCAAAACCCCGCCGACCTCGCCGACTTCCAACGCCGCTGGTCGGAGGACTTCGTACCGCTAGTGGAAAAACTTCCTGGTATCCGGCGGGTCGTGGTGAGTCACATTGATGGCGGCCCTGTCGGCGAAGCGCCCTACCATCTTCTGCACGAAGTTCACTTTGATAATAAAGCCGCGCTCACCGCGGCCCTGGCTTCGCCCGCTGGAGTACGCGCCGGACAGTGCCTCATGGGCTTTGCCGCGCCAACCGCCACGCTCATGTTTGCGGAGCATATGGAAGATGGGCCGAGAAGTGAGCAGTAATCAGTAACTGGTAAATGGTAATTGACCCAATGGATTCTTCCCACATCGCCGCCTTCCTCACGCAACACGCCATCCCCGGTGAGATGGTGATGCTCACCACCCATGTGCCGACCGTCGAAGACTCGGCGCGCGCGCTGGGCACCACCCCGGAGCGCATCGTCAAATCGCTGTTATTCCTCGCCGCCGACCAACCGGTGCTGGTGGTGGCCAATGGCCTCGCCCGGGTGGATTACAAACGCATCGCCGAGTATCTCAACCTCCCGCGCAAAAAAGTGAGGATGGCTGACGCCGCCACGGTGTTGGAGGTTACGGGTTTTCCGGTGGGCACGGTGCCACCCTTCGGGCACAAGACTCCGCTCCGGACGCTGATTGATGCGGGGGTGCTGACTCAGCCGGAAGTGTACGCGGGCGGTGGCGCGATTGATGCCCTGCTTCGCCTTGTCCCCTCTGAAATCCTGCGCGTCACCAACGCAGAAGTCGTCGCCCAATTACTAATTACCAATAACCCAATAACCCAATAGCTCAAGCACGCAATGAACCCCTACTCCGGCCTCCCCGCTGCCTCCTTCAAATTTCAATACATCCGTTACGAAAAATCTGGCTACCGCGCCACCCTGACCTTTAACCGCCCCGAGGTTTTCAACTGCGTTTGCGGGCCGATGTTGCGTGAGATTAGCGCGGCCCTGCGCGATGTGAGTTACGACGACGCGATTGCGGTGCTGGTGCTCACTGGCGCGGGCGAGCGCGCGTTTTGCACCGGCGCGGATTTGAAGGAACAACAAGCCTTTCTCGAACAGCCGCGCGATTATTACAAATGGATGGCCGACTTTATTGAATGCCATGACCGTCTGCGGAACCTGGGCAAGATTAGCATTGCCCGGCTCAACGGCATCGTGGTCGGCGGGGGCAACGAATTTAATATGAGTTGCGACCTCGCCATCGCCGCCGATGACATTTACATCCGGCAAATCGGCGCGAGCCACGGAAGCGTGGCGGCGGCCGGGGCCACGCAGTTTTTGCCGCTTATCGTGGGTGACCGGCGGGCGCGCGAGATTTTGTTCCTCAACGAGGAAATTCCGGCGGCTAAAGCGTTGGAATGGGGGCTGGTCAATCAAGTGGTGCCGCGCGCGGAGTTGGATGCCGCCGTGGAGGTGATGGCTGAGAAACTCTACCGCAAACTGCCGGAGGCCACGCGCTACACCAAACAACAGCTCAATACCTGGCGCGATTTCATCTGGGGCATCACCATCGGCCATGCGCGCGACTGGCTGACCATTCACAACACCGCGCCGGAGACGCATGAAGGCGAGCGGGCCTTTGCCGAAAAGCGCCAACCCGATTACGCCGCTCTCCGCGCCGTCGAACACCCCGAATATTTTTGGGGCGCGCCGTTTAAGACCTGCCCAAACTGTGGCGCAAAAAACCTGCCGAGTGAGTTTGAGTTTTGCGGGCGGTGCGGGAAAGCATTGATAACTGATGACTGATAACTGTTTAGAAGTTATCAGTCATCAGTGACCAGTTATCAGTAAACCATGAAGGATGTCATCATCATCGGCGCGGGGCCAGCGGGGTCGGCGCTGGCGTGTTTTTTGGCCGAGCGCGGTCTCGAGGTGTTGCTCCTCGACAAGGCGACGTTCCCACGCGATAAGACGTGCGGCGATGCCCTTTCGCCGCGTGCGCTGGGCGTGTTGCGCGCACTGGGCGTGCTGGACGCGGTTGTGCAAGCGGGCTGGCGGATTAATTATCTGACTCTGTTTGCGCCCAACGGCACGCCGCTCCGCGCGCCCATCCCCGCTCATGCGGATTTGCCGCCCTATGCATTGGTCTTGCCCCGATTGCAATTAGACGATTTGATTCGCGCCCGCGCGGTGGCGGCGGGCGCGGAGTTTGTCGCGCCATTCAACGTGACTGAACTCATCTGCGAAGGCCAACAATATGTGGGGGTGCGGGGCACCGCGTCGGGCGGAGTCCACGAGGCGCGGGCGCGGCACATCGTGCTCGCCATCGGGGCCGCGGTGGGTCTCGCCGAACGCGCGGGGTTAATCACCACCCGTCCAACTTTTGGCCGCGCGGCCCGGGCGTATTATGAAGGTCTGCAGGGTCTGGGGGATGCGATTGAGTTTCACTTTGATTCGGTGCCACTGCCGGGGTATGGTTGGGTGTTTCCCATTTCGCCGACGGCGGCGAATGTGGGCGCGGGCTATTTTGCGCGCGCGGGTCAGCCGCCCCTGCGGAACTCGCCCGCGCAGGTGCTGACTGAATTTGTGGCCAACCCGTATGTCAAAACCTTGATGAACGGTGCGCGCCCGACCTCGGCGGTGAAAGGCTACCCCTTGCGGTTTGATTTCGCCTCGGCGCGGGTCGCGTTCCCCGGGCTATCGCTGGTCGGTGAGGCGTGTGGGTTGGTGAACCCGCTGACCGGCGAGGGTATTGATTACGCGCTGGAGTCGGCGCAAATGGCCGCCGAGGTGTTGGCGGGCGCACTAAAGCAATCCGAATCGCCCGCGTTGACGGCGCAGAAGTATGAGCAGGTTTTGCGCGATAAGTTTCAGCGGGCATTTGTGAACATCGCGCGCATCCGGGATGTGTATCTTATTCCGTGGGTATTCAATCGCTTTGCCTCGGCGGCCAACACGCACGCCGATTTAAAGTTGATGTTTGTGCAAATTGCGCTCGGCCACCTCGACCCGGCGGAAGCCTTATCCGTGAAGCGGCTGTGGCAGGTGGCGTGGGGGTGAAGAATGAAAAGTGAAAAGTAAATCAGTAATCAGTAGCCAGTAATCAGTAATTGGTAAATGACCCAATGACCCAATCACTCAATCACAAAATTGCTCTTGTCACTGGCGCAGCCAAAGGCGTAGGCAAAGAAATTGCGCTGGCATTGGGCCGGGCCGGGGCGCGGGTGGTGGTCGTGGATGTGAACCCCGACGGCGCACAAGCCACCGTTGACGCTATTACCCAAACGGGCGGCACAGCCCTGGTGCAAATCGCGGATGTGGCGAATAAGATGGGCGTGCAGACCATGCTTTACGCGGTGTTGGACGCGTGGGAACGGATTGATATTGTGGTCAACGCCGCCTATGTGGCGCCGCACAACACCGCTTTGAAAATGGATGAGTGGGAATGGAACCGCACGCTGGATGTGAATCTCAAAGGCGCGTTTCTGGTTTCGCAGACGGCGGCGCGGGCGATGAAGGAGACGGGTGGGGGGCTGATTGTGAACATCCTGCGGCCCGCCGGGGAGACGCCCCACGCCGGGGTGCGCGCCGCCCGCGCGGGATTGGTGGGCCTGAGCGACGCGCTGGCCGAGGAGTGGGGGGCGATGGGGGTGAGAGTGGAGGCGGTGGAGGGAGGCGCGGAGATGGTGGTGAAACAGTTATCAGTGATCAGTCATCAGTAAATGGTAAACTGATTACTGGTCACTCTTATTTTGCCTAAATCATCCTTTGTACTATATTCATCCCCATTCGGGAGACCCCTATGAGCCTTATCGAAGTTCGCAATGATGAACGCCTGCGTTTGGCCGGGTATTTGCTGGCCGCCAGTGACTGGCCGGAATATGAGCAGACGGTGAAGGCTTACAAAGCCCACCGCACCGCTGATGCCGCCCACAAGTTTTTCGCGCCCGCCGGGGAGCACCCCGCCGCGCAAGGGGCGCGCGCCCTCGCCGGGAAAGGCGAGGGGTTGGCCACGCTCTACGGGCACGCGCTCAACAACACGTGGCTGGCACCCGCGCAAATTGAAGATTTCAAATCCGCCGCCAAAGTCGCCGACTTTGAAGCCGATTCAAAAAGCGAATGGGACGCCGCCGAGATTGAAGCGCAGGATGTGGTGAAGCGCGCCGACCTGGGCAAGTATTTGGCTGAGTTGCTAGGAGCGCAAACCCAGAAGCTGATTTTTGTGCCGAACCTGGTCTTCCCCGGGCGGCAGTTTGTGACCACGAGTTCGGCGGGTGAAGTGGTGGTGGCCCTGCATCCGCCCATCGCCTGGGGCACCTCACACCCGTGGAAGTACAACGAGCGCCCCGACGAGGTGATGGCGAAACTCAGCGAGGCCTTTGCGCGCTTCCTCTTTGAAGCCGCCGCGCCCGATTCGCTCAAGCCCCACGCTGAGGTGTTCTCGTTGGCCGCCGCCACCCTCTTCCTCCGCCAATCCGAAGGCGATGCGGCCGGGGACCAGTTTATGGTGATGGAAAAGAAAACGCGCGGCCTCAAGAACCTGCCCGCCGTGGTGATGATGCTTGAACCCATCCTGGCCGACTGCCGCGCGGGGAAATATAAGAGTCTGGCCGATTACGCGAGCAAATTGCAGTTCTAAAACTCAAGGAAGGAGGAAGCAGGAAGGAGAGCAAATCCCTTCCGTGCTTCCTTTTTTGGTAGTGGTAACTTTGTAAGTGATGAATTTGAAAGACCTGTCAGGCGGGCGCCGCAAAATGCTGTTTTTTTCGAGTGCCGAATGCGCCCACCTGACACCATGATTTTGCCCAAATTAGGCTACCAAGAACTTTGAGTTTCGCCAAACGCCCGCTGTACGGCTTCGGCATACGGGTGGCGTGGGCACAAAATCACCTGTTGGATTTGGTTTTGCGAGATCACGACCTGACCTTCAATTTGGAATACATCCCGCACCATGCGTTGCACGCCGAATTTTTGAAAACGCGCATCCTGTGTGGCCAAATGATTGCGCGCCCACAGCACCACGTTGTGGGCCAGTTGGGTCAACAACACTAACATCTCTTGGGCCGCCAAAGACCGTTTGGTGCGTTTGGCCAACCCTAAGCCTTGTTTATCACTGCGGTTTTGGGTTTCTAAACCGCCGGAACGCAAATCATACACATGGCTCAGGAGCGCGAGTTGCTCCAGCGGCGAAGGCTCGGGGCCAATCAGTGAATGGCCGACTTCGCTCAGGACGGCATCGGAGACCGAACACACGACCACTTGATAATGCCAGGTGCGGTTGCCCCGCTTATCTTTTTTCGGATGGCGGAGGGCCATTTGCCGGGTTGTGCGACCATAGTCGGTGGGCGTGGTGACCCACCCGAAACTCCGATCGGCCACTTTCGGATCAGGATGCCAGTCCGTCACCGATTGCGCCAGTTTATTCGCGCGGGGGGCGCTATGTAATTTAATCACCACGCCGTAGCCCCGCGCCAAAGCCCAGGTGATATTCGCGGCGCTCCCAGCCCCACCATCCATGCGCAATAAGGTATGGAGCCGCTCATTTTCCGCTAGATTCATGGTATTTTCCGCTTCCAACACTAAGGCTTGAAAACTCTTCTCCAATTGCCGCCGACCTT
>CAYUFY010000262.1:0-7533 GCA_964443795.1 uncultured Anaerolineales bacterium | reverse complement strand
AGGCATTTTCTCGAATCTCGGATTAGCCGAAAAATTTAAGCGAAAGATCCGTATTACTGTTCACGGTTCACTGATTACTGATTACTGGCTCTAAAATTCCACGCTTGACTTTTCCATGGCTCCGGGACGGATTGGCCGAGGCCCACGCGGGGGGAGGCAATGATGGGAGGCCGCGCGCCCCGGCGGGTGATGGCTTCGAGAAACAGATCCGCGCCCGGGGCGCACAAATCTCGCCCATCGAAGGTTCCATTAATCCCGAGCGCTTGCGTCAACTTGGCGGGGCCGTTGGTCAAAACAGCGTCGGGGCGGTCACGATTCTGGCGCATGGTCTCCAGCCCCTCGGTCGGCGCGATGGCGCGGATGAGAACCGCGGCCGGGAAGTCCGGGTGTTCGGTCACAATGTTCAAGCAGAAATGCATACCGTAGGTGAAATAAACGTAGGCGTGACCGGGCGGGCCGTACATGCTGGCGTTGCGCCGGGTGCGCCCAGCGCGCGCATGACAGGCCCGGTCATCTTCGCCAATATAGGCTTCGGTTTCGGTGATGAGACCCGCCAGCCGTTGGCCGTTAAGCACGCGCACCAACCGCTGGCCGAGCAGGTCGCGCGCGACTTGCAGGGTGGGGCGGGCAAAGAAATTGCGACGCAAACGAGCCATGCGCCGCTATTGTAAGCGAGGCGCGGCTGAACACAAAACGCTATACAGCCCAATTGTGTTTTAAATCTTCTGAGAGACAATAGCCCTATCACTTAATTTTTCTCTCGGGAGTTTGTCATGACTTTTATCGCTTTGTTGGGCTTATCGGCGGCAGTGGTTGGGGTTTACGTCACACTGGTGTGGGGGCTTAGTCTGGCGTTGAAAAATGCCAGCATCATGGATATTTTTTGGGGGCTGGGGTTTGTCACGCTCAGTGGTGTGTATTATGGGCTGGTTGCTGGCGACCCCGGGCGTAAATTGCTCATCACCGCCCTGGTCGGTTTGTGGGGTTTGCGCCTGTCACTACACATCGGTTTCCGCAATTGGGGCCACCCCGAAGATTTTCGCTACGCTAATTGGCGCAAGCAATACGCGCCGAATTATTGGATCGTCAGCTATTTCCAGGTCTTTCTGTTGCAAGGGGCGATTTTGTTATTTGTGGCTATGCCCGTGTTGGTGGCCCATTCCAGCGTCACGCCTTTGGGATGGCTCGATTATCTGGGCACGGGCATTTGGTTGATCGGTTTTCTCTTTGAAGCCATTGGCGATTGGCAACTGATGCGTTTCAAGGCCAACCCGGCCAATAAGGGACAGGTGCTTAATACCGGTCTGTGGGCTTATACCCGCCACCCCAACTATTTTGGCGAGGCGGTGTTGTGGTGGGGCCACTGGCTGATTGCTTTGGCGGCGGGCGGCTGGTGGACAGTTCTCAGCCCGGTGGTGATGACTTTCCTGCTCGTCCGGGTGTCTGGCGTGGCCTTGTTGGAGAAGACTCTCAAAGAAACCCGCCCGGGTTATAAGGAATATATTGAGCGTGTCCCGGCGTTTTTCCCCAAGTTCTCTCGTTAAGCCTTTTAGCCAAATATCGGTTGGCCGATTATAGTCATGTGACATTTGTCACCTTGAAACGTGACATTTGGCTGGAGGTGCGCTAAACCCAGAGTGCTAAGATAGCCGTGTTAGTTACATGGCTCTGGATAAGCGATGTGTCTTAGACCAAATAATTCAGGTCACACCTTTCCCCTTCTTTTTGTTTCGATACACGGGCGTTATGCAATATAGGCATAGCGCCCGTGTTTTGTTTGTTAACCCCATTTATTCACCCAAAGGAGTTGCCCTATGACGCTCGGAGGTTTTGCCAATCGCATGGCGCACGTGGATTTGACGGCGCGCAAAGTTGAATATAAGCCCATTCCCGAGGATTGGGCGCGCAAATATATTGGCGCGCGCGGGTTGGGCGTGAAGTATGTGTTTGAGAACGGGCCGCAGGTTGACCCGCTCTCCCCGGATAACATTTTGTGCTTCATGAATGGGCCGCTGACCGGGAGCGAGGCCAACATGAGCGGGCGGATGGCCATTGTCACCAAATCGCCGCTCACCGGCACGGTTACGGATAGCCATCAAGGCGGCTGGTCGGCGGCGCGTTTGCGCTGGGCCGGGTTCGACGGTCTCATCTTTAAAGGCAAGGCCGATAAGCCGGTGTATGTCTATATCCATGATGAGCAGGTGGAAATTCTGGACGCCGCTGAAGTGTGGGGTAAGGGCGTGCATGACACCGTGAAATTCTTCAAAGAGAAATATGGCGAGAAGGATTTAACGGTCATCGCTATCGGGCCGGGTGGCGAACATCAGGTGCGGTTCGCCTGTTGGGTCAACGAGAATGACCGGGCCAGTGGGCGCGGCGGCACCGGGTGCGTCGGCGGGTCCAAAATGCTCAAGGCCGTCGTCGTTAAAGCGCCCAAGAAGCTCGTCAAGGCCGCCGACCACGCTGCGTGGAAGAAGGCTCATGACCGCGCGTTGGCGACCATCATGGATGAAAAGAACATCACCTCCCCGCGCAAGGGTGGCCTCTCGGTCTATGGCACCAATGTGCTCATGAATATCACCAGCAACATGGGCGCCCTGCCGACGAATAACAGCCAGACCACTTCCTATGGCGCGCATGCTGAAAAGATCAGCGGCGAGTATGTCAAAGAGCATATTTTGGTGGAAGACCCCACCTGCCATGCCTGCCCGGTGGCTTGCAAGAAGGAAGTTGAAATTAAAGAAGGCGCCTGGAAAGGCTTGCGGATGGAAAGTGTGGAGTACGAACCGGCCTGGTCGGTGGGCGCCAACTGCGGCAACGATGATGTCAACGCCGTGGCCAAACTCATTGATATGTGCAACGACTATGGCATTGATGCGATTGAGACCGGTCACCCGCTCTCGGTCTACATGGAAGCCACCCAAAAGGGCTGGACCAATGGCGCAGGCGGCCTGAAGTGGGGCGACACCCACGCGATGGTGGAGATGGTCCGCAAGATCGCTTTCCGCGAGGACATCGGCAATGTGCTGGCCGATGGCGCGCCAGCCACCGCCAAACATTTCGGCCACCCCGAAATTTCCATGACCGTGAAGGGGCAGGGCGTGCCGGCGTATGACCCGCGTGGTCTCAAAGGCATGGGCATTGCCTACGCCACCAGCAACCGGGGCGCCTGCCACCTGCGCGCTTATACCCCCGCCTGCGAACTAGCCCTCATTCCGCTCAAAGCCGACCCGCTGGCCTGGAAAGGCAAGGGCGAACTGACGAAGCTATTGCAAGACATTCACGCCTTCTCTGACAGCCTCGACCTGTGCAAGTTCAGCGCCTTTGCCGAAGGCATGGATGAATACGTGGCGCAATACTCTGCGGTGGTGGGCGTGCCCTTCACTGCCGAAGACGGTCTCAAAGCCGGCGAGCGCGTCTACAACTTGGAGCGCTACTACAACAACCTGGCGGGGTTCCGCGAAGGCAGTGACTACCTGCCCAAGCGCTTTACCGATGAACCTTCCACCGAACCTGGCTCCAAGGGCCACGTGTGCGAACTCGACCAGATGCTGGCGGAATACTACACCGCCCGGGGTTGGGAAAACGGCGTGGTCCCCGAGAAGAAGCTGAAAGAGCTGGAAATTATCTAGCCCCCCGATTTCACAAAAACGTGCGACGCACCCTCACAGTGCGTCGCACGTCTAATTTAACGCTATGACTGATGCCTCACTCGAACTCACCCACCTCGCCCCCGACCCGCGGGACGAATGGCGGCGGCTCTTGCGCTTTGCGACCTGGACTCCGGCCGACGCGCAAGCCGCGGCCCGCTCGGTGGAGCCGCTGTTTGCGCGAGGGCATGAACTCGTGGTGCAAACCTATGACTACCTGCGGCAAACGCCGGAGACCGCGGCCATCCTTGGGTGGGAGCAGAGCGTGGATGAAGCGCATCTCGCCGAGCGGCGACGGTTTTTCACGGTGTGGTTGGCGCGTACCCTGGGGCTGGACACCAGCGACGAATTTGCCGACTATCTTTTTCGCGCGGGCAAACTCCATGCTGGTCATGGCCCGCGCCACATTCACACCCCGCCACAATATATCGTCGGCTCGATGGGCTTGGTGCAAGCCGCCTTCGCGCGGTATTTGGCCGAGGCCGCCCTCCCGGCCGAAACCCTTGCCAGTGCCCTCGCCGCCTGGAGTAAATATCTCTCGGTTCAATTGAATCAAATGCTTGCCGGATATGCGATTGCGCTGGACTTGGAGCGGGGCGCGTGGCCCGTGCGGTGCGCCGTTTTCGGGCGCCTGCGGCCCCTGGTCGGGAAACGGGACACCGAAGTTCACGCCGATGACGGGGCCTGCGTGGCCGACATCCTCCGCAAGTTTTTCAACTACTACCCGGTCGTCCGCACCGAGGCGCTCACCCGAGTGTGGCGCTCCACCGAAAGAATCGATTCCACCTGGCCCGAACTCACCTCCATCTATGTGCCCCAATCGGGCTGGCGGGTGCTCCTCAATGGGCGTGATATGAGCTATGCGGGCGGCTTCACCCAGCCAGTCCACCCGCAGGATGAGATTGCGCTCTTCCCGCCCGGTCGTTAAACAAAGCGCGCGGCTCCAAGACATTGCCGCGCGCTCAATCCAATTTCACCCGCCACCCCGCAACAGTTTGGGCGCCAACCGTTGCCGCAACCGCTCAATGGCTTCGGTCTCACCCTCCAACTCCACGCGCACCTGGCCCACGCGCAACGACCCAAGCGCGAAATCCTCCACTTGGGTCAGGCGCACCCGCCACCCAGTTCCCACAAGCCACTCGGTTTCACTCGCGGTCCCGCCGACCTCTTGAATATACTCACGCAACAGCCAGAGCGGAATGCCGCGCACGACCTCCTCAAATTGTGCCATGTCTAGCCGCCGCCCACTGGCGGGAAGATGTTAACCACATCGTCCAGTGTCAATGCGGTGTCCCATCCGTGGTCGAGATACTGGGCATCGCGCCCATTGATGAAGAAATGCACGTGGGGGTACAGCGTCCCATCGGGCGCGTACAAATGCGGGCGCAAATCTGGGTAGCGCTCAATCAACGCGCCAATCAATGCTTGCACGGTCATCCCCGGCGGCACCGGAAAGTCAATCGTTTTCCCGCCTACTACCTGGCGGAGGGTGGCGAAAAAATTGATGTGCATGACTTTAGCCTTTCGCTTGTGAACCGGACAAATGTCTCTGCCGGACTGCTTCATATAACAGCACGGCGGCGGCGGTCGCCACATTCAACGAATTCACCCGGCCTCGCATCGGAATTTGCACCCGATAGGTGGCCTGCTCCAACCACAGCGCGCTCAGACCTTCCGCCTCGGTCCCGACCGCAATCGCCACTGGTTTTTGGAGATTGACCTCGGCGTAATTTTGGTCCCCTTGCGGAGTCGCGGCGACGAGCGCGATGCCGCGCCCGCGCAACCACGTGATTGTCTCCGCCCGCAGGGCCTCGGCCACCTGAACCGTGAACCGCGCTCCGCGGCTGGCGCGAATCACATTGGGATTGTTCACATCCGTGGTCGGGTCGCACACAATCACCGCATCGGCCCCGGCGGCATCCGCCGCGCGCAACAACGCGCCGAGATTACCGGGCTTTTCCACCGCCTCGGCCACCAGCAACAACGGGTTGGTGCTCAGTTGCAAATCGTCCAACCCCAAACGCCGGGTCGGCGCGATTCCCAACAACCCATCGGGGTTCTCGCGGTAAGCCATCTTCTCGAACACCGCGCGGCTCGTTTCCAACACCTCCGCGCCACCATGGCGGGCTTCCCGAATCACCCTCTGCGAAGCGGCATGGCTCAACAGTTCGGCGCAAAAGAACAGCGTTTGCACCTTTACTCCGCCCGCCAGCGCCAGCGTCAATTCATCCCACCCCTCGACCAGCATGAGCTGTTCATGTTCGCGCGCCCGCCGCTCGCGCAGTTTGACCGCGAGTTTGACCTTGGGGTTTTGCAGGCTGGTGAGCATTAAATCTTCTGCACGTCATGCGCGCCGCTTTCACGAACCCCCGCCGCGCTCATTTGCAGGAACTCAGCGTTGGCGTGCAGTTCAGCGATGTTGGTCGCGCCGGCGTAGCTGAGGCCCGAGCGCAACCCGCCGACGAGTTGATGCAGAATGTCGCCGACTTCGCCGCGGAATGGCACCACCGCTTCCACGCCCTCCGGGACAACTTGCTCCCAGTCTTCGGCGTTGACCTCGCCTTTTTCGATGGTCTGGCGCTCCACGTTGGCGGAGAGGGATGCCATGCCCCGCACCACTTTGAACCGCCGCCCATCGCGGACCACGCTGGCCCCGGGGCTTTCTTCGGTGCCCGCCAGCAAACTGCCGATCATGGCCGTGTGCGCGCCGGCCGCAATGGCCTTGGTGAGGTCGCCGCTGTTGCGGATGCCGCCATCGGCGATGACGGGCACGCCGATTTGCTCGGCGGCTTCGGCACAATCCATGATGGCGGTGAGTTGCGGCACGCCAAACCCGGTGACGATGCGCGTGACACAAATGGAACCCGCGCCCACCCCGACCTTCACCGAATCCGCTCCGGCTTCGGCCAGGTCGCGCACCCCGTCGGCGGTGGCGACATTTCCGGCAATCACATCCACCTCGGGGAATTTGGCTTTCAGGTCACGCACCATCTTAATCGCGTGGTCGGAATGGCCGTGGGCAATGTCCACCACCAACGCATCCGCCCCAGCGTTCACACAGGCCTCTGCCCGCAATAAATCGGACGTGCGCACGCCCACCGCGGCCGCCACGCGCAACCGGCCTTTGCTGTCTTTGGTGGCGTTGGGGTGTTTTTGAATTTTGATAATATCCTGAGCGGTGATCAGCCCCACCACCCGGCCATGTTCATCAATCAGCGGGAGCTTTTCGATGCGGTTCTGGTGCAAGAGCGCTTTGGCAGTTTCGAGCACCGTGCCGTTGCTGGCGGTGACCGTGACCAGTTCGTCGCGCGGGGTCATCATCTTATCAATGGTTGCGTTGGGGTCGGGTGCGAGCAGGATGTCGCGCGTGGTCAGCATCCCCAGCAATTCCCCATTATCATTGACCACTAACAAGCCACCGATGCCACTATGCCCCATAGCTTCCCGCGCCACTTGTACGGTGGCCGTGGGCGCGACTTTGGCCGGGGATTCGACCACATAGGAGTCGGCGCGTTTGACGCGGCTGACTTCGGCGGCCTGCCGCTCGATGGTCATGAAGCGGTGGATGGCGCCGATGCCGCCGGCGCGCGCCATGGCGATGGCCATGGTCGCTTCGGTGACGGTATCCATATTGGCACTGATGATGGGGATGGCCAGCCGGATGCGGCGTGAGAGTTGAGCGTGGGTGTTAACGGCGGTGCGGCTGGCAATGGATGAGCGTTTGGGGACCAGCAACACATCGTCAAATGTCAGACCGAGGGTGGGGCGCAGTTTCATGAGACTCTCCTGGACAAAGATAAAAACAATCGTACCACACGGAGATTAAGGGTAACCGTTCAGATGGTGGTGAGATTAGGTCGTAACCTTTGTCATGTTCGGCACC
>CAYUFY010000261.1:0-7610 GCA_964443795.1 uncultured Anaerolineales bacterium | reverse complement strand
AATCTTGAATGGCTGACCAAGAAATGGGTAAGTTATTTAATTGGCGTTCCTTAGTCATTTGGTCATTAGCCATTCTACATTTTTCAGTCATCACCTTGTCACCCCTTCAGCCTGTCACTTTGCCACACGTCACTTTTCACTTCTCAGAATTTGGTTCTTGGGCTTTGGGATTTATAATCCCCCCATGCCACTCCTAAAAATTTTCCAGCGCGCCCTGCTCCTGTTGCTTCTGGTCACCACCGCCTGCGGCAACCTCCCCATTCCCGTTCTCAGTTTCGCCACGCGCGGACCAAGCATCCCACTTCAACCCGCCGGACCCACCCCCACCCCGCTCCCCGCCGCACTCGTCACATTTAACCTGCACGCGCCAGGCAACACGCCTCAGGGCACCACGCTGGCCGTCAAAATCATTGACGAAGTCGGCGGCACCGCCACCGTCGTGCCGCTCATCAGCGCGGGCAACAATGTGTGGACGGGTGGCGCCAAAGCGACCATCGGCGAGGTGTTGCGCTATCGCTACATCCGCGCCCTGCCCACGTATGAGGAGGAAGTCACCCCCGCCCGCCAATCCGTGCCTTATCGGCTGTTGCAGGTCACCAGCCAGAACGAAATCACCAATGATGTGGTGGCGGCCTGGACCGACACGCCTTTCGTCGGCGATCTGGGCGCGGTGAGTGGTTTCGTGCGGAACAGCAACACCGGCCAGGGCGTGATGGGAGTCATGGTCAACGCGGGCGGCAAGACCACGCTCACCGCGTGGGATGGCAGTTACGTCGTAAACGACATCCCCGTCGGGCCCCAGCGCGTCAACCTGCTCTCGCCCGATGGTTTTCTCGCGCCCGCGCAAGCGCCCGTCACCGTCAACCCCGGCCAAATCACCGCGCAGGATTTCAACACGCCCGACCCCAATCAAGTTCACGTCACCTTCATGGTGCGCCTGCCGCCCGGCACCGATGGCAACGCCGTGCTAAGGATGGCCGGGAACATCGTGCAACTTGGCAACACCTTCACGCTCGCCCCCAACGGCTCGGCCATCGCCCCGGCGCGGCAACCCATCTTCACGCCGCTGGCCGATGGCCGTTGGGCCGCTATCGCCGTACTCCCGGTGGGCGCGGTCATCAGTTACAAATACACGCTCGGCGATGGCGTGTGGAACGGCGAACTCGACTCCACCGGCGGCAAACGTCTGCGGCACATCGTCATCCCCTTCAACGACACCACCATCGAAGACACGGTGGATGCGTGGCACACCGGCGCTTCGGCGGCAGTGATATTTGAAGTCACCACGCCCGGCAACACGCCGCCCACCGACAGCCTCGCCATTCAATTCCGCGCGCAACAATGGGATGCGCCGCTGGCGATGTGGCGCATCGGAGCCAACAGTTGGAAGTACGTCCTCTATAATCCATCCGACCTCGTCGGCAGTGTCTTCTATCGCTTCTGTCGCAACGCCGCCTGCGCCACCGCCGACGACTCGGCCACCGCCGGGCGCACGGCTACCGGGCGCTTCTTCACCTTCACCCTGCTCCCGCAAGATATTCAAGACAAAATTGACGCGTGGCAATGGTTGGGGGACACACCACCCCTGACGGGCGTCTTGCCGCCGATCAACAACCATCCCGGTTTTGTGGTGGGCCTCGCTTTCGACGATGGCTTTGACCCGAACAGTCTCCCGTTTTTTGGCGAGACTCTCAAATCCGCGCAAACGCTGGGGGCCAATGGGTTGACCTTTACCCCGCGCGGCTCGCTTACCCGCGCGGCCCCCGTGCCACAATACGCTCTCTCCCCGGCCCTCGCGCCCCTGCCCTCCGAATGGAAACCGCTGGTGGACTCCGCGCACAACTCCGGCCTGCGCGTGGCCTTGCATCCGGTCACCTGCCATTACACTCCCTACGGCGCATGCGAGTATTGGAACGGCCTGAACTACAACGTAGATTTTTGGAACGCGTGGTTTGCCAACTACCAACAATTTATCCTCACCCAAGCCGACCTCGCCGCGCGCTCGAATGTGGACACGCTCGTCATCGGCGATTTCAAACTGCGCCCCTCCTTCCCCGGCGAACCCGAAGCCCCGCCCGACAGCGACACCCGCTGGCGCAGTCTCATCTCCAACGTGCGCGCCCACTACAAGGGCCAGTTGGCGTTTGAACTGCTCATGGGCGCAAGCGTGTGGCCCAACCCGCCGCAGTTTCTCGACTCGGTGGATGTGATTCGCTTCTTCTGGTGGAGCGCCCTCAGCCCGAACAACGCCCCCGCCATCGTGGATATGGCGAACACGGCGGGCGCGTTATTGGATTCACACATCGCCCCGGTGTTTCAGCGGTTCGGCAAACCGGTGCAGATTGTGGCGGCCTATTACTCCGCCGACGGCGCGGCCACCCAATGCCTCCCGCGCGCCGATGGGCAATGTTATTCCTACGAAGACTTCAACCCCGGCGGCCCCGACACGCCCTTCGCCCTCGACCTCCAAGAGCAAGCTGATATTTACACCGCCCTGCTCACGGCGGTTAACGCGCGCACTTGGGTCAGCGGCTTCATGGCCTACGGCTACAACCCGCAAGTTGTCCTCCGCGACAAGTCGCTCTCCATCCGCGGCAAACCGGCTGAAACCGTGCTTTCGGCGTGGTATCCGAAGTTGTTGGGGAGGTAAAAAACCTTAACCGCTCTAAAATCCATTGCCACTCCGTTGACCAAACCCCTCCCCGTCGTGTATCATTCCACCCAATGATTATCGCCCCGTCCATTTTGTCGGCCGATTTCAGCCGGTTGGGCCAACAAGTGGCGGAGTGTGAGGCCGCCGGAGCCGCCTGGTTCCACATTGATGTGATGGACGGGCAATTTGTCCCGAACATTTCCTTTGGCCCGGTGGTGGTGGCGGCCCTACGGCGGGTCACCCGCCTGCCCCTCGACGTGCATTTGATGATAGTCCAACCCGAGCGTTATCTGCGCCAATTCGCCGAGGCCGGGGCCGATCATTTGACCGTGCACATGGAGGCCTGCCCCGACCCGCGCGGGACGCTGGCCCAGGTGCGGGCCCTGGGCAAACGCGCCGGGTTGGCGTTCAACCCCCAAACCCCGGTCACCGCCGTGGAACCCTATCTGGTCGAGGTTGATCTCATCCTGCCCATGAGCGTTCATCCCGGCTTCTCCGGCCAAAAGTTCATCCCGGAGACTTTGCCGAAAATCCAGCAATTGCACGCCGCAATCGAAGCGCAGGGTCTGAAAACCATCATCGAGGTGGACGGCGGCATAGACACCGTCACAGGCCCGCAGGCCCGCGCCGCGGGTGCCACGGCCTTTGTGGCCGCCAGCGCCATCTTCAAACACGCGGGCGGCATCGCGGGCGGTCTGGCCGCTTTGCGAACCGCCTTAGCCGATTAAATAAGGCGCTACCGTTTTTGACGGGATTGGCGTAGGTCGCGCTTGTAGCGCGACGGTTTTTGCCATGCCAGGTGTCGGGCTACAAGCCCGACTTGCATCAATTTCCCGGTAGAGCCACAAATAAAAAAGCCGACCTGACGGTCGGCTTGGGGGGCCAGCAAGGTAGATTTAGTTTTTTATTTTACTTAGGGCCTTGATGCACTTGGCGCACATGGTCTTCTGAACCATTCTGCCGTGGTCAGCCATCACCGAAACCTTTTGCAGGTTCGGACGATATTCGCGGCGGGTGCGGTTCTTGGCGTGCGAGACATTCTTCCCAAACGTTGTGGCTTTGCCACAGGTGGCGCATTTCATGGTGCTTACTTCCTTTACTAGTACTAGACTGAATAAGTTCGGTTGTTTCCAAACAGCGGGCGCGATGTTACCATAGAGTAAGGCATCTATCAACCTGTCAGCCAACCGCCCCACTGGCGGATACACACAATGTCTATTCCATTCCCACGAGGCACCATGCCTTCCGAAAACACTTCCCTCGGCCGCATCGAAATCTCGCCAGCGGCCATTGCCACCCTCGCCAGTCAGGCCGCGCTTCAATCTTATGGCGTGGTCGGCATGGCCCCCAAGAACATGGTGGCCGGCCTCACCAACATCATCACCCGCGACCCGCGCCACGGGGTGGAGGTGCTGGTGACCGACGGTGAAATCACCATCAACCTTTATATCATCATCGAGTACGGCACGCGCGTCGCCTCGGTCGCGAACAGCATTTCCAGCCTGGTGCGCTTTAACGTGGAAAAGACCCTGGGCCTGAAAATCGGCGATATCAATGTCCATGTCCAGGGCCTGCGGGTGAGCAACCCCGACGCCTGAGCCTCATGGTCGAAATCATTCCCTACCAAACCCGTTGGCCCGCAGAATTTCAAGCCATCGCCCGGCGCTTGCGGGCCGGGTTGGGTGATCTGGCCCGCCGCATTGACCACATCGGCTCAACCGCCGTGCCCGATCTGCCCGCCAAAGACATCATTGACGTGCAAATCACCGTCGCCGATTTGGGCGGGCCGCTGGTGGAGGCCCTGACCGCCCTCGGCTATTCCCAGCCCGAAGGCGTGTGGCGCGACCACACCCTCCCCGGCTTCAATGGGCCAGACACCGAATGGGAAAAATTGTTTTTCCGCCCACCCCCCGGCCAGCGCCGCACTAACATCCATGTGCGGGTGCAGGGCCGCGCCAACCAGCGCTACGCCCTCCTGTTCCGCGATTACCTGCGCGCGCACCCCGCCACCGCCGCCGCCTATGCCGAACTTAAACGGCGGTTGGCACAACACCTGGCCCACCCGGAAATGTATTCCGAAGTCAAAGACCCGGCGGTAGACCTCATTTACTTCGCCGCTGAAGATTGGGCCACCGCCACTCGCTGGCAAATCGGCCCCTCCGACGCTTAACTGAATCATGCCCAACCGCGAACCCGACCCCCTGCGCTTTGAACGCCAAATCCGGCTGGCCGCCGCCATCCCAGTGTGCGACGGCCCCGGCCTCAAGCGCCTCACGCGCGCCGCGCTCACCTGGCTGGATACCAACCATCCGGCGGTCAACGCCCTCAACGTCTTCCCCGTGCCCGATGGCGACACCGGCACCAATATGCTCCTCACCATGCAAGCCGCGTGGAAAGAAATCGCCGAGAACCACGACGCCAACGCCGGCAAGGTGGCGCACGCCATCTCGCATGGCGCGCTCATGGGCGCACGCGGCAACTCGGGCGTCATCCTGTCGCAGATCTGGCGCGGGTTTGCGCGCGGCCTCGGGTCGCTCGAGGCCTTCGATGCCGACCAGTTAGTGATGGCCCTGCTCGAAGCCCGCGACACCGCTTATCGCGGCGTGGGCAAACCCGTGGAAGGCACCATCCTCACCGTCATCAAAGACATCACCGAAGCCGTGGTGCAAGCCCGCCCCCAGAGCGCCGACCTGCGCGCGTTACTGGAAGTGGCGGTGGACGCCGCGCACGCCTCGGTGAAACGCACGCCCGAACTCCTGCCCGTGCTCAAACAGGCTGGCGTGGTGGACTCGGGCGGCACCGGGCTCCGCTTCATCTTTGAAGGGATGTTGCGCTATCTGCGCGGTCAGCGCCTCGACCAACCCGAAGCCCAAAGCATCACCCCGCTGAGCTTGGATGCGGTCGGCGCGGCCCTCAATGCGGTGGAACCCGGCCAGGAATGGGAAACGGTGGTGGACTTCCGCCCGCGCGGCGACTTTAACCCCCAGATGTTTTACACGCGCCTCGAGCCGCTCGGCACCTCCATCCAAATCGGCGAAGGCGACGGCGTGTACCGGGTGCACATTCACCTGCTCAAAACCAAACGCTATGAACCGGTTGACCTCGCCGAAGAGTACGGCACGGTCGTCGGTGTGCACATGGAAAACCTGCTGGCCCAAATGGAAGCGCCAAATGCGGCGCGGGCCGAAGCCCCCCTTGCGCTCAAACAAGTGGAGGCCGGGCAGATCGCGGTGGTGGCGGTTTCGCCGGGGCCGGGGTTCTCGCGCATTCTCGGCTCCCTGGGGGTGGCGGCCCTCGTCGCGGGCGGGCAAACCATGAACCCCTCGACGCAAGACATCCTGCAAGCGGTCAGCGATTTGCCCGCCGAGCGCGTCATCGTCCTGCCCAACAACAAAAACATTCTGCTGGCCGCGCAACAAGCCGCCGCCCATTCGGTGAAACAAGTGGTGGTCATCCCCACGCGCACCGTGCCCCAGGGCCTGGCCGCCATGCTCAACTATGTGCCCGAAGGCGATTTGGAAACCGTGCGCGCCGCCATGGAGCGCGCCGCCCACGATATTGAAACCGGGGAACTCACCACCGCCACGCGCACGGTGGAACTCGATGGCGTATCGGTCCGCGAGGGACAGATCATCGGTCTGCATAACGGCACGCTCAAAGTGGCCGGGGACGATTTGCCAGAGACGCTCCTGCGCTTGCTGGCGCTCATGGGCGCCCCCGAGCGCGAAATTGTCACGCTGTATACCGGTGCTGACGTGACTGCCGACCAAGCTGAGGTCATGCAAGCCGCCATTACCGCCGCCTACCCTCACTTGGAAGTTCAGCCACATGTGGGGGGCCAACCGCATTATCACTACATCCTATCTGTCGAGTAGTTCGTCGGTGACAAGTGACAGGTGACGGGTGACCTGAATTATCGGCCCGCCGCTTGTCACTCGACACTTGTCACCCGCAACTTTCCCTATGTCCAAAATTCACATCGTCACCGACTCCACCGCCCATTTTTTCGACCCGACCTTTCCGGCCAAACACAATGTCACCGTGGTGCCCCTCAGCATTCATTTCGGCCAGCAGGCCTATATCGAAGGCGCTGAGATTAATACCGCCCAGCTCTTTGCGCGCATTGCCGGGGGTGAGCCGATCCCGGTAGCCGCCTCGCCCACCTCCGAACAGTTCGCCGCCACGTATGAGCAAGTCGCCAAAACCACGGACAAAATTCTATCCATTCATCTCTCCTCCAAGTTGAGCCGCACCTGCACCAATGCGCGGCTTGGGTCCGATTCGCTGGCGGGCCGCTGTAAAATCCATATTATCGATTCGCTGTCCACCTCCATCGGCCTCGGCCTGTTGGTGGAGGCCGCCGCCCTCGCCGCCGAGCGGGGCGCCGGGCAGGATGAAATCGTGCGCATTGTGCGTGGCATGGTGCCTCGCCTGTACACGGTTTTCTTCACCGAGACGATGGAATACCTCGCCCAAGCGGGCCGCGTGGATAAAGCCCAGGCGGTGCTCGGCTCCATGCTCGGCATCAAGCCTTTTCTCACCATGGAAGAAGGCGACATCATCCCCATGGAAAAAGTCCGCACCCGCCAGCAAGCGGTGGAGAAAATTGTGGAGTTCGTCATCGAGTTTTCCGACATCGAACATCTCGCCATCCTGCAAAGTTCGCCCCATTACACCGATGACACCCGCCTGCTCTTGGAGCGCCTGGCGGTGGATTTCCCGGGCCGCCAGTGGCCGGTGTTGGTCTACGGCCCCTCTCTCGCCACCTTCCTCGGCCCCGATGCCATGGGCGTGATTGTGTTTGAGGGCGAAGAAGAACCGGAATAGCCGCCCTCGGCCACATGTTACGTCTCGTCACCGACTCCACCTGTGATCTCCCGGCTGATTTAATTCAGCGGTATAACACTTACGGTTCGCTCATTTTGGGAGTGGGAAAACTAGATTCGCGCCAAACCAC
>CAYUFY010000260.1:0-7623 GCA_964443795.1 uncultured Anaerolineales bacterium | reverse complement strand
GGCCGAGCGTGTCCCAAGAAGCCCCGCCGCTTTAGCGGCTGGGGAGTGTCACCACCGATGATCCATTGTTGGCAATCGTCAACAGGCACAAGAAACGACTCCCATCCTTGATTGTTAGTAACCCAGTGAAATGGCTGGAAGAGGTGTTGAAAAAATGAAAACCGAGACCTTATCTTTTTATGAAATCCGCACCATCGGCTTTGAAGCCTTGCTCCGCGAACTGGGGCCCGCAGGCGCGATTCGGTTTATCCAGCAATACGAAACGGGACAGGGTGATTACACCCGCGAACGCAAAAAACTCTTGCTAAAGAAATCTGTCCGCGAAATTGGTAAAGAAATCATCAAGGCGCGGCAGGCGAGAACCAAATAACAAAACGCCCTCGTTGTTGAGACGGGGGCGTTTTTCATAGAGTTTGCGGTGTTTCCTCCCGCCGCTTTCAGCGGCGGGTTTCCACACCGCAAACTCTATGAATAGATTAACAATCTGCTAGAGCGAGCGGAGCATGCTTTGGATGTCAAATGCAAAAATTCGTGGGCCCGTGAAACACTGAATAAGCGATGCGCAGATAAACGCTCTTATTATTTCTCAGTCCTCGACTTCTTCCTGAGCCTCAGCCTCGCGCAAAGCGTATTCTGCGGCCTGCTTCGCCAGGTGTAGCGGCAGCGGCAAAGCTCTCGCATCCTCAAAGCCAAAACCGGCCTGCCGGAGCACATGTGCCAACGCCGCCCAGGGAGCAGGCTCATCTCCCGGTTGGAGGGCAGCTACGGTTAGTTCATAGATGCGCGGATTCCAGGCCAGCGCTTTGGGATTGGGCGCGGCGCTATTGCCGCCCGGAGTTTCCCAGTCGGTAATTTTGGAGACTCGCCGACTGGTCTTCATTTGAAGCGGATTGCTATATGTGCTGGCAAATACCCGCGCCCCCATTTGAAACAAGCCCTTGCTGAAGCCGTGCCCTTCACCCTCCTCGTCCTGGGCATACCATTGCGGTGTCTCTGAACTCTCTGGCCCGCGCACCCGTACAACGCGTAATCCGGGCATTTCTTCCAAAGGAACTCTAACCTGATCTCCAAAAGTCAGCTGATCAGGCTGGAGCGCGCCATTCGCCAGCCAGGACCAGGCGCGGCGCAAATTGTGTGCGTCGCACAGCAACAGTGTCGAGCCCGACAATTCACGCTGCAACAGGTTACGCAATACCTGGACAGCCTGCCTGGGCTGGTCATAACCAGCTGTCTCGCCTTTTGCCAGGGCCTGCAAGAAGTCGCCATAGGGCAACCATTGCGATATACCCGGCGCCGTGGCCCAGACCTGAGATGGCGTGAGATCCGTACGCACCAAGACTGGCACGTTCAAAGCCTTGTGTTCCGCCGACTTCCAGTTATTGCGCTTGATCATCCACAAGCCAACGGTTTGAACACGATCTGGAATGCCCATCATCGGCGCGGGGATGGTAACGGGCTGAAGTCCCAATTGGCGCAACAGGTCCAACACCGCCGCGCGCGCGCGTTCCGACAAATCTTCTGAACCCGGCACGATGAACTGCGACACCCGCCCGCTCCTTGCCAAACCGAGCCGGACAGCAATCTTGGGGTCTGTATAGTGCAGGAAACCTGTCCGGGGCTGTAATTCGACCAACGCTCCCGTCAGTTCTCCACGGCGAGGCAGTTGCTCCGCAATTTGCTCCCAGCGCCCCAAAACGACTTGCTGCCAATCCGGTTTTCTGTGTGTTTCTTTGAGCGGCGCGCCCCATTCCCCCAGTGGTCGCCGCAGAATCTGCACATTCAATCCTGGCGCGCGCCACCAGTCCGAAACGCCATCGCGTGACAAGCCCACGGTGCTGGCCAGGGTATTAACCAACATTTCGGCCACTTCTGAAGACTGTTCGTAGATTTCAACCGTGAGCGTTTCACCTGTTACTGCCTGCAACAAATCGCTGCGAACCATCCGATCCGGCAGTTTGTCATTTTCCCGAGAAAAAGGATTGATGATCTTCCTGGCCTTGGAATCCGGTACCCGCTTCAGAGGCTCAGTAAACACCCAATCGGGTTTTAGGACTTCAGCAATTTGTTCGGCCAGGTCGAACCGGTCTTTGGGCGGCAGGCCCGGCGTGACCTTATGAAAGCCTGGCGACTTGTTGCTGAAAAGCAGGGCGGCTACCAATGGTTCCTGATGAAACCGAAGTGGCTCAGCCAGAATTGCCTCAGGGGCCGGCAGCGTCCGCTGAGGTCGTTGAAGCAGTTGGATGATTTCCGCCAGCGAATCGCTCCACACCGGTTGAAAGCGAGGCCCTCCATCCCCGGGCAGGCGCCGCGTCTGCAGGTGAGCTACCTGGAAACTGGGGGAAAACTTCAGTCCTTCGATCCATGGCACACCCGTCAGCAAATAGACGCTTGTTCTCCCACCGGGCAGGTGCACGCCCCGGCCACCCACCCAACGCCGGACGCCGACATCGCAGTGCATAACCGGCCAGGCCTGAAATGGAATAGTCTGCAAACTGAGCGTCAACCGAAGCGACCAGAAATCACCCTGGTGTTCACGTGGCGGCCACGACAGCAGTTCGGCGTGATTCTCGCCCACGTCGCTGGGCACCCGGCGAAACTGCAGTCGCGCCTTGCCCAACTCCAGCCTCAGGTCGGGTTGGGCCAAGCGGGCCGCGATCCGGTCTGGCCACAAAAAATACAGCGGTCCATTCAGCTGAGCTGTGCCGTTTTCCGCTTGAGTGCATTCGCGGAGATTCAGGGTGACTTTCTCCCAATCACCGAAAGAATCCGCCTGCAACTCTCGGGCTGCGTTTTTGCGTTCGGCTTCCGGCGTATCAGCAAAACAGACTCTGGCCCAGGCTTGAACAATCAAGCGCAGGGCAGCAACAGATATCGGTTCCGCACTGTAGAGCCAGAAATCAGCGCGCGTTCGATCAGTGCCAATGTTGCGCGCCGTTGAAATCAAATCAGGAACCAATGCCCGCAGGGCCGCATTCAACGAAGCAATCGGTATCCGGGTGGATTCATCCTCGCGATCCGACTGTGCGCCCTGCAAATTGCGCAACAAGGGTATCCAGGGGGAGGGAAACCGCAGACCGTAACAAGTGTGCAAAAGCGGTTCGGCGGACGACGGCCATTGGTAGCTTAACGTGCGCAATTGATCATAACTCGACATCGGGGGGCACTCCTTGCATCTGGACGAGAGCGGTATATAACGGGCCGTACAGCGTCTGAACCAGGGCGCTGTCGCTCCCGCCGGAACCATTGAAATATGGTCTCAAAATTCGGCGCATTTCAAGCAGCAGGCTGGGCATGGCAGGTGTCCTGTCATCTGCTTCCGTCAGCGCGGGGGCGAAAGCGGCATCGCAGAATACTACCCGGGCCGGCGATCCGCCGCGCACAAGCCGGCCGATGACCTGCCAGATGCTGACCATTTGCCCCCAGGTCACGGCCTCCCGATCGTCGGCCTCCAGTTCGCTGTATTTCATCGACAGTCCGAGCAGTTGGCGCCAGCGCCGGAAGCCCGCTTGGCGAAAGGCCGCGCCGATAGCGTTCCAGGTCATATCAGGTGCGACTTGCCGCAGCCAAGCATGTTGGGCGTGATGTTCAACCGCCCACTGATTGATGCTATGAATGGCGAAATGAATGTCATCCGGCCGCGGGTGCGGGCGCACCAGGAAGTAGACCGCGCCCAACGCCGCCTGCTGCTGTTCGTTTAAAATGTTGTGTCCGCGCTCCACGGCCAGTAGCGGGGCGATCAGCAGCCACGCATTGCGGCTGGCAAACTGGTGCACGAGGCCGCGTTGCAGAGCATCTGCTTTTTCGGTGCGCCATTCCGTGTCAAATTGATTCTCGTCCGACACCAGATAACTTACCTGCCCCTGCCAATCTTCGCGCAACTCCCGCGTCAAATACAGATACAGCCGCTTGGCTTCGTCATAACTTCCAACCAGCATCAAAATCCGCTGCCGGTTTTCTGGCAGACGGTGGCGTTCCTTTTCCAGCAAACTATCCCCGCCAGCGCGCGAGGGGCGCGCCAGTTCGTGAGCCATTGCTTTCAAGGCATTGGCCCGTTCAGCGCCTTTGAGGCCAGAAACTCGGACCGGACGTCCCGTCTGTTCATCATATATTGGATCGTACTTGAACTGGCTCCGGTGAATAGCTTCCACTTCATGTTCCGGCGCGCGCAGAATCCCACCAACAGGAACCTGTACATGAAAAACGGGCGAAGTCCCCGCCCAACTGGTCCCGGACAACAACAGGGTATTAGGGCCAGCGACGCCATCCGCCGCGAACAGGCGAGGCAGGTTGAGCAAAATCCAGCGCCCGACCCCCATGCACCGGAAAAACCGCAATTCGCCCGGTGTATCCGTTGACTGGTCATTCGGCCGCAAGTACTGAAAGGCCAGGACATTCCCCATCGGCGCCGCTGGCGTCACCGCCTCATAGTCATCCGGCGGACTTTGAAACAGCAACGCGCCGCCGCCTTCCAAGCGCAGAATCGCCTCGACCTCGCGCCAACGCCGCAAAATGAAGTTCAGCCGATCTTGCATGACCGTAACCAGCACCGCCAGTTCCAGTTTTTGTGCAATGAATTCAATTTCGTCGCTGTCGGAGATTGCCAAGCCCTTGCGCCGCAGCCACTCCGCTGCGGCGGAAGTGCGCCGTTCCTCCTGCGTAACGGCCAAGAACTGATGTGCCAGCGCGGCGAGAGGATGTGGTCGGTCTTCTCCCAACGGGTCCTTCAGGTATTCGTCGAATTCCCTGACCCAATCGGTTGCCGACGTGTGACTGGGAGCGTTAGTCCCGACCAATTTGGTCAGCTCGTGGGCCAGGTTATTGAACAGGGTCAGGCCAGTGAAATAATCGTCCGTCTCCACCCAGCGGCGCAGACGCGAGTTGCGCATCAGCCAGCCGTAGATCCGGCTGGTAGCCGACTGCCCGACGTCATGCGCCAGGAGCCAGGCTTCCACTTCTTTGTGGCGCAACTGGCCCCGCCCTTCCAGGTTCAACTGCCGCGTGACGGTCTGCTGGATTTGGCTGAGCCACGCTTCAGCGGAGCGCCCCATCAGCGTCTGGCTCGGGCTGAACATCGTATCCAGTTGTACTTGCACCTGGTCAGCCTCATCCACAATTACCAGGTCGCTGCGGCGGTATACCAGCTCCAGAAAACGTAATCTTTCCACATTAAGTTGGAGCGCCACGCGAGTGTAAACCAAGCTGGCTGGCGTCGCTACCCAGATGCGGGCATCCACTAGGTCACGCTGCGCACGGTGGCTGGGGCATGCGCCATACATTGGGCAAGCATATGTTTTTGATTTCCCCGGCTCATCGTCGTCTGTGGCGGACGCCTGCAAATATAAACAGGGTTCTTTGCCTATTTGCAGCGGCTGCGGGTCGTCGCGCAGACCATCCAGCGGGCAGAGGGTGCTCAACCAGCGAAAGCCTGTATGTTGCGGAAAGAGCGGGCTGGTCGTCTGATCGGCGCTAACCAGGCGGTGCAGCCGGTTCAGGTGCCGTGCACGATTGGACGCGCCCAAGACGGGCGCGGCGGCCAAGCCCAACGCGCAGAAAAACTGGGCCCGGTTGAGCGCACTGACGACATCCCCCACGACCAAAGTAATATGCAGGCCTTGACGGGCCGCCCAAACGGCCAAAATATCCATCAGGGTGGACTTACCAGAGCTGACCATTCCGATGACATGCAGCAGCCGGTCAATCGTCAACCGGCTGGCAGGTTGCAGAGTCTGCCCGTCCGGGCTGACCAATTCAAACTGCACCTTTTCCAGCCGTTGTGCATAATAAGCGGCCTCAATTCCACGCCGTTGTGTTTGCTCATCCATCCACCTGGCCGTTGCGATCAGTTCGGCCCAATCCGCAGTGACGGGCGGCTTGATGAGTGCCCCGTTAAGCGCATGTCCAGTCGGCGGTT
Organism: uncultured Anaerolineales bacterium; assembly: GCA_964443795.1. Classification (GTDB taxonomy): domain Bacteria; phylum Chloroflexota; class Anaerolineae; order Anaerolineales; family UBA6663; genus DATDRS01. The sequence goes on along the minus strand of CAYUFY010000260.1, from coordinate 1,712 downwards.
GTTGAGCCACCTCTCCAGGCAAATTGACCGAGGTATGCCACTGACGGTTGAGAAATCGGTAACTGCCCGCCTCTGCCCACTGCAGGGAGCCTTTCTGGTAGGCAGGCGTCTGCGACAGCGTTCGTTCGAAAAACTCAAAACGATTGGCCGCCACCGAGACCGGTCGTCGGGCGATACTGCCCGCTTCGTCCAGAGCATACCCGCGTAGGATTTCGGGCGTTTTTCGGTATGCGTTCAGCGCCTGCAACCACGGATATTCACTCCGGTAGTAGGGAATGAGGTGCCGGGCGATCCCAAGCGCCCGGTGTTGCTCTTCAGACCAACCCTCCACTTCCACTGCCGGGAATGGATAACCGGTCAGAAAAACCCAAAGCGCTTGCGCCGGTGAGCGCGGGCTGATAGCCTGCAACAACGCCAGGCCAAGTTCAATATCGCAAAGCTGGTCGACTCCAAGGCAATCCACTTCTTCAGGCCATTGCGCCGCCAGCGCTTTTTTCAGGCCCAATTTCCACCCGGATAGATTGCGCATCAGGATTTTCCCTGCAGAACACGTTGGGCAGCGCGGAGCAGATCGCCAGCAAACTTGGCCTGCACCCGGTTGTTCAAAACTTGCGCGTGTTTTTTGAAAAAGCGCAAATAGTTTGGGCGGTCCAATTTACGCTCATCGGGGAAAACAAAAAAAGCCTCATCCCAAACCGGATTGGCTTTGAATGGCTTGGCGGCCCGCGCCAGCAAGAACGGGTCAGCCCAGTCTTTCACATCAATCGCCCACACCTTTCCAGCCGGGAAAGTGACGCGCAGATCATAGGCATCATAGTCGGGCCACAACTCCACCGTCAGGCCGAGGGCCGCAAGCTGCTGCGCCAGCGACACTTCAGCCAGCCCGGGCGCGCCCACAAAACGCCTCAAGGCCCGTATCAGCCAGACGGGTTTGTCTTTTTGGCGCAGCGTGCGCCCGGTTTGAGGCACTGGGGTGGCGCGGCAACGCTCGTTTTCACACAGCCATTGGCGCTCGCGCGTGAACTGCAACATATTGCCGCAAATTGGACAGCAAATGATTTGATCTTGAATAAAGCTACTGACAGGCACAGGCGCGTAAGCTTCGTCCAGCAGTTCAGCCACTGGTTCAAACCGGGGCTCAAACCGTTTTTGCTGGAACTCAAAAGCCGTCAATACTGGCGCTTCGATCAACAATTGCCGGAGCGCTGTGTAGGTCTCAGGCGCGGCGGCGGAGCGACACCGGTCAAACACGCGCTTCATAAAGCGCTCTTCAGTAAAACTGGCCTCAAGATCAGCGTCGGACCGCGCCCAATCTTCGCAAAACACCGTGATGAAATCGCCGTCCAACAAACAGTCATTCGGCCTCAAATAATCGACTTCGAAATCCAGCCCCCACGCCTGCAACGGCCGGCGGCCCCAGGCCAGTAAATCCACCGTGCTCTCCGGCCCGGCCCGGCCATTGCGCAATAGGTAAATCGCCAGGCGATCCAGACCACGCTGGAGCTTGCCCGGATATGGGACGGACATGCTCCCGCTTCGCTCCACTTGGTCGCGAAGTTCCAGGAGGCCCGAGGCAATAAGGTGCAAGGTCAATTCAACATCAGGCTGCATAATCTGTACCCTGTAAATTCCCCAGGCTGGGAAATCACACATTAGCTGACACAGGACTTCAGGAAACCAGCGTCACAAATGCCGAACACAGTGTTTGAAGG
>CAYUFY010000259.1:0-7669 GCA_964443795.1 uncultured Anaerolineales bacterium | reverse complement strand
GGTGTGTGGGCGGCTGTGGTATCCCCGCGACCAACACGCCCACGCCTGTCCCGCCTCCTCGACCACCTCACCGACCGCGAACACGCCATCGCCACGCGCGTTGAATCTATCCTCCCCGCCCTCCGCGCCGCCGCCGACCAAGCCGACACCACCGGCGAATTTCCGCGCGCCCACCTCCCACTTTTGCGCGAAGCAGGCCTGTTAGGAATCATTGTCCCCGAAGCCTATGGCGGACTCGGTGGCACCTTGCGCGACCTCACCGCCGCCGTCTTTGCCATGGGCACCGCTTGCCCCTCCACCGCGCTCTCGTATTTCTTCCACTGTTCCAGCGCCTCGCGCGGCTTGCTTCCACTGGAGGCGCTGGAAGCCGGGTTGTTCCGCGCCGATGAAGCGCCCCTCGTCCGCGCCTTCGCTGAAAAGGTGTTGAACAAAATGGGCCGCGAGGGATTGTTCCTCGCCAACTTCGCGAGCGAGCAAAACAAAACCAGCACCAGCGCCGTCACCATTTCCACCGAGGCCACCCCTACCGAGGGCGGCTGGTTGCTCAACGGCGTGAAATCATTTGGCTGTTCCACCGGCGTGGCGGATGAGTATCTTGTCACTGCCAAACTCGCGGGCACACCGAATGCCGATGGCCTATGCTTGTTCTTCGTGGGGCGCGATTCGCCGGGCGTGAAAGAGCGCGCCAAGTGGGATGCCATCGGCATGCGCGCTACGGCCACGCATGGCCTCATCCTTGAAAACGTATTCGTCAAAGCCGAAGACGCGCTCACCCTCCCCGGCGCCTTCGTGAAGATGATGCAAATGAGTCGCGGTAGTTTTGTGGGCAATCAAGTGGCGGTGGCCGCCATTTACCTCGGGTGCGCGCAAGGCGTGTACGACTACGCGCTCGATTTCCTCACCCGCATGAAGTTTGAAGACACCGGCCAATCGCTCGCCGCCGCCAGCGCCTTCCATCAAGAAATCATCGGCCAGATGACAGTGGAATTGGAGACCGCGGCACTGTGGGTGCGCCGCCAACTCGAACTCGAAACCGCCGAGCCGCCGCTCTGGCCGAAGAACCGCGTGGTGGCGCAATGGCGTTTGTGCAAAGGCGTGGCGTGCGAGTGCGCGCTCAACGTGGCGACCTACGCGCTCAAAGCCTGCGGCACCAGCAACACCGGCAATCACGGCGTCATCGCGCGCGGCCTGCGCGATTTAAGCATGGGCCTGGTACAAGCCTTCCCCGCCGAGCGCGGGCGGCTGGAAGCGGTGAAGTTGTTAGTGAGCGAAGCGCAAGCATCCTTTGGAGTGAAAAGTGGTAAGTAAAAAAGCAAATCGCTCCCATTCACTTTTCACTTTTTATTTTTCACTTCCTCCATGCCCTCCCTCGCCTTCCCTCCCGGCACCGTCGCCCACACGCTCACCCTCATGTCCGGCGTGTGGCATGACCATATTGAAGTGTTCAACCTCGCCGGTCACCCACTGGCGGTGGATGAATATAGCGGCACGCCCGGCGCGGCCCCGTGGGACAACTTGGTTTACGTGGATTTTGATGGGGAAAACTATCGGCAGACCAACGTGACCTTCAAAGGCCGCCCGTTTCACCTCCGCAGTTTTGCGGGCCACCTCGTGGATGGGGTGCTGGTCTTCAACAAACTCGGCCCCGACGCGCCGGAGCATATCGGCGTTTCAGGCGGCCCGGGCATTTTGTTTTACACCCCGCGCGCCGTGGATGACGCCTGGCAACGCTACAGTGAACCCGACTGCATTCGTTTGATTGGCGCGAGCGAGCGCACTCGCACCACCGTCTTATATCGTAATGGCGTGGCCGTTCGCACGCTCACCGCCTACGGCCAGAAAATCGCCCCCGTCGCCGACCGGCGCGTGCCGTGGGACCCGCGCGGCACAGACGGGCCGGTGCACCAGTTGCCGAGTGAGACACAAGTGTTTAAAAAAGTAAAAAGTGAAGAGTAATTTTCACTTTTTACTTTTTACTTCAATCCCCAATGCCGTAGCCATAATCGTGTGGGCTTCCTCGGCCAGTCGTTGCGGATCAGCGTCCGGGGTCGGCCTCACCGCGCCGAGCGGAATCAGTTCCGCCCGAATCGGCCCGGGGAAGCAGGCCAATCGCCAGAAGGCGGCCATAAAACTTTCGTTCTGCCAGGCCATCACCTCCGCGTGGTCATAGCGAATCACACACAATAAATACGGGGTGGCATTCGCCGCGGCAATCTCAAACGCGCCATAGCGGAATGGTTGTAGCGCCTGGGGCGGGCCGATGCCGCCCTCAACATAGACCACGATGGGCGGATACTTGGGGGTTTGCGCCAATTGCTCGCGCGCCGCCGCCCGACTCTGCTTGTCGCCCCGGTTAACAAAGACCGTATCCAGCGCCGTGGCCGCCTGCCCGATAAACGGCCAAGCCTTGGTCTCCAAGGCGCTCACGAAGCGGAGCGGGATGACCGCCATGACCAGCGGAATATCAAAGTAGGTGATGTGGTTGGCGAAAACAAAGCCGGAGTGTTGCCAGAATGTTTCGGGGGCCGGGCAGTGGAACCGGATGTTGAACAGCCTCAGCCCGAAGCGCGCAGTGAGGGTGGCCAGCCATGGCCCAAGCCGGATGCCCTTAAACTTAACCGGCATCCAGCCGATGAGCAGGATCAGGCTGGCGGCCAGAGCAATCGTCGGCAGAGCGACCGCGAAACGAAGCCAACCCAACAGTGTGCGCATGGGCGCAAGTTATAGCCGCGGCGGGGGCGGGTGTCAAATGAGCGGGCCGGCAAAATACGCCCAATCCCCCCGCCCGACAGACCGATCTGCTATTTATGATACTCGTCATAGTCACCGGCCTATGAATTAGGCTAAACTACATCCGGTTGCTAGCCTCCCTTGCTGGAGTTTGTTAACCCGATGACATCCCCCTCTATGCCGACCTGGATTAACACTTTGCGACGTTGGTGGCGAGATTGGGGTGTTCGCCTGCGATTACGCTCCGCGCCCGACGGGTCAGCGCCACCCGCCGGCGCTCCTTACCCCGACTATGTCCCCTGCCCCCACTGCGGCGAACCGGAAGTGGAAGTCTGGTGTTATGAGCCGACCGCCAAATGCCATAACTGTGGTCAGGCTTTCCCCCACGCCATCCCGCCAGATTGTCAACCTCCGGCCTCAATCGAGTGACGTATAATCAAGGCTAGCCCTTTGCCATAGGAGAACCCCATGAGCCATCATGTGCGCGATTGGATGAGCCGTCCTGTAATTTTTATTGACCCCGAAGCCAGCGTGGCGCACGCCATGACCCTCATGCGCCGTCGCAACATTCACAGCCTCATCGTCAGTCTCGACGACGGCTATGGCATCATCACCACCACCGACATCCGCGACAAAATTGTGGGGGCCGAGCGCGACCCAGCGGCGACCATTGTGCGCGAGATTATGTCCGCGCCCATCGTCACCACTCGGCCCGATGTATCGCTCAAAGATTGTTCGCGCACCATGCAAGCCCGGAACATCCACCATATGCCTGTCGCCGATGAGAGCGGCGCGCTCATCGGCCTCATCTCGGCCACCGATATTTTCACCGCTGTCGAAGAGATCGGCTGGGACGCCAGCGAATAAGACCAGCCCGGCCCAAATAAAAACTCCCGCCCCAAGCAATCGGCGGGAGTTTTTATTTATCGCGCCAGACACTCTCCCCCAAATCTCGGAACTTCTGGAGATTAACGATAACCACATAGCCGCCGCGCAGGGTTTTCACCAACCCCTCGCCACGCAACTTGGACATGACGCGGATCGCCGTTTCAATGGTCGTGTCCGACAATTCGGCGATATCCTGCCGTGACAAATGCGCGTTAATGACCAGCCCGTCGGGCGTCTGTTCCCCGAACTTATCCGCCAGTTTGAGCAGAATATGCGCAATCCGGCGCTCGGCGCGCTCGCTGGCCATCGCCCGCGTCCGGATCACCCCTAGCAAGCGGTCGCCCAAAGTTTCGATCACGCGCACCCCCACGTCGGGATAATCGCGCAACAAACGCTTATAGGCTTCCAGCGGCAGGCTTAGCGCCACCACCTCCGAAAGCGCCTGGGCCGTGGCGGGTTGCTTGCTCATCAACATGGTGCCTCCCCCAAAAACTTCCCCGGGGGGAATCACCTCCAGGACTATTTCCTTCCCGCTCTCGCCATATTTTACGATTTTCACCTGACCTTCTTTAACCACCCAAAAACGCGTGGCCTCATCGCCTTCATAAAAAATGAACGCCTCCCGCTCAAATCGGCTCTCGTTAAACCGGGCCGCCAGCATCGCAAAGTCCGTGGTTGATAGCCCCTGGAACAGGCCAATCTGCGCCAGCAGGTCGGGCGTGGATAACATAGCGCCAGTTTAGCCCCGGCGCGCATGAATGGCAAATAGACTCAGTCCTTCACGAAAAGCGCGGGCTGAGCCTGTCGAAGCCCGCCCCCTTCGACACGGCGAGCGAAAGTCGAACCGTCAGGGTGCTTTCGTGAACTACTGATACTGCATGTGGTCCAGCAATTCCCAATCCGAACTGGAATCAAGGCTTCACGTAGCACCCTTTAGGGTTAGCCGGTGGGGGGTGAGGTTCCCTTTGGTATAATCCCCACGCCGTCGAGAAAACTCAGCGGCGTTTTTCGTGCCACCTCACGCAATACGCTTTACGCCTCCCTCTAACTCCCCACTCTAACTCTAATCACCATGTCCCCTCTCATCGAATGCGTCCCCAATTTTTCCGAAGCCCGCCGCCCTGAAGTCGTGCAAGCCATTGTCGCCGCCATGGAAAGCGCGGGCGGCGCGGACGTGCGCGTCCTCAACGTCAGTTCCGACACCGACCACAACCGCACCGTGGTCACGCTCGTCGGCTCACCGGCGGGGGTCGAGGCCGCCGCTTATGCGGGCATCGCGCGGGCCGCGCAACTCATTGACCTGAACACGCATCGGGGTGAGCATCCCCGCCTCGGGGCCACGGATGTCGTGCCCTTCATCCCCATCCGCGAGGTGAGCATGGCCGAATGCGTGGCGCTGGCCCAACGCCTCGGCGAGCGCGTGGGGCGCGAGTTGAACATCCCGGTCTATCTTTACGAGTCCGCCGCCACGCGGCCCGAGCGCACCAACCTCGAAAACATCCGGCGCGGTGAATACGAAAAACTCAAAACCGAAATCGGCGTGAACCCGGCCCGCGACCCCGACTATGGCCCCAAGCAGGTCGGCCCGGCGGGGGCCACCGTCATCGGCGCGCGCCCCTTCCTGGTGGCCTACAACATCTACCTCAACACCGCCAATGTCGAGATCGCCAAGAAGATCGCCAAGGCTGTGCGGCACTCGTCTGGCGGTCTGCGGTTTGTGAAGGGCATGGGCGTGTTGGTCGAGGGCCAGGCGCAAGTGAGCATGAACCTCACCGACTTCACCCAAACGCCCATCGCGCGGGTGCAGGAATTCGTGCGGCGCGAGGCCGCCCGCTATGGCGCGGCCATTACCCACAGCGAACTCGTGGGTATGATTCCGCAAGCCGCATTGATCGAGGCCGCGCAATGGTATTTACAACTGGATGATCTGGAACCCAAACAAATTTTGGAAAACAAACTCAGCGAGAGCGGTTCCCCCGCGCCCGCTGGGGGGCGTGACCAAATGGCGGATACGACCTTCATCGCGAATCTCGCCGCCGGAACCGCCGCGCCCGGGGGGGGGTCGGCGGCGGCATATTCGGGCGCGATGGCCGCCGCGCTGGTGGGCATGGTGGCGCGGCTGACGATTGGTAAAAAGAAATACGCCGCAGTCGAGGCGCAAATGCAAACCATGCTCGCCCGCGCCGACCAATTCCGCGCCGACCTCACCGCCGCCGTCAACGACGACGCGGCGGCCTTTGAAGAAGTGATGGCCGCCTTCAAACTACCCAAAGAGTCCGAGCAACAGCAATCCGCCCGGGCGCAGGCCATTGCCGCCGCTTACGCGCGCGCCGCCGCCGTTCCCCTCCGCGTCGCGCGGGGGGCAGTGACCGCGCTTAATCTCGCCTATCTCGCCATCGAACACGGCAACCTCAACGCCATCTCCGACGGCGGCTCGGCGGCCTATCTCGCCAAAGCCGCGCTGAGTGGCGCGGGCCTCAATGTGCGCGCCAACGCCCAAGCCGTGGCCGACCGCGCCGCCGCCGAAACCTGGCTGGCCGAACTCGCCGCGCTCGAAACCCAAGCCAATGAAGTGATGGCGAAGATTGAAACGGTGTTGAGAGAGCGGAAGTGAAAAGAAAACTAATTCCAAATTCCAAATTCCAAATTCCAAATCCAACTCGCTGGTTGGTTTTTGGATTGGGAATTTGGATTTTGGGGTTTGCTCTTTCCGCCTGTTCATCTGCGCCCACCGCCTCGGCCATTAACCCCACAGCGTTTGTCGCCACACGCGTGGTCGAAATTCTCACGCAACAGGCGCGCGCGAGTGTGACGGTGACACCCGCACCGTTTGAGACCATTACGCCGATTCAAAACACGGGGACCTTGCCCACCGCTGGCGCGACCATCACGCCGCTCCCCGCGCCGCAACCCACCGCCGCGCCCGTTACCCCCTGTGCGGATTTGGCCTGTATCACCAACGCCGCCCACTTGTGGCTCGACCGCCCCATCCCCGGCGATTACGTGAATTATCCCGAACGCAACTATCCCTACGGTTCCACCCAACAAGGTTTGCGCGTGCCGCACCATGGGGTGGAATTCGAGAATCCCGCTAGCACGCCCATCATCGCCGCCGGGGCGGGCGCGGTGATTGTCGCCGGGGATGACCTGACCACGGCCTATGGCCCCGCTACAAATTTCTATGGCAATCTGGTCGTCATCCAACTCGATCAGACCTATGGCGGCGAGCCAGTATTTAATTTGTATGCGCATATGAAAGCGGTGACCGCTAAAGTCGGTGACCGGGTGCAGGCCGGTGACTTACTCGGCACGGTGGGGCAGACCGGCGTAGCCATTGGCCCGCATTTGCATTTTGAAGTGCGCGTCGGGCGCAACGATTACATCTCCACGCGCAACCCGGAGCTGTGGCTCAAGCCCCTGTATTACAACGCCAAACCCTACGGCGTGCTCGCCGGGCGCGTAGCCGACGCCAATGGCCAGCCGGTGCCCGGCCTCACCGTCGTTGTCCGCCCCGAAAGCGTGGATGCCGATTTCGCGCGCACCCGTTACCTCGCCACCTATGCCCAAGAGTCGCTCAATGGCGATGAGGTCCTGCAAGAAAATTTCGTGGCCAGCGATTTACCCCTCGGCACGTACACCGTCGCGGTCAACACCACCACCACGCATCGGCAAACCATCACGATAAACGCCGGGCAAGTGACATGGGTGGAGTTTGTGGTCAAGACGCCATAGTCATGCTTCACTCACCTGTAGGTCGGGCTTGTAGCCCGGCACCTTATGCGGCCCCAACCGTCGCGCGACAAGCGCGACCTACGCCCTACGTTTTGTGTTTTGCATTTTGCATTTTGCTTTCCGCCTGCGCCCCCACGCCCACCCCGGCTTCCCCGACGCAAGTGGCCCTCAACCCCACGCAATTCCTCGCCACCCGTGTCCCGCAGATTTTGACTGAAAACGCGGTGACCGAAACCCGCGCGCCCACGGCGATCCATACGGCGCCCCCCCCCCCCCCCCCCAACCCCCCCCCCCCCCCCCCCCCGGGGCCCCCCACCCC
>CAYUFY010000258.1:0-7672 GCA_964443795.1 uncultured Anaerolineales bacterium | reverse complement strand
TCACCGAGATAACAAGTGTGTTTAAAAATGTTCACGATGTCTTGAGCCCTTACACTTACCAAACAATTCACGATTTCAAAATATTTTCCGCGAATGGACAGTGATAATAAGAGCTTAAGGCGTTATAGGTATCCAGAAAAGTCTTTTCCAGCCCTGCTGTCAACGAATACACACTCGCGCCGCCATTCGTTTACGCGAAGGGGTTTCGTATTCGTTGACAGAGTGCACGGAAAAAATATACCTGGATAACTATACAATCGCCGTAATGCAATTCGGTGAGTCGGCGAGTTCTTTTTTGGGGCTATAATTGCCACGACTTGGAGGAAATATGAATACTGTTAAGATCCCCAAAAAGACGGTTACCAAACCTGCCCGCGTCAAAGAAAGTCGCGTGGCTTATTCTGTGCGGACCAAGGCCCCCACCCGTGCTCGGCAAACGGATTTTGAATTCCACATTTGTCTGCCTGCGGGGGTGAATGCCGAAGAGTTCACAGATAAACTGATTGAGTTAGTAGAGTCAGTCAAGGGCACGGTAGGCGGCGGGGTAGTGACGACCGAGGCGTAGTTCATGTCCAAGAAGAAAGACGTGAATGCGCTCCGCACTAGCCGCGAATTCATTGCTTATGCATTGCGGCGCGGATGTGAACTGGTGCGCGGCAAGGGCAGTCACATCAAAGTTCGTAATGACCGGGGGATTTGCCATTATCCCTGATCACACGGGGAGACCTCGCCACTGGTACGCGAAAAAGCATCATCAAATCTTTCGTGGCGATGGGGATTGCGATATTCTTATTGCTATTCGCGCTATCCCTGATACTATAGGTTGGTTACTGATTACGACAAAAGCCGCGCTGACTGGAGCCAGTCAGCGCGGCTTATTTAACCAGCAACCCAAACTCCACCCGCGTCCCTTTCCCCACCTCGCTCTCGGCTCTAATTTCGCCGCCGTGGGCCTCGACTAAGTTTTTGGCAATGGCCAAACCCAGGCCACTGCCGGGGGAGGCGGCGGATTTGTAGAAGCGGTCGAAGATGTGCGGGAGGTCGGCGGGGGCGATGCCAGTGCCAGTGTCGGCGACGGAGACGCGCACCCGCGCCGGGGTCGGGCAATCCGCGCTGAGAGTGAGTGCCCCGCCGGGTGGGGTGTGGCGAAGCGCGTTGGTGAGCAGGTTGGTCACCACTTCACGCAGGCGCTCGGGATCGAGGTCGAGCAGGGGGAGGTCGGGCGCGAGGGTTAAAGTCAGCGTGAGGCCCGCCGCGTCGGCGCGGGCGCGGAAGGCGGCGGTCACATCGGTGAGCAAAATTCCCAAATCGGTGGATTCTAAATGCAAGGGGAGCGCGCCGCTTTCGGCGAGGGCCAGCGTGCGCAGGTCTTCGATGAGGCGCGCCATGACCTGGGTTTCGTCGAGGATGGGCGTGAGGTGCGGCGGGTCGGCGGGGTAGACGCTATCGAGCAGGGCCTCGAGGTTGCCTTGAATGACGGTGAGCGGGGTGCGGAGTTCGTGGGTCACGTCGGCGAGCAGGGCGCGGCGTTGTTGTTCATCATTTTGCAGACCAGCCGCCATCTTGTTGAAGGCGCGGGCCAGGGCGCGCACTTCGCGCGGGCCGCGCTCGGCCACGCGGGTGGAGTAATCGCCGTTCTCCACGCGCCCGGCGGCTTCGATGAGATCCCCCACCGGGCGCGCGAGGCGGATGAAACTTCGCAAGGCCGAGGCGAAGACCAACATCAGCATAAAAAAAGCGCCGAAGGCCAGGAAGGGGATGGTGCTCAGGGGCAGGTTGGCCAGACGCGCGATTTGCGTGGTCAGCCAGTAGAGGCCGCTGCACGCGCCCACCATGAAGAACATGACCAGACCAAAGATCACGACAATGCGCCGGAAGAAGAACCGGCGGTGTTGCCAGGCGGCGAAGGCATTGCCACGCGGGGGCCAGGGTTCGGCGGCGGGCCACCAGCGGGGGCGGGAGCGGGGGAAGTGAGGGGGCATGGGGGTTCAAATCCCAAATCTCAAATTCCCAATTTCAAATTTCAAAATTGGGGGGTTGGGTTTTGAGGTTGGAAGTTATTCCGCAAATTTGTAGCCCACCCCATACACCGTCAGGATATAGCGCGGCGCGCGCGGGTTGGGTTCGAGCTTGCGGCGCAGGTTTTTGATGTGCGCGTCTATGGCGCGCTCGTAGGATTCGAAGGCGACGCCGTGCAGGGCGTCGAGGAGTTGGGCGCGGGTGAAGAGCCGCCCCGGTTGCCGGGCCAGCGCGGCGAGCAGGGCGAATTCGCTGGGGGTCACCTCCACCGCGCGGCCCGCGACCGTGACTTTAAGCCGGGGCACGTCAAGGGTCACGTCGCCCGCGCGGATGAGGTCGCCCGCCGGGGGTGCCGTTTCCCAGCGGCGCAACACCACGCGCACGCGGGCCACCAGTTCCTTGGGGCTGAAGGGCTTGACCATGTAATCGTCCGCGCCAAGTTCGAGGCCGATGAGTTTGTCCGACTCTTCGCCGCGCGCGGTGAGCATGATGATGGGTGTGTTGGAATCTTTGCGGAGGGCACGCGTCACGTCGAGACCATCCAGCCCCGGCAGGCCGAGATCGAGCACGATGAGGTCGGGGTGGTCGGCGCGGGCGCGGATGAGCGCGGCGGGGCCATCGGCGGCGGTGAGCACGCGGAAGCCGGCGTGTTCGAGATAGTCGCGCGCGAGTTGGACGATTTTGGTTTCGTCATCCACGACGAGGATGGTTTTCATTGACCAGAGTGTAACCGTAAAACCAAGCCGGGCGCAAAGCCTAAACTTTGCGCCCGGTGGGTTCTCAGTGTTTGCTGAAGTTAAGTGGAGGGTGATTCGCCGCCTTCGGGTTTGGGCGTTTCGCCGTGCGCTCGCTTGTGCCACTCGTCGAAGTGGGTCGGTGCGCGGTCACGCCATTCACCGGGCGGGCCATGATGACCCCACGGGCCGTGGCCCCACATCGTGCGGCGGAAGAAGACCATCCGCATCACGCTGAAGAAGACGAAGAAAATCGCGAGGGGGACGAGACAGCCCAGAAACCCGAACCCACCCCCAAAGGGCCGATGCCAGCCCGGGCCGTAACCGTAGCCAAAGGGAGCGTAGCCGCGATAGGCGAACGCGCCCGGCTCGACGGGGGTTTCTCCGCCGCCCGGCGCGGCGATGACGATTTTGCCTTCCTGCGCCAGGCCCTGCATATACCCGAGGCGATAGCCGCCAAACCCAACGCCCGCCGCGAGGCCGATGACCACGATAGCGAGCAGAACCCCCAACCCAACTTTGAAAATGCTTTTGCCGTTCATAGATATCTCCTTTTGTGATATTGCCTACAGTATGCTGAGAGATTGTGAACTGACTGTGAAGGCCGTGGGGAGAAATTGGGGAAGATGAGGGGCAAAATGGGCTACAATAGTCGGCGGATGGAACGGATTTAACGGATTAGACAAGCAGGAGACCCCCATGGCCAAACTCAAAGTGGATTTACACGACATCTACAACGATAGCCGCGCGCTGGATAAAGCGCTGGAGGAGATTATCGAAGACGCGATTGAGAAGCGCATCAGCCTCGTGGAAATCATCCCCGGCAAGGGGAGTGGGCAGTTGAAGAAGAAGGTGCTCCGCTTTCTCAATCAGCCGCGCATCAAGGCGCTGTACCACCGGGTGGAAAAGGATGACAAGAATTTTGGGCGGGTGTTTGTGCATTTCAAACATTAGCCGCGCCCGGCTCCACCAGGCTTCAATTCACCTTACACAGAGGAGCGCGTTTTTAGAATGTCACCCCGAGCAAAGCGAGGAGTCTCTACGCCTGAACGTAGAGATTCATCGCTTCGCTCGGAATGACCGGTGAGTAAGGTGAATTTTTAAATAGCCCGCGCCGACTCGCTGGTAGCTGAGTCGGCGCGGGGCGTTTAATTCGGTTCGGCGTGGTCGGGGCGACTTAGCTCGGTGTCCACTCCACCACTTCAATTTCAATGCCCTCGGTGAGGGTTTGCCAGTCGTCCCCGCCAAAACAGATCTCGAGGGTCAGGCGATATTGGCCGGGGGTGGCGATGGTGCAACTATCGTCCCACGGGCCGCCGCACGAGTCGCGCGGGCCGGTGCAGTTGGGGCCCAGGCTCAGGTCGCCGTTCCAACTAGTGTGAAAAAATTCCTGGCCACCCGCCACGGGTCGGCCCTTCACACCGACGTAAGTGTATTTGATGGTGTTGCCGGTGTGATTTTTAATCGTCTCGGTGAATTGGATGTTCTCGATTTTCGCCGCATACCGGCCCTTGTCGGATTTCATTTGCAAAGCGCCGCTGAGGCCGTTGATGATTTTGGGGCCGCTCGGGGCGGCCACTGGCGCGGGTGACGCGGCGGGCGCGGCCCAACGGGCCCCGGCCAATTGATCGTTGGCGGCCACCCGCGCGGCGAGCGCGGTGCGCGCCTCGGCGGGCGTGTTCGCCGTCACCACATCCACTTTCACGCCGGGCGCGGTCTGCAGTAGCCAGGCGGCCATGTCTTCATCATAGGCCTCGAGCGGGTTGGCCGGGGTGACGAGGGTGACGGTGGTTTGCTTGCTGGCCGTGGCGGGGTCGTTGGTGAAGTTGATGCCAAACTTCATCGCGTAATCTTTGACGCCATCGAGCCAATCGCCATACGAGTCTTTGGGGAGCAGGATGATGTGTGTGTCTGCCATAAGGGCCTCCGGGGAATGGGGCAAGTATATAGCCAACCTGCGCGGGTGTCAGGTGGTTAAAAATTTCGGGGCAGGCGGGTGGCCTGCCCCGAGGGGAATGCGACCGATTTGTTCGGAGAGTTTACTCCGAGCAGTGGCCGGGGCCGATGAGGCCGTTGTTGTATTTATCGAGCGTAGCCGCCAAGGTGAGGAATTGCGCGCGCAGAGTATTGCCCTTACTGCCTTTGAGGGTGGCAACGTATGCCGGTGTGTAGAGTGGGTTGCTAAACAGAGCCTCCGCCTGGGTCAGTTGACTGGCCACCGCACTGGTGTTCGCGCCATTCATACCATTCAGCTTGGCCGCGATATAGGCGTGCGCTAGGATGTAGTAGGCGTTACCGCCGCTGGGGTTGGTCCACAGCACCTGATAGTAGCTTTGGCCGCTGGAGAAGAACAGGGTGTCTTCGCCTAGTTGAGCCCATGTATCATCATACGGGGCCGGGCCGTACTTCGAGTGCGTCTTCCAGTAGCCGGGGGTCAGGGTGCATCCGCCGCCGCAGGGGACGGTGACATCCACAATCCAGCGGTCACTTCCCGTAGCGCCAGTGGTATTAGCGACGAACGAAGCGACATTGATGAATTGATAGGAGCCACAAGCCTGATACGGGCCGACATAGAGACTGTAGGTGAACGTCTTGGGCGAAGCCGCGGCGCACACCGTGCCAAGCGAACCTTGCTTGTCATCGGTGACAGTAATGCACTCATCCACTTTGGTGATGGTCGCTGAGCCAAAGGCTACCGGAGCCGTGCCGGAGAAGTCGGTGGTGCCGCTCGGCGTGTTCTGCAAAGTGGCGGTGGCCGTGTTGGTGCGAGTCGCCGCATCGGGCAAAGCGCCGCTATAGGTGCAGACAAGATCGCCACCAGCAGGCACAGTCAGCGCCGGGCAGACTACAGCACCGAGGCTATCCGTTACCTTGGTCAGCGTGGCCGCCATTGGCGCGGGGTTGTGAATGGTAATCTTGCCGTTCACCGCCCACAGGCTATCGGCGCTGACAGCACTCACCGTCACCCCATAGTTCACCAGATATTGCTGGCCGGGCGATAGGGTGAGACTGTTCTTGTCGCCAACTTTGTCAATGGTCCACGTCCATGTGCGGGTTAGGGATGTGTGGGCATCCTTGGTCACATCCAGGGCGTAGCAGTTGACGGTGACATAGCCGGTGGCCGACTGGCTGGTTTCGCGGATGGTGGCAGTGTTGGGATACACGTCTTCATCTTCATCGCAGGTGAAGGGACCGGCGGGCAATACCCAAGTGCCATCGTCTTCGAAGGTTTCCGACTCATTCCCGTCAATGACGGTGATGGATTTGTTAACTTCGGTAATGGTCGTCTTCTCGTCGAATACGACTGCCGCCGTGCCAGAGAAGTCGGTGGTGCCACTGGGCGTGTTTTGCAGGGTGGCGGTGGCTGTGTTGGTGCGGGTCGTCGCATCGGACAAAGCACCGCTATAGGTGCAGACAAGATCGTCACGGGCAGGCACAGTCAGCGCGGGGCAGACTACAGCACCGAGGCTATCCGTTACCTGGGTCAGCGTGGCCGCCATTGGCGCGGGGTTGTGAATGGTAATCTTGCCATTCACCGCCCAGGCGCTATCGGTGAAGCCAAGCAGGTCAATGGTGATGAGGTATTCCGAGTAGCCGGTGTCGCCGCGGAACATATCCAGCTTGCCGCCAGTCTTGGAGATATCCCAATTGTAAGTGCGGGTGAAGGAAGTCTGAGCGGTCTTGCTGACTTCAAGGCCATAGCAATTGACTGTCACACTCGCGCTGTCAGATTGCTCGGTTTCGCGGATAGTGGCTGTGTTGCCGTGCTGACCTTCATCGGCATCGCAGGTGAAGGTGCGGGAGTAGGACACTGAGCCGCTATCACTAAATGCCCACGGGCCACCGTTGGGATCATCCACGTTGATGGAACTGTTGATAATGACCACCTCGCCCAAAACAGCGGTCGCCGCCGGGCTGGGGCCTTTGGGTACCCCTAATGACCCAGAGTGATTGCGGATGGTGACATCCGCATCCACTCGGTAGTTGTTGCCAGCAATGGGGTTGAGAATGGCGACGCGATAGGCATAGCACCCGGTTTCGCCGGGATCTAAAACCGGATTACCGCTGACATCCACCGAAGCGGTGTTAATCACTGGCGCGTTTTGCGAGTCATGCTCACGCAACACAGCCGTGATCGCCAAACTGACTGTGGCCACCGCACCGCCATTAGTGACACAAACTTCCCCATCCATCCACGCTTCATCAGTGCCACCATCCTTGGTGACCGCAATCGTATAAGTGGAAGCGCCTTGATCCCCTCTAAACAAATCCAACGTATCTGGCGCAACCGACTTGTCAATCGTCCAGTTGAAAGTGCGGGTCCAGTGCGCGGCGGTGGTCACTGTGGCCGTAAGAGTGGTGCCATTCTGCCCTTCAGCCAATGCCGGGCTAATGGCCACAGAAGCCATTAGCAAAACAGTCACAATAGAAAATAGGGTTTTAGTTTTGAGTGACATTCGATTCTCCTTTCTAAAGAAAGTGCAAGACTCGCCAACCAATCGCTGTAGATATTTTGTGGACATAGATCACCTCGGCTTTGTGTGTCAACCTTATTTTCTAATCCTCCCTGGTTAGTCAGCTTTAAAATAATAAAAACCGACTAACCCAGTAACTGGGACAGCCGGTTTCGCCATTGGCTCCCCACAAGCTCCGCAATCGGTTGATTGCCCAGCGACCAATTTAAGCCTGTGGTTCTGCGCCGCCTTTCACAATATCTAACCGTTAAATATTTTCAAAAGATACTGCTTAAAATAATATCGGGTACATGACGGCTTTAAAAGCTGAGCTGGATTGCAGATAAACTAACGCCAGTCACTCCGGTTGGCTCATAAATGCATCCTCCAACTTCATCCACTTCCGATAATTGGTAGTGTCCCTGTAACGTGTGTCTGGTAAAAAAACGGTGTTCTGCCTGCTCA